>NZ_JACHJU010000004.1:0-300000 GCF_014203795.1 Streptosporangium album | reverse complement strand
CCGAGCACCCGGATTCGCCTGATGCGGGTCTTCTGGTTCATCGTGACCTTCACACACTTCAGGCACGCCTCGTGGAATCCCGGCAGGGCGTAGTAGGAGATGGACGCGCTGTGGTGTCCCAGACCCCGTTTGGAGACTCCCACCCCCACCTCCCGGTAGATATGTCTCGACCCCTTCAGGTTGAACGCGGTGGAGCCGATGATCGCGTGATTCGACTTCGGAGGGCAGTGCACGAATATCCGGACGTGGCTGGCCTGGCGGGGCTGCAGGGGAAGGATGCGGAGTGACGGGATGTTCTTCAGCATCGGGGGGATGGTGTTTCTGCCGCCTGTGGAGGGCAGCGACATTGTGTGGTTGGTTCTGGTCGTCACGCTGGCGCTGGCGCTGGCGCTGGCGGTGGCGGTGGCGGTGGGCGTGGGCGTGGGTGTGGCGGTGGGTGTGGGTGTGGCGACCGGCCCGGTCGGGGTGCCCGGGCCCACCATGAGAGTGGCGGCCACTCCGATCTGTGTAACGAGACGCATGTGTTCCTCCTGCCGGACGCCCGGGCGGCACGCTCGCCGGGTGGCGTGACACGGGTGTTGGTGAAGGGGACGTGCCTGGGATTGCCCGGGTGAGGGCATCGAGTATCGATCCTGACCAGGTTGATCGTCTCAATTATGTTGATCGTGTCACGAAAAGGAGGGAGCCGCGCTGGTACGAACCCGGTATGGACCTGGTCGCGGCCACATACAGGTACGGTTCGCGTCCATCAAGGGGGGCTTACCAAGTACGCCGGAAAGGGGCAGCGGGCTGGTCAAATGGCTTACTGAAGCCTGAAGCGTGACTGTCTGCGCCGATCTTCCCGTGTTTGGCGAACTTGGCCTTCAATGGCTTCCGGCTTCCGGAAACACTCAGCTGGTTCTGCGCGACCCCCTGACTATGAGGAGGTGCTCGCCGCGTACACGGTCGCGCTGGAGGGTTCGCCGCTGGCCCGACTCGAGCCCCGAAAACCGGTTGTCCGGGGGACCCGCCAAGGCCTAGATCCCTGAGTCCAGGGGGTCTGGTCACGTTCAGTGGTCGTAAGCGATCAGGGATCGTTTGATCGGCTGGCCGGTTTTGTCGTTGTGCCAGATCGCGGCGGTCAGCGCGAGGATCCGGGTAAGCACGCGGATGACGACTCCGGCAGGCGTGCGGCCGCCGTGACGCTCCAGGTCAAGCGGCCCCTTGAAGGTCTGGTTGATCGACTCTATGACCTGTCGTAACGGCTTGAACAGCTGTGCGCCGGCCCGTTCGGGCTCGTTCTTGCGGGCCGGCCGCAGCAAGGTCAGGTCACGGTCGGCGACAGCCCGTTCGAACGCGCGGCCGTAGTAGTTCTTGTCGCCGATGATCGTTTGACCCGGGTGGGCCGCCACCAGCTCGGGGGCGGCGTCGAGCATCCCCAGCAGGGTCTTTCGTTCGTCGGCCTTGGCGCCGGTGAGCGCGAAGGCGACCGGCAGCCCGCCCAGGGTGCACAGCAGATGCAGCCGCAACCCCCAAAAATACCGGGAGTGACTGGCGCAGTAGCCGTAAGTCGCCCACCCGGCGAGATCACTGCGCCGGGCCGTCTCCCGGGAGCGGCCGCACTCCACCGGGGTGGAGTCGATGACCCACACGTCATCGCTCCACAGCGAGGTGTCGGCCGCGAGCATCCTGATCATGTGCAGGACCAGGCCGGACGCCTTGCGGAGCCGCTTGCCGTAGCCCGACTGGCCAGGCAGATACGGGAACATGCCGGTCAGTTCGGCGTACGCGTGGCGCAGCCGGCGCCGCTCGGAGGTGAAGCCCAGCAGCGCCGACATCACCGCCGGCGTGATCAGCTCAGCGTCACTGAGCGTAGGTGCGATGCCACCCTTCGGACGCCAGGGCACCAAATCCGGCGAAGCCTTCAGCGCGTCGTCGATCTTGACGTAGATTGCGATGGCGAGGGTGTTTAGGTCTGTCGTCACAAACGGATCCTGAACGCCCTCGCCCTGTTTCCGCAGGCGATCCCCTGGACTCAATCATCCAGTCGGTGGTTTGTTAGGGCGGGGCGTAGAGGTTGAGGGATCATCCTGCGGTGACGGCTGTGACCAGGGCTTGTAGTTCAGCGAGCGGGGGCCTGCTCGACCAGTTGCGCCACCAGCGTTGCAGCAGTGCGCAGGGGGTCAGCCAGCCGCGGACGTAGCGGACGGCCCGGGGCCGGCACAGTGGCACGGGTGGCACCGTGACGGTGAGCCCTCTCTCTCCGCCGCTAACCTCGGCCGGGGCGGGCGGGACCTGCGGTGATGTGGCCGGATCGGCGGGCCGGGTATGCCGGCAGAAGGTGAACGCGCACATCACCAGGGCCCGGTGGCGGCGGATCGCGGCATCGGAGCCCTCTCTGTCAGACTCTTGTGAGACATGGGATGAATGAGTCTTCATGATGTGAAACAGGGCGAGACAGGATGATCGAGACAGTGACGATGACCCTCGCAGACCAGGCCGCCATGAGGGGGCAGGATGGTCTGGTGACCGACGATCGGGTGCGCCGGCCGGTGCGCCGGACCTTCACCGCCGCCTACAAGGCGCGGATCTTGGCGGCCTATGACGCCCTGCCCGAGGGCAGCCCCGAGCGTGGCGCGCTGATGCGCACCGAGAAGCTGTATCACTCCCACATCGAGCACTGGCGAAAGCAGCAGGAGAACGGCACACTGGCCGCTTCGACGGGTAAGCCGAAAAAAAGCACGGAGTCGGAGGAGCTGGCCCGGTTGCGGGCCGAGAACAGAAAGCTCAAGGCCGACGCGGCGAAACTGGAGGCCAAAAACGAGAAGCTCAGCGGCGAACTCGGGAAGACCAGGACCGCGCTTGATATCGCGGGAAAAGCATTCGCGCTGCTTCGGGACATCTCAAGCAGCGCGGACTCCGACACGAACTGACTCGGGTCATCGACGAGCATTTCCCGGAAATGGAGGAGTTGCTCGGCACGGCCAGGGCATGTGCGATCTTGGGAAGGTCGCGGGCCACGTTGCACCGGCGCCGTAATCCCACCCCGCCCCGGCTGGGTCCACGCCGCCCATTTCATCACCCGGCCCAATTGTCGGAACACGAGCGCGAGCAGGTGCTGGCCGTGCTGGACTCGCCCCGGTTCGCCGACAAGTCACCGGGCCAGGCGTGGGCGACCCTGCTGGACGAGGGCGTCTACCTGTGCTCGCAGGCCACGATGTACCGGCTGCTGCGCCAGCGCGGCCAGTCCGGTGAGCGGCGCGTCCAGGCCGTCCATCCGGCGAAGAAGAAACCCGAACTGGAAGCCGACGGGCCGAATCAGGTGTGGTCGTGGGATATCACGAAACTAAAAGGACCGGTGCGCGGCGTCTATTACCTGCTGTATGTCATCATCGATATCTTCTCGCGGAAAGTGATCTGGTGGGAGATCTGGCCGACGGAGACGGGAACCCTTGCCAGGGAGTTCATCGAGCACGCGATCGAGGCCAACGGCGGGATCGCCCCCGGCGCGATCCACGCCGACCGTGGCACCTCGATGACCTCGAACACCGTTTCCGGGCTGCTCGCGCTGCTGGGAATCGACCAGTCCCATTCACGGCCGCGTGTGTCCAACGACAATCCGTACTCAGAAGCGCAGTTCAAAACACTCAAGTACTGTCCCGCGTTTCCTGGCCCGTTCGGGTCCATCGAAGATGCCAACGTCTTTTGCGACCAGTTCTTCCGGTACTACAACAATGAGCATCGCCATTCCGGCATCGGAATGCACACCCCGGCATCGGTGCACGACGGCTCCGCGGCCGAGATCCACGCCAGGCGGGCCGCCACGCTGAACGCGGCGTTCCTGGCCCACCCCGAGCGGTTCCACGGCCGGCGGCCCTGTCCGCCGCCGCTGCCCTCACGAGTGTGGATCAACAAACCACCCACGACCCAAGAGGTCGATCCTTCACCACAAACCACACAAGTAGCCTGATGTCTCAACCGGTTTGACAGATTCCGGAGCGGACCTGGAAGTCGGCCCAGCCCAGTTCGTCCTTGACCTGCTTGTAGCCCTGTTCGATCCAGGTGCGCAGGCCGTAGAGGCGCACGATCTCGGCCAGGTCGGCGGGCGGGAAAGACGAGAGGGCAGCGCGCGGACCGCCGGGGCGGGGCAGACTGGTGGCCAGGTACCAGGTGGCCTTGGCCGGCAGCGTCGCCGGGTCGGTGGTCGCGATGATCAGCCGGACCGCCTGGTGCGGGCCGTAACCGCCCAGGACCGCGTCGGCGGCCCACCACACGCTGGTGTGGCCGTCGCGGAACCGCCGCACGACCGTGGTCCAGGCGCCCGGTGCTTGGGGACCTCCCCAGGCAAGCTCACGGGCGGCGTCGATCGGCGTGTGCGCCTCATTCATCGGGGCCCAGGAGCCCTGGTGCGGCTTGAGCGCGAGCACGAACGGCCAATCCAGCGGCCCACAGTTCAGCGGCGTGGGCCGCATTGTCACCGTAGGCGCAGTCGGCCACCAGCGCCCGAAACGGCACGGCGGCGGCCTGAGCTTGGCCCGCCAGAGCGGCCGCGAGCTGCGGTTTGGTGTGAAACGCCGGATCGCTGCGGCCCCGGGCAGCCGACCCGCGGGGGTATAGGGCAGCGCGTGCAGCGGATAGTAGACCCGCTCGTCGGCCCACAGGGTGGTCACCGCCACGATCCCGTTCTCGATCTTCCCGACCGAGCCCAGGTACTGATGGGCGGTGTGCGCGGTGGCCGGTCCAACACGGCTCGTCCGATGGTGCCAACGAGGTCGATGGTGGTGCCGGCGATCACGTTCGCGGCTTGGACGATCTGATCGCGGGCGGTCTGAAAGGCGACGGTGAAGCTCCCCCGGTCGGGATCGATGCCACAGGCGGTGGCGTCGGCGATGGCGATCCGGATGACCTGATAGGCGCTCAGCAGGGCGTAGATCTCCTGGGCGGCACCGGGCAGGGTGCGGGCGCGCAGTACGCGGCGGCCGAGCATGCTCTTTTTGATCGCGAAGTATGCCGATTCCACTTCCCACCGTTGGTGATACAGCGTGACCAGTTTGAGCTTTCCCCCGTAGCACGGCCACCTCACCCGAGTTGATCCTGTGTCGGCTGGGAAACTCAGTGGGGGAGTGGCCTGGTGGTTGTGTTCGCGTTGTTGGGTGTGCCGGTGAGGGCCGGGCTTTCAGCGCGTTCCTGTCTTTCTGCTGGTCGTTCGTGGGTGGGGGATGAGGTGGATCACCAAGAGAGGGAGTCTCACCTGTTGAGGATCGTGGCACTCGAGATGGTGCGCATGGTCGTGTCCTCGACGATGACGGCGAGGCGCCGCCAAGTTGTTAATCTACATAGTAAAGGCGTCCGGTCAATTTCAAGATCACTTACAGATGGACTAAAGACTCTCTCCAGAAAGAAAAGGTGGGTGGCTACATCAGTAGGGGTGTCGGTAAGGCTCGATCCACCAGCCGCAAACGACGGCGTCCGCCCAGGTGAGCACCCTGCCTGCCCAGCACCCGCTCTTGGTCGGCTAGACCTGCCGGTAAGCCGGCTCCGCCTCCTCATGCCGCCCGCGCTGGTGCAGCACGGTGGCGAGGGCGCGGCGGAGCGACATAGGGGTCCTGGTAGTACTGGGGAAATTTTCGACGGATCTGCAGGTCGAAGCCCCCGTAAAGAGCTTCGAGCACAGCCTGGAAAACGGACCGCTGACCTGCATATCCGTTGTTTCCTGCGCCGTTACTACCGGGACCCCGGATGTCGGGGAGGACGGGAGCCACCCTGAAGGCCGGCTCGACGCGCTCAAGACCGCCGGATGCCGGAGGTTTTGGCCAGGGGGCGAGCCTGTCGGTCGGTGTCGGTCCGCGGGTTTGAGTGAGGGGTCATGATCAGTTCCTTGGACGAATGTCCGGGTCGCTCTGTATGGTGCAGGGCCATGACCTCCGCTTCAGGAACTCCCGATCTGTCGGCCCTGTCCGCCAAGCTCGCGTCCGCGTCGCCCGCGCGGGCGTGGAAGGCGGTCAGGGAACTCGTTCTGAGCGGCGGTGGCGATGCTCTCGAACTGGCCGCCGAGTTCGCGGAGGTCGCGGACGCCTCCACCGACAAGCTGCTCAAGCTCTGGGCGCAGGCCTCTGACCCGGACGGGTTCGCCGAGTTCCTTCTCGCCCCGGCGTTCGTGCGCGAGGGGCGCACCGCGCTGGAACTGCGCAAGCGTGAGTCCTTGGACGGCGTCCGGCATCTGACGAGCCTGCGGTCGCTGCGGCTGGTCGGCTGCAGGCACCTGACGGATCTGTCCGAGTTGGCCCCGCTGACCGGGCTGGTCGAGCTCGACCTCCAGGGCGCTGCGGCCGTTACCGATCTCACCCCGCTCGCCGGGCTGACTGCCCTGAAGAACCTCAACCTGCGCAGCTGCCGCGGGGTGTCGGATATCTCTGCGCTGTTCGGCCTGCGTCGTCTTCGCCGGCTCGACCTGCAGAGTTCCGGGGTGCGCAGTGTCGCCGGGGTCGGCGGCGCCTTTGGCGAGCTGGAGTATCTCAACCTCGAGAACTGCCGTTTCGTCCATGACGTGAGCTCTCTGGCGGGGCTGCGCAACTTGACCGAGCTGGACCTGGCCTTCACCAAGATCGAGTCTCTTGCCGGGCTGCGCGATCTCGGCTCCGTCTCCGAGCTGACGCTGCACTGTTCGCGTCTGACCAGTCTGGAGGGCATCGACTCGATGCCCGGGCTGCGTCGGCTGTGGCTCAGCGGAGCCACGAACTTGAAGAGCCTGGACGGTCTCGGTCACCACCCCCGTCTCACCGCTCTGGGCTTGCCGTCCGCTTCGCTTCCCGACCTGCGTCCGCTCTCGCGGCTCCCGGCCCTCACCGAGATCGTGATCAACGGTTGCAATAGGCTCACCTCGCTCGACGGGCTCGAAGGGCATCCATCGATCAACGAGGTCACCTTGTGCTATTCGACGGACCTGCGAGACTTCTCGGCCCTCGCCGCGATGCCCGCCCTGCGGGAGCTAACCCTCCAGGGCCTCGACCAACTCGCCGATCTCAGCCCCTTCTCCGGGCTGTGGCACCTCGAAATCCTCAGGGTGGTGTTCACCGATAGCTTGCAGACCCTCGGCGTCCCTGATGATCTGCCGGCCCTGCGCACGCTGGAGCTCTACCAGTGCCCCTCGCTGGTCGATCTGGGCGCGGTCCCCGATCTTCCGGCTCTCAAGGAGATCAAGGTGGCGGAGTGCGCGGCGATCCCGTCCGCCACTCTCGCCGACCTGGAGTCCCGGGGGCTCCTCACGCGCTGAGGACGACCGGGCGTCTACTCGGGGTCGTGGTCATATACGGCCGGGATTTCCCGCTAAGCGTTGGGTCGCTGGTCAGCGGGGTTCGTCCCGGGTGGTCCAGCCGTGCTTGGTGATGAGTTTGGACAGCGCGTCGCGGAGTTGGTTGATGCGTTCTTGGGTGTCGGGGCCTTGGATGCCGATGGTGATGGCGGTGTCGGTAGCGTGGTAGATGGGGTTCCGGTAGCAATGAAGAAATTTCCAGCGAAGTAGCCTCTGACCTGCGGTAATGGAGGTGTTTGACCGCCTGTGGCGGTTGGTGATCACTGCCGCTACGTTCGTTCCGGTTTTGTCCGGTACGGCATGTGGGGTGGTGCGTTGTCAGAGAAGATGTTCTCCGAGGAGCGGTTGGAGCAGCTGTGCTCGTTCCCGGAGATCAGCAGCGATGAGTTGATTTGGTATTTCACGCCGACGTCGGCTGATGTGGCGTTTGTCGATCCAGGTCGTGGGCGGCGCTCCGTGGATCAGTTGGGCATGCTGGTCCAGCTCTGTGCGCTGCCGTGGCTCGGGTTCGTGCCCGATGATGTGGCCTTGGCGCCGCCGGTGGCGGTGGCCTGGGTCGCGGAGCGGCTGGGCGTGTCGTCGGTGGCGTTGTCGTTATACGGGCAACGTGCGCAGGCCCGTTCGGATCATCTGGCGCAGGTCGCCAAGTATCTGGAGTGGAAGACCGCTCCCGCAGAGGGCCGGGCGATGAAGGAGTTGGAGCAGTTCCTGCTGGATCGGGCGATGGAGCATGATTCGCCGATGCTGCTGTTCAACCTGGCGCGCGAGTATCTGGTGGCGGCCAAGGTGATCCGGCCCGGTGCCCTGGTCTTGGCCAAGATGGTCGGCACGGCGCGCAAGGGCGGCGCCGGTCTGACCTCGTAGTTGGTGGGGCACTTGCTGACGGAGGAGGTCCGCGCCGACCTGGAGCGGATGCTGGTGGTGGATGCGGGGCTGGGGATGACCCGGCTGGAGTGGCTGGTGGCCCCGGCCTGGGACGCTTCGGTGACCTGGGTGAAGACCGCGATCGACAAGCTGGCCTGGCTGCGGGCGATCGACGCTCACCAGATGGATGTGTCGGTGCTGCCGAACGAGCGGCGCCGGTTCCTGGCCCAGGTCGCGCGCCGCTCGACCAATCAGGGGTTGGAGCGGCGCAGGGAGCGTAAGTTCCCGATCCTGCCGGCGTTCGTGGCCCAGGCCGCGGTCGATCAGCTCGATGAGGTGGTGGCCCTGTTCGACCAGGCTGTGTCGGCGCGGGAGTCGGGGGTTGAGGAACATCGGAACGAAAACCGGCGCTAAGCCCTGGTGGTGCTCAGGGAGGCTTTGACCTGGGCTTCTGTGGCAGCGGAACCTTCGGCAGTCGTTGTTGATCGACTGTTTGGAGGTCCGGGGTGCCGGTCGAGTTTTTGACGGATGAGCAGGCCGCCGCGTATGCGGCGTTTCGCGGAGCGCCGTCCCGCACAGAGCTGGAGCGATTCTTCTTCCTGGACGACGCGGACCGGGAGCTGATCGAGGGCAAGCGGCGGTCCCATAACCGTCTGGGCTTCGCGGTGCAGCTGACGACCGCGCGGTATCTGGGGGTGTTCCTCGATGATGCCACGGACGTGCCGGCGGAGGTTGTCGACTACCTCGCCGAGCAGCTCGACATCGGCGACGTGTCGGTTCTGAAGGCGTACGGCGAGCGGGAGAACACCCGCCTGGACCACGTACGCGAGCTGCGGCGGGTCCTGGAGTACACGGAGTACGCCGAGGTCGAGGCGGAGCTTCGGGTGTGGGTGGACGCGCGGGCCTGGACGACCGGGGAGGGGCCGAAGGCGCTGTTCGACGCGGCGGCGGGGTGGCTGCGCGAGCGGCGGGTGCTGCTGCCCGGCGTGACAACGCTCGCGCGACTGGTCGCCTCGGTGCGGGAGGCGGCGAACCAGCGGCTGTGGGACAGCCTCTACGGGCTGCTCAACACCGGTCAGCGGGCGGTGCTCGACTCCCTGTTGAGCGTGCCGCCGGGGGCGCGGGTGTCTGAGCTGGACCGGCTGCGGCGCGGCCCGGTAGGCATCTCCGGGCCCCAGATGAAGTGGGCGCTGGAACGGGCGGAGGAGATCACAGACCTGGGCATGGGCGAGCTGGACGTGTCCGCGATACCGCCGCGCCGGCTGGCGGAGCTGTCGCGGTACGGGGTGGACGGCAAGGCGTCACTGCTGCGCCGTCACGGCGACTCCCGCAGGTTGGCCACCCTGCTGGCCACCGCGGTTTACCTGACGACCCGCGCGGTCGACGACGCGCTGGACCTGCTGGAAGTGCTCATTGCCACGAAGCTGCTGGCCAGGGCGGAGCGGGAGACGGCGAAGCAGAAGATGAAGACCTTGCCGCGGGTCGAGCGGGCCTCGGCGAAGCTGGCGACCGCGTTCCAGGTCGTGTTCGACACGATGTCCGAGCAGGTCGACACCGACACCGGGGAGGTCTCCCCGCCGGAGGTGGAGACGGTTGAGGCGATGTGGGAGCGGATCGAGGCGGTGGTGCCCCGGCAGGAGCTGGCGGCCGTGATCGCCGCGCTGTTCGAGCTGACCCCACCGCTGGACTCCGACGCCGACGAGGCATGGCGGGCGATGCTGGTCACCCGATTCGGCACCGTACGGCCGTTTCTCAAGCTCCTCGTCCAGGTCGTCGACTTCGGCGCCACCCCGGAGGGTCTGCCGGTCCTCAAGGCTCTGAAGTCGCTGCCTGACCTGATGGGGCGCAAGAAGGTCGGGCCCGCCGAGATCGACACGTCGCTGCTCGTGGGCTCGTGGCGGCAGCTGGTGCTGACGGCGCCACACCTGGAGTGAGCACCTGGCGGCGCGGGCCGCGCTGCTGGACGGCACCTACCGGGAGGTCGCCGCCCGGGTGCCGGCGAACTCCCAGATCGTGTTCGACGACGACGGACGGCTGCACTTTGCCGCCCTGGAGCCGGAGCCGGAGCCGGAGCCCGAACCCGCCTCCCTGCTCCATCTGCGGAAGGCGGTGGAGGCGATGCTGCCCCGCGTCGACCTGCCGGAGGTGCTGCTGGAGGTGTTCTCGTGGACCGGCGCCGACCAGGCGTTCACCTCCATCACCGGCGGCGAGGCCCGGCTGCGGGACCTGCACGTCACGATCGCCGCACTGCTGGTCGCGCACAGCTGCAATGTCGGCTACACCCCGGTCATCGGCTCCGTCGACGCCCTCAAGTACGGGCGGCTGTCCCACGTCGACCAGACCTATCTGCGGCTGGCCACCTACCGGGCCGCGAACGCCACGCTCATCGAGCACCAGGCCGTGATCCCGCTCGCCCTCGCGTGGGGCGGCGGGCTGGTCGCCTCGGTCGACGGGATGCGGTTCGTCGTCCCCGTCCCGTCCGTCTACGCCAGGCCCAATCCCCGCTATTTCGGGCGCCGGGGCGGAGCAACTTGGCTGAACATGATTAACGATCAGGCGGCGGGACTGGGCGGGAAGGTGGTGGCCGGCACCTCGCGCGACTCCCTGTACGTGCTCGACGTCCTCTACGACCGCGACGGCGGCAAGCGCCCGGAGATGATCGTCACCGACACCGCCTCGTACAGCGACATCGTGTTCGGACTCCTGACACTGGCCGGGTTCGCGTACGCGCCGCAGCTGGCGGACCTGCCGGACCAGAGGATGTGGCGCATCGACCGTACCGCCGACTACGGCGCCTTCACCGACGCCGCCCGCGGCCGGGTCGACCTCGTCCGGATCGAGCGGCAGTGGGAGGACATCCTGAGGATCATCGGCTCCATCCACACCGGCGCCGTGCGCGCGTACGACGTCATCCGGATGCTGTCGCGGGATGGACGGCCCACGCCGCTGGGGGACGCGATCGCGCACTACGGGCGGATCGCCAAGAGCCTGCACGTCCTTCGCCTGGCTGACGAGCCCGGCTACCGGCGGCAGATCAAGGCGCAAGCCAACCTCCAGGAGGGCCGCCACGCGCTCGCCCGGAAGATCTTCCACGGCCGCTCGGGGCAGCTGTACCAGCGCTACCAGGACGGCATGGAGGACCAGATCGGCGCGCTGGGACTCGTGCTCAATGCCATGGTCCTCTTCAACACCAGGTACATGGACGCTGCGGTGGCCCAGCTGCGGGCGGACGGCTTCGACGTCCGCGACGAGGACGTGGCCCGCCTCTCACCGTTCGTACGGCACCACATCGACATGTTCGGCCGCTACTCCTTCCAGCTCCCGGACCTCCCCGGCGGCCTGCGACCGCTGCGCGACCCGGACGCCATCGACGAGTGATGCGCCGGGCCGGGCGGGGAGCGTTGAGCTCTCCCCGCCCGGCGCCAATGGGCTGGGTTTGCCTGCGGGGAGAGAGCTGTGCAAACCTCTTACGTCATCTCTCTGAAAGGGCTGGTCGTGACGCTCGGCATGGTTCTCGGCGATTTCTCCTCTCGCGCTTCGACGCGGGAGCGGTAGCCCTGCCTGCCCTGACACTCGCGCCCGTGCTGTAGCACGGGCCGTTTCTCCTGCTCCTCGTCGAAGTGCTCTTCGTGCCCCTGCACGTTCGATCACGAGGAGTACGTGGTGTCCACGATCCACTGGACCGAATCCCACACCGCCCGATCCGCCCGCTGGCATTCCGAGAGCGCGACACCGCTTCCCCGCCGGGTCGTCGTCGCGGACGACCGCACGAAAGCCGATACCGCCTACCGGCTGGCCTGTGAAGGCACGGCCTTGTTGTGGCGCGGCGACTTCCACAACGCCCGTCAGCTGCTGCAAGCGATGAGCCGTCGCATCGGCCGGAAAGCTCCCCGGCCGGGTGACACCCCGGCTGACTCCTTCCATCTGCACCGCCGGGCCCGCGGCCACCGTGCCCGCGTCTTGGGCAGGCTCCTCGTGCTGCTGGAGGACGACTATTCCCTGGGCCTGCGCAGAGCTCCCGATGTGCGTCAGGCATGCTCCGAGGCATACGGTCCGCCTCACAAGCCATTGGTGGTCTCCCTCACAGAGCTGCTGGGCGTGATCGGGGCGCATCAGTGGCGCAAGAAGGGCGTGGCGGTACCGGCCCTCGACGCTCGTATTCACCCGCATTACGGCGTGTTCTCCCCGGTCAGGGGTGAGTACGTCGACCTGGTCGCGCAGGCGTCACTCCCTGGGCCGGCAGACCACCGTGCCGGTCGCCGTACCGCGTTCGACCTCGGCACGGGGACGGGTGTGCTCGCCGTCGTCCTGGCCCACCGGGGGCTCGACCACATCGTGGCCACCGACATCAGCCCGCGCGCCCTGGCCTGCGCGCGCCAGAACGTCCGCCGACTGCACTTCAGCGCGCACATCGATGTCTGGGGCCCTGGCCTCTTTCCCGAAGGCCGCGCCGACCTCATCGTCTGCAACCCGCCCTGGATTCCCGCCCGGCCCACCTCGGCGGTCGAGCAAGGCGTTTACGACCCGGACAGCAACATGCTTCACAGCTTCCTCAACGGACTTACCGCCCACCTCGAACCGGGAGGTGAAGGATGGCTCATCCTGTCGGACCTGGCCGAGCGCCTCGGACTCCGGACGCGCCGTGAACTGCTGGCCGTCATTGAGGCAGCAGGTCTGCACGTGCTGGACAGGGTTGACGCCAGGCCACGGCATCCACGAACGAGGGACACCACCGATCCCCTCCACGCTGCCCGCGCTGCGGAGATCACATCGCTTTGGCGCCTGACCGGTAATTGACCACAGCTCAGTGTCGGCTGTCGCCGGGGGCCAGCAGGCTGGTGACCTCGGCGATGGCTTCGGGGAGGGCTTGAAGTAGCGGCGGACGTTCTCCGGCTTCTTGTGCCTCGACTTGGCCATCAGCATCAGCAGGCTCGCTCCGGCCTTGCCGAGGTGGGTCATGGAGGAGTGGCGGTATTCGTGCAGGTCCCAGCCCGTGCCCGGCCCGCGTACGGCGGTGTGCTCGTCCAGTAGGGCACGGGCCTGGCCGTACGAGAGGCGTGCAAATCCGGTGTCCGGGCACACGTCGCGCGGGCTGACGACCTTCCCCGGACCGGGCCGGCGGTGGGTGACGAACACCGGCCCGCACGTACGGCCCTTGAGCAGGCGAGGCAGTAGCCGGGCGGTGCCGGCGTCCCAGTAGACCGTCTCCAGATCGGCACGTTGAGCCGCACCCGCCCCGTGCTGGGGTGGGCGTCGAGGAGCTCGGGGATCCCGGCGCGGGCGACGACGATGCAGGCGTGGCGGTGGCGTGAGGCCAGCACGCACAGGCGCCCGGATTCGAGGTGGAACGCGGTGGCGTCGCGCCGTCTGGACAGCGGGTGGAGGACGATGGTCACGGCGTACTCGCGGCGATCGTTCCCGGGGGCGGGGAACCGGGGAACGAGCCCGCCGTCCGCGACGACGACAGCCGGACCCAGAGCATGCGAAACTGACATACAGATGGCCTCCGGGCCTGTGGTGACGAAGCGTAGAGAACTCCATCATCCCAGGCCAGAGGCCATCGTCATGTCACCAGACGGGGCGCGCACGCCAGCGGACAAGCAGCCAAACAATGATCAACTAACTTTGAAAAGACCATGGCCGACTCCATGCCGACCGGACACCTCACCCGCCGACGCGCCGATCTCCCGGCGCACCACACCGGCGAACGTGGGCGTCGTGCGACTGCCCGCTCACTCAGCCGCAGTGCACCCTGTTCAGATTCCGCACCCCGGTCGCGACCTGCCCCCGGACGTCGATGCACTTGCCCCGGGCCGAGACGTACACCGGACCCGCGTAGTGCGCGAACATTCCGTTGTCGGCGCCGGCCCAGGCCGTCGCTCCTCCGAGGCCGATCGCGACCGCCTTGCGGTTCACCCGGCCGGCGTAGGAACCGTAGCCGTAGGTGAGGGCGCAGTTCTTGCCCGAGCTGGAGCTGTAGTAGACCTCCAGGGTGCCCGTCCTGGCACCGCTGGCGGGGATGGCGTAGACGCCGACGCGGCTGTAGCCGCCGCCGCAGGGACCGGCCGCACTGGCCGGAGTGGCACCGGCCACCAGCCAGGTGGAGACCAGCGCCGCACTCGCCAGAGTTGCGATCTTGCTCCGAGTTCTCATGGGGTTCGTTCCTTCTGTCGATCATTGCCGCCCCACGAGACCCGTGGGCCTCGTGGGGACGAAGGGTCCCATGATCTTATATGGGAGGATTTATGGCGTATTAGGTAAGCGCCGAAACGACCTCGCCGGGTGCGGGCGGCCTGCTCGATGGTGCCTGGCTCGATGTCCGATGCCCATGAGATGAGACCGGGTGCTACATGCTGCGGCATGAGGGGACCTTGATCCCAAGCGGTGAAGGCAATCGGACCTTCCGGAAGATCGGCGGGTTGGGGACTTACCGGGAGAAGTAGGCTTCCTGCCCTCGTTGAGCTTTTGACCTTGGCAGTCTCGACGGACCGATCCATGAGGGAGTGGTCCGTGGGGCAACAGCGCCGTCCGCTGACGATGGCCGACCGTGAGGAGATCTCGCGATGTCTGGCGGTGAACTTGTCGAACAAGGAGATAGTAGGGCTTTGTTAGGTCCTGTGATGAGGTTCGGGGGTTGGGGCGGGTTGGCCGCATATCGAGCAGGCGCCGGTCCAGGTGGCCAGGAGGGCCTGGAGTTCGCGGAGGACCGCGTAGAGGGTCAGGCCGGCGCAGGGACTTTTGGGTCGAGCCTGAGCAGGGTGCAGAAGGCCTGGGCGAGTGAGGCGAGGGTGACGTGGCGGTGCCAGCCGAGGTAGTTGCGGCCCTCGAAGTGGTCCAGTCCCAGACCGTCTTTGAGCTCGCGGTAGTCGTGCTCAACTCTCCAGCGGATCTTGGCGATTCGGGCCAGCTCGCGCAGTGGGGTGTCGACGGGCAGTGTCGAGAGCCAGTAGTCGGTCGGCTCGGCGGAGTCAGGTGGCCACTCGACGAGCAGCCGGCATTCGGGCAGCGCACCGTCGGCGCTTCGCCGGATGGATCGGTTGGCCGGGCGGACCCGCAGGGACAGGAACCGCGAGCGCATGTGGGCGTTCGGGTTGCGTTTGGTGGCCTTGCCGCCCTGGCGCCAGGTGACGGTGCGGGTGGCCGCTTGTCCGGCTGCCAGGGCCAGCGCGCGCAAGGTGGTGTGCGGCTGGGGGTAGGCGGACACGGGAGGCCGGCCCTGCCCGGAGTACGGCGGGCGCTCGGGGCTCGCGTCGCCCGGGTGTGCGGTCGTGGTGGCCTTGACCGCGACCGCGTAGGTCAGACCGCGCTCGGTCAGGCCCTCACGGAAGCCCGTGGCGTCCCCGTACCCCGCGTCGGCGACGACCGGCAGATCGGGCAGTTCCCAGTTGCCGCGCACCTCGTCGAGCATGTCCAGTGCCAGGCGCCACTTCTCCCGGTGGCGTGCCGCGTCGGGGACGGCGGCCTTGGCGCGGCGGCGCCGGATCGCCCCGGCCAGCGGCGCGTCCTCGCCGTGCTTGGCGTCGTCCCAGCTCTCGGGCAGGAACAGGCGCCAGTCGACGGCCGAGGACGCGCGGTCCGACACCAGGTTCACGCTGACGCCGATCTGGCAGTTGCCGCGCTTGCCCAGGGCTTGTTCGTGAATAACTGTCAGAGTTGATCTGCGGGACCGGGTCGACGGTGAGACGCTGGAGCATGACCGCCTCTTCGAAGGAAGATGTACCCGCAGCCGAGCTGCGGGCCAAGTTCGAGCAGATCCTGCCGCACCTTGACGAGCGGTGCCGTCGCCTCTACCTGGCCAGCGAGGCCGCCGTGCTCGGCCATGGCGGGATTGCCCTGGTGGCCGCAGCCTCCGGCATCAGTACCGCCACCATCGCGCGTGGCATCATCGAGCTGGAGACGCACCCCGCGCCGACCCGCCGCATCCGGGCCTCGGGCGCCGGGCGCAAACCGCTGACAGTCACCGACCCCGGCCTGCTACCGGCCCTTGAGTCACTGATCGAGCCGCACACTCGCGGCGACCCCGTCTCCCCACTGCGCTGGACCACGCTGTCGCTGCGCAGCCTGGCCCATGCCCTTTCCGCGCAGAAGCATCCGATCGGTGCCACAACCGTCGGCCACCTGCTGCACGGCCTGGGCTACAGCCTGCAGGGCACGGCCAAGACCACCGAAGGCACCCGGCATCCGGATCGCGACGCCCAGTTTGCCCATCTCAACGCCACCGCCGCCGCCTTCCTCGACGACGACCAGCCGGTGATCAGCATCGACACCAAAGCCAAAGAGTGGCTCGGCAACCGCGACCGGCCTGGACGTACCTGGCAACCGGGAAAGAACCCGATCAAGGTGGACAGCCACACCCTCGTCACCAGCGACCAGCCAGTGGCCATCCCCTACGGAATCTACGACCTCGCCACCAACAGCGGCTGGGTCAACGTCGGAACCGATCACGACACCGCCGAGTTCGCGGTGGAGTCCGTCCGCCGCTGGTGGCGACGCCGCGGTTGTCTCGACCACCCGCACGCCACCCGGCTGTTGATCACCGCGGACGCCGGTGGCTCCAACAACCCCCGCTACTGGACATGGAAGAAGCAACTACACGACTTCGCCCGCGAGAGCGGCCTTGAGATCACGGTCTGCCACTTTCCTCCCGGCACTTCGAAGTGGAACAAGATCGAGCACCGGATGTTCTGCCACATCACCGCCAACTGGCGTGGCCGCCCGCTGACCAGCTACCAGGTCGTCATCGAGACGATCGCCGCGACGACAACAGAGGCCGGACTGAGAGTCAGCGCCGAACTGGACACCGGCAACTACCCACTGGGCACCGCCGTCACGCCCGCCGAGTTCCATGCCCTGCCGATCACACCCGATGCATTCCACGGCGACTGGAACTACACCCTGGCCCCCACCCCTCCCAGACTTTCCGAAGAAGCCGAGACCAACCAACCGATCGATCCGGACGTGACCTGGATGCTCACCGATCCGGCCCTGACCGGCATGCCGCGCTCGGACTTCGCCCGCCTGGTGCAGATCTCGGAGCCCTACTGGGACGCGCTGGCAGAGGCGGCCTTTCAACGCCGTTTCCACCGCCCGCGCCGCTACCTCCATCCGCAGACCAGCAGCCTAGATCACTTCCACCGGCTCCTGACCGCTTTACTCCGTCGCCGCAAGGCCGCGACCAGCACCCTCCTAGCCCGCCTGCTGGGCGTCACCCGCACCAACCTGTCCAACCAGTTCCAAGATGGCCACCGGATCCTCGACCTGCACAAAATCTCCGTCACGCCGATCCCCGGATCGCCCGCACGTACGCTCGAGCAACTGCAAGATCGTATTACGTCCGCCGATGACTGCCCCGCAGATCAACTCTGACAGTTATTCACGAACAAGCCCCCAGCGCGCCGCAGTACATCCGCGCCACCCCCGGCGAGTCGTAGCCGTCCTTGGGAAAGCCGACATCGTCGATGGCATACGCCTCGGGAGCGATGTGCGCCGCAGCCCAACGGGCCAGCCGCTCGCGGACCTTGGCGTAGTCCCAGGTGGAGGAGGATACGAACTGCTGGAGTTGCTGGTGATCCACACCCAGACGCTCGGCCATGGGCTGCATGGACTTGCGCTTGCCGTCCAGCATCAGCCCGCGTACGTACAACTCGCCCTTGGCCCGCTGATCCCGACGGGGCAGCGAGCCCAGCATCTCCGCCGCGAACGCCTCCAGGCGCGGACGGATCTCTTCCATCTCCTCAGGTGCCACAGCTGAAAGAAAACCACGACACTATCTCTGATGGGTGTAGCTCGTTTTCAGGGACCTGTTGACCTGGGAGGTTGAAGGTCTGCTCGCCGCGGGCGGGATCGTCTTCTACCGTGCGAGGTGGAGGCGATCGCGATGGGCTCGTTGCTGGAGGAACTGGTTCGGCGGGAGGCTGCGGCCAGGGAACGGGCCGAGGCGATCCGGGAGCAGATCGACCACTTGGGCCAGCGGCCGGCGGCCGAGGAGGAACTGCTGTCCCGGCTGGTGGTGGTGTCGGTGGACGGCAAGGGCGCGGACGGCACGGCCATCGGCCGCTGCGACCCGGACCCAAGGCCCGCGGTAAGTGGCTGTGCGGGTCGGTGTCCGCCGACCCCGACGAGGTGATCGGATCGGTGTTCGACCAGGCCGAGGCCCGCGACCCGGCCCATGTGCGGACCTGGGTGGTGCTGGTCGACGGCGCCCGCCATCAGCTCGACCTCGTTCATGCCGAGGCCGAGCGCCGCGGTGTGCGGATCAACGTCGTCATCGATGTGATCCATGTGATGGAGTATCCGTGGAAGGCGGCGTGGTGCCTGCACACGGGCGGTGATCCGGCCGCTGAGGACTGGGTCGCCACTCATGGGCTCGCCGTGCTGGCCGGTCACGTCGAGGACGCTGTGGTGGCCATCGACGCTCAGGCCGGCGCCGTCGGCCTGGCCCGCGATCGCCGCGGTGGCGTGGATGCGGCCGTCCGTTATCTGCGGGGCAACGCCGCGTTCTTACGCTACGACGAGGCGTTGGCATCCGGTTGGCCGATCGCCACCGGCGTCATCGAGGGAGCCTGCGTGCCGAGCATGGCGACCGGTTGCCATGCGGGCTGTCCCCGGAGCAGGCCGCACCTTTGATCATCGCGGTCAACGACGGGCTTCAGCTCCAATGGCTGCTCAATTCCCATGACGTGGTGATCGGCGAGCTGTTCCGGGCGTTCCTGGCCACGTTGGAGGGCGAACCGCCCGCGCGGACCCGACCCGGACGCGGTCCTCAAGGCCTCGGGGAAGGGCGGATCGGACCTTGATGGGGTGCGGCCGGAATACGGGGGAACGGGCCGCGCCGGGCCACCGACCGGACAGAACCTGGATTCTGCCCGGTCCCCGTAACCGCATCTCCGCAGGTCAGCAACCTGGCGTCGGCTTGGGTGCCAATCCGGTCTCACGCCCCGCACGACAGTCTGCCGCCGAAACCCCAGTTCCCGACCCCACCGTCCGACCTGCGGTTTCAGGTGGACGCGGCCCGTTCCCGCCGTATTCCGGTGGCACCCCTTACTGACTGCCGGCGGGAAATTCGGGTGCGGAGGGTCGGTGGGATGGTGTGTGATCGGGGGATGATGATCGAGATGGGTAGGCCGGGGGTCGACGGGCTCGGTGACGTGGTGCGGGTGTTGGGGGAGTGGCAGTACGACGGAGGGCCCGTGCAGTTGCATCCGGGGGATGTGGGGTGGTTCTGGCAGTTCGGTGCGGAGCGGATGGCGGAGGCTACGCGGACCTGGAGTCGGGCTGGGGATGTTCTGGCGGTCGGGCTGCTGGATGGTGCGGAGTTGCTGCGGTTGGCGTTCGCGCCGGAGGCGTTGCGGGACGAGGAGTTGGCGCAGCAGGTGGTCGAGGACGTGTCGGCGCCTGAGCGTGGTGTGCTGCTCGAGGGCAAGGTGTACGTCGAGGCGCCGACGGGTGCGCTGGTCCAGGACCTGTTGTTCAAGGACGGCTGGGAGAGTGGCGAGCCGTGGACGCTACTTCGGCGTGACCTCGGCGCGCCTGTGCCGGATCCCGGCGTTCGCGTCGAGGTGATCGGGCCGGAACAGGCGCACGAGTGGTCCGCGGTCCTGCGGGCGTCGTTCGACGGGTCGACGTTCACCGACGAGCACTGGCACGCGATGGCGGCAGGTGCGCCGTATGTCCACGCGCGGTGCCTGGTCGTGCGCAATGAGCAGGGCGAGGCGGTGGCGGCCGTGACCGTGTGGTCTGCGGGTGAAGGCAAGCTAGGGCTGATCGAGCCGATGGGGGTGCACCGGGCACACCGCGGTCACGGTTACGGCCGAGCGATCACGGTCGCCGCGGCGCGCGCACTCCAGGAGTTGGGTTCGTCCAGCGTGGTCGTGTGCTGCCCGAGCTCCAACGTCGGCGCCGTCGCCACCTACCAGTCGGCCGGCCTCGAGCAGTTGCCCGAGAGACGGGACCTGTACCGCAACGCTTCCTGAGGCTTTCGGTGTGGGGTCGGGGTGTGGCCAGTGATCGCGAGGCCGGTCTCGGCGAGGCAGCCGTCGATCAGCGGCCAGCGCCTCCAGCACGCCCGCGTGCGCGGCCAGCACCGTGATGTCCAGATGCACGTCGCCGGCGGTTGGTCCGGCCTGGTCGAATCGGTCGGCCACACGTGCGCTGGCCCCTGCGGCGGATTGGTGCTGCCGGAGGTCAGGGGAGGTGAATCAGCACCGTGACGTCCGGGCTGGGCAGGTTGTGGATGTCGGTCAGCCCTTGATGGAGAAGAAGATCGTGTCCGGGGCGTGCCCATGCTTGAGGTCGTACTGCCATTCGTCGTGCTCGAACTGCCACGGCCCCGGCGTTGTTCCGGCTTGATGTGATGGGTCTGGTTGGTCCGGTCGCCATCTGGGCGAGTTGGCAAACGAGCACGACTTCTGCTGATCTTTCAGGTCTCTAGGCCAAAAGATCTTCACAGGAGTCGTGCTCGTGTCCGTATCTTCCCCGATCGGCCCCGTCCTTGACCAGCTCGCCGATCTGGCCCTGTGGGAAGCCGAACTGCAAGCTGACCCGATCCGGGTGGAATCCTCACTGGTCAGCAGGCTCGCCCGGGTCCCAGATCGGCGTCGCCTGCGTGGTCGCAGGCATCCGCTGCCGGTGGTGCCGGTCTTGACCGCGTGCGCGACGCCGGTGGTGGGCAACGACTCGGTCGCAGCGATCCGGCAATGGGCGGCGCGGACCTCCCAGGAGGTGCTGGAGAGCCTGGGTGCTCGCCGCGATCCTCTGCTGGGCCGGTCCGTCGTGCCCGGCGAACGGACCTTCCGGCGGGTGCCGGCGGACCTGGACGCGGACGCGCTGGAGGTGGCGACGTGCGGGTATGCCGCCGACGTCGTGCGGGGCATAGCCCCCGTGCCGGTGATTGCCCGAACCCCCGGACCGGCCGAGTGCGAGGAACGCCGTGCCGTACGAGACACGGCCCGCAACCCCGCTCCGGCCGGACTGCTGCCAGGCGTGGCCGTGGACGGCAAGGCCCTGCGCGGGGCCCGCACCGCCGACGGCCGGGTGTTTCCGGTCGGGGCGATCGCTCACCGCGGCGGCGTGGTCTTGGGACAACGCCGGGTCCCCGACAAGCGCGGTGAGAACACCGTGGTCAAGGAACTGCTGACTCCGCTGGACCTGGCCGGGATGGTGGTGGCCCTGGACGCTCTGCACACCACCAAGAAGACCGCCCGCCTGATCACCCAAACCCTCCACGCGCACTATCTGCTGATTTTGAAGGGCAACCAGCCGCCGGCCCGGCAAGCCGCGCGTCTCCTGCTGACCGGCACCGACGCCGAGTTCGTCGAGGCTACCGACGTCGACGACGACCGCGGCCACGGCCGGGTCGAGCGCCGGACGCTGCGCACCGCCCCCGCCGACGCCACCTTGCTCCCCGGTGCCCGCCAGGTCTTTCGGCTGCGCCGCGACAGCGGGGACCTCGATGGCGTCTGGACCGGCAAGGAGATCGTCTTCGGCGTCACCAGCCTGCCTGCCGACCTCGCCGGTCCCGAGCATCTCAACTTTCACGAACGCGCGCACCGGTGTGTGGAAAACCGGCTGCACTGGGTCCGCGATGTTACCTTTCACGAAGACTCATCCCAGCTCAGGACTGGTACCGCACCGCGCCCCCTGGCCGGCTTCCGCAACCTGGCGATCAACACCTTCCGCCTGGACGGACGCGCCAACATCGCCCACGCCCGCCGCGATCTCCTCAACCACAACGACGCCTTCGCCGTCTACGGCATCTGATCAACCGTGCCAGAGGGTCTGCCTGCATCGGACCGCCAGGTGGCGGTAACCCCGCCCACTCTGGCTCGCTAACGCCACTGGCCGTTCGGTTGCTGCTCACCGCCCCGTGGCGGAGTTCGTATGGCGGGCGGTGGATCTGCCGGAAGGAATCCCGGCGGTGCCGTGCTGTCCCGTGAAGCCGTGGCGAGCTGCTGGTGCTCTCGCGCTTGGCAGTCAGGATGGCTGAACTTCGTCGAAGAGGGCGAGGGCTTCGGTGGGGTCCGGGCTCACGAGGCGTTCCAGACCGGCCGTCGTGATCTTCGCCCATCTGCCGGCCCGTGCCCACATCTGTTCCTCGAAGGCGCGGACGGCCTCGTCCAGATCGCCAGGGCCGGGGGCGGCGGCGACGGACTCGGCGAGTTCGGCGCCTTCCAGCATCGCGAGGTTCGCGCCCACCCCCAATGGGGGCATCAGGTGGGCGGCGTCGCCCAGTAGCGTCACCCCGGGGACGTGGGCCCAGGTGTGGGACACGGGCAGGACGTAGAGGGGGCGGTGGACGAAAGCGGTGCCGTGGCGGAGGAGGTCGAGGACGGGAGCGGCCCAGTCGTCGAACAGAGCCAGCAGGCTTGATCGCACGGCCTCGACGTCGGCCAGGTCCAGGCCCGCGTCCATGCTTGCGTCCAGGCCCTCGTCCATGCCTGCGTCCAGGCCCGCGCGCCGGTTCAGGCCCATATGCCGGTCCAGGTTCGTGTGCCAGTCCAGCGGCGCGCGGAACTGGGCGTACACCTTGACGTGGCCGCCGCTGTTGCGCTGGGCGACGAGGGCGCGGTTCACGCCGTACACGGCCATGGAACCGTCGCCGATCAGCCGGGCGAGGTCGGGGTGGCGGGTGTCGACGTCGTCCAGGGAGGTCTCGACCGAGGTGACGCCGGTGTAGTGCGGCGTCGCGGACGAGATTGCCGGGCGGACCCGGGACCAGGCGCCGTCTGCGCCGATCACGAGGTCGAACGTCTCCTGTCGCCCGTCCGCGAAACGGACCAGCACGCCGTCCCGGGTCCCCGGCACTACCTCCGTCACGCCCCGCCCCCACTGAACGTCGAGGGGGCCGAGCAGCAGGTCACGGAGTTGCCCCCGGTCGATCTCGGGATTGGCCCGGTCACCCGGACGGGGTTGCCAGTCGCGGAGGACGGTCCCGTCCGCGTCCAGGATGCGCATGGCCTGCCCCTCGGGACGGGACAGCGCCTGGAACTCCGCCAGCAGCCCCGCCTTGCCCAGCGCGAGCTGGCCCATCCCTTCGTGCAGGTCCAGCGTGCCGCCCGGGGGACGGGTGTCGGGGGCGGGATCGCGTTCGAGGACGGTGACGGGGTGACCGTGGCGGTGCAGGACGCGGGCGAAGGTGAGGCCGGCGGGGCCGCCCCCAATCACGGCGATACGATGTCTCATGTCGATATACTGTATAGTATCAATACGGTGTATCGCAACAGTACGATGCAACCATGACTGTGTGGGACCGGCCGGAGCCGCCGACTCGCCCCGTGCCGCTCGACCGGGAGCGAATCGTCGCCGCCGCCATCGCGCTGGCCGACGAGGGCGGGCTGGAGGCGGTGTCGTTGCGCAAGGTCGCCGCCCGGCTGGACGCCGGCCCGATGCGGCTGTACGGATATATCTCCACCAAGGAGGAGCTGTTCGACCTCATGGTGGACGAGGTCTACGCCGAGATCCTCCCCGAGGAGCAGCTCGGCGACTGGCGGGAGGTGTTGCGCATCCGCGCCCACCGCACCAGGCAGGCCACCCTCCGTCACGAATGGCTGGCCGACCTGCTCGGCGGCCGTCCGACCCTGGGCCCAAACGCCCTCGCCGTGACTGAGGCCACGCTGGCCGCCCTCGACGGCCTCGCCGACCTCGACACCGTCATGCGCGCCGTGGAGACTGTCAGTGCCTACTTCACTGGCGCGATCAGGCGCGAGATCGCGAATCTGCGGGCCGAGCGCGCCACGGGCCTGTCCAAGCGCGACTGGCAGCGCGCCTCCGGCCCGCATGTGAGGAGGATGCTGGCCACGGGCCGCTTCCCGGCGCTGGCCAAGGCCGTGTACGACGGCACGGAGGTGGACGCCGAGGCGTCCTTCGCGACCGGGCTGGACTGGGTCCTCGACGCCGTGGCCGCCAAACTCGCCCGGCCGCCGGCGTGACGCTCAGGATTTCCAGGTGACATCCGTGGTACCGCATAACGCCGCCAGACTGCGCACCTACCTGCTCGACTGGTTCAGAGGCAAGCTCTGACGCCGGACGACCGGGCGGCGCTGGAAGGGCTGCGCCATCTGCAGCGGTACGCGGGCTCCTACGCTCATGTCCATGGCCAGCAGCCGCAGACCCTCGGATTCGCGCTCACCGACTCGCCGGTCGGCCTGCTCCCCTGGAACAGCCAGGCCATGGGCGGTCTCGACGCCGACACGGCACCTTGACCCACCAGTCCGTCAGGCTGGACTTCGGCGCCACACACGGCGCCTGGCAGAGTCAGAGATTCTGGTGCGCCGACACGCCGGTCCCCATCCAGGTCTATGGGCAGAGGAGTCACGGCGACACCGTCGATCTGAAGGTCGGCGCGACCAGCGGCGTCTTCAACACCTACAACTACGGCCCGACCTTCCGGGTCAGCATCGGAACCGACTGATCCCGTAGCGCACCACCGGGGACCGCGCGCCGACCATCAGACACGCATGTCGGGCGCGGCCCCCTTCTGTGTCAGCCGATCAGATGCGCCTGGGGACGCTAGAAGTTGCGGACGTACTTCTCCGAGTGACCCGCTTTAGCTGCCCGGTCGGCCAGGGTGACGCCATCCTGTCGCTCTTCATCGAAACCCTCCTCCACCTGCCTGATCACACGCTGTTACTGACATTCAGTGTCGCGGCCCACTGGCGTTCTCTTGTCGCTCAACAGACGCGCCGCCAGGCGGACGCGGGCGGGACCGGCCCCAGGTCGTATGCCCGGCCGCCTGGCCGCCGGAGCGCGCGGCGGGACGCGCCGGGCGCGGGCCGTCCTTGACGGCCCTCCGCTCGGGTCGGCGTCACCGGGGGAAAAGTTGCTCTACTCAGAACCTTTACCGGCGTTTCGCAGTCATACAGAGCATGATGAAGACGATGATCGGGGCCTCGCTCCTCGCAGGCTCGCTGCTGGTCTCCGGCGCCACCGCGGCGGACGCCCAGACGAAGCCGACGCTGGGTCCCTACGGTTATGGCGCCGTCAAGTTCGGCATGACCGTCAAGCAGGCCAAGACGACGGGGGACGTCGTCAAGAAGATGCCGGGCAACGGCGGCTGCTCCGGCTGGGACCTGAAGAAGTTCCCGACCCCCAAGGACTCGGTCGGCATCTACATCTCGCCGAACGTGGGACTGGCCGCCATCTTCGCCGCGAAGGGCATGAAAACCCCGGAAGGCATCAAGATCGGCTCCACCGTCAAGCAGGTGAAGGCGGCCTACCCGCACATCAAGAAAGACGTCCACGGCTTTTATGTGATCACGGTCCCCGGCAACAAGGAGGCTTACTACACCTTCGGCGTCACGCACGGCAAGGTCACCCAGTACGGCATCGCGCTCAACAAGCAGGACTGTTTCAACTAGACGAGCCATTCCGATGTGTGACTGAGCACGCTGGTTGGCCACTGAGCGCCGTAGTTGGCCACTTTGGCGCTCAGTGGCCAAGAGCATCTGTTCAGTCGAGGATCGCGGTGGCTTCGATCTCGACGAGATGGTCGGGGACGTCCAGTGCCGCAACGCCCAGCAGCGTGGCCGGCGGGACCGGAGTGACCCCCAGCTTCGCGGCCGCCCGGGAGATCCCCTCCAGGAGTGTGGGCATCTTGTCGGGGGTCCAGTCGACGACGTAGACGGTCAGTTTCGCCACGTCGTGGAAGGAGCCGCCGGCCTCAGCGAGGGCGGTGCCGATGTTGAGGTAGCACTGCTCGACCTGCGCGGCGAGGTCGCCCTCACCGACCGTTATCCCCTCGGCATCCCAGGCGACCTGCCCGGCGATGAAGACCAGCTTCGACCCGGATGCGATCGACACCTGCCGGTAGACATCGATTTTGGGCAACTCGCTGGGGTTTACCAGGGTGATGGCCATGCTGCCTGCCTCCTTGTTATGAGGGCCCGAGGGCCCGCGTCCATCCGATCAAGACATTCTTGGTATCTTGTGGTTACTCAGGAACCGTAGGAGAGTGGCTACTGACATGGAAGAACGCACTTTTCAGTGACTGGGGAACCTGATGGTGACCAAGCAGTTCAAGGGCGGCTCGGCCGACGAAGCGGACCTGAGGCGCGCGGACTCCCTGGCACGGGAGATCTTCTCGGACATAGCCAACAAGTGGGCATTTCTGATCATCGAGATGCTCGGTGAACGCACCCTGCGCTTCAGCGAGCTGCGGAACGAGGTCGAGGGCATCAGCCACAAGATGCTCACCCAGAACCTGCGCATGCTGGAGCGCAACGGCCTGGTCGAGAGGACGGTGCACCCCACCGTGCCGCCGCGGGTCGAGTACACCCTCACCGAGCCGGGCCAAGCCCTGCGCGCAACGGTCGATGGAATGTGCGGCTGGACCCACCAGTACCTCGGTCACATCGAGGTCGCCCGCCACCGCTTCGGAATCTGTCAAACCGGTTGAGACATCAGGCTACTTGTGTGGTTTGTGGTGAAGGATCGACCTCTTGGGTCGTGGGTGGTTTGTTGATCCACACTCGTGAGGGCAGCGGCGGCGGACAGGGCCGCCGGCCGTGGAACCGCTCGGGGTGGGCCAGGAACGCCGCGTTCAGCGTGGCGGCCCGCCTGGCGTGGATCTCGGCCGCGGAGCCGTCGTGCACCGATGCCGGGGTGTGCATTCCGATGCCGGAATGGCGATGCTCATTGTTGTAGTACCGGAAGAACTGGTCGCAAAAGACGTTGGCATCTTCGATGGACCCGAACGTGCCAGGAAACGCGGGACAGTACTTGAGTGTTTTGAACTGCGCTTCTGAGTACGGATTGTCGTTGGACACACGCGGCCGTGAATGGGACTGGTCGATTCCCAGCAGCGCGAGCAGCCCGGAAACGGTGTTCGAGGTCATCGAGGTGCCACGGTCGGCGTGGATCGCGCCGGGGGCGATCCCGCCGTTGGCCTCGATCGCGTGCTCGATGAACTCCCTGGCAAGGGTTCCCGTCTCCGTCGGCCAGATCTCCCACCAGATCACTTTCCGCGAGAAGATATCGATGATGACATACAGCAGGTAATAGACGCCGCGCACCGGTCCTTTTAGTTTCGTGATATCCCACGACCACACCTGATTCGGCCCGTCGGCTTCCAGTTCGGGTTTCTTCTTCGCCGGATGGACGGCCTGGACGCGCCGCTCACCGGACTGGCCGCGCTGGCGCAGCAGCCGGTACATCGTGGCCTGCGAGCACAGGTAGACGCCCTCGTCCAGCAGGGTCGCCCACGCCTGGCCCGGTGACTTGTCGGCGAACCGGGGCGAGTCCAGCACGGCCAGCACCTGCTCGCGCTCGTGTTCCGACAATTGGGCCGGGTGATGAAATGGGCGGCGTGGACCCAGCCGGGGCGGGGTGGGATTACGGCGCCGGTGCAACGTGGCCCGCGACCTTCCCAAGATCGCACATGCCCTGGCCGTGCCGAGCAACTCCTCCATTTCCGGGAAATGCTCGTCGATGACCCGAGTCAGTTCGTGTCGGAGTCCGCGCTGCTTGAGATGTCCCGAAGCAGCGCGAATGCTTTTCCCGCGATATCAAGCGCGGTCCTGGTCTTCCCGAGTTCGCCGCTGAGCTTCTCGTTTTTGGCCTCCAGTTTCGCCGCGTCGGCCTTGAGCTTTCTGTTCTCGGCCCGCAACCGGGCCAGCTCCTCCGACTCCGTGCTTTTTTTCGGCTTACCCGTCGAAGCGGCCAGTGTGCCGTTCTCCTGCTGCTTTCGCCAGTGCTCGATGTGGGAGTGATACAGCTTCTCGGTGCGCATCAGCGCGCCACGCTCGGGGCTGCCCTCGGGCAGGGCGTCATAGGCCGCCAAGATCCGCGCCTTGTAGGCGGCGGTGAAGGTCCGGCGCACCGGCCGGCGCACCCGATCGTCGGTCACCAGACCATCCTGCCCCCTCATGGCGGCCTGGTCTGCGAGGGTCATCGTCACTGTCTCGATCATCCTGTCTCGCCCTGTTTCACATCATGAAGACTCATTCATCCCATGTCTCACAAGAGTCTGACAGAGAGGGCTTCGACGCCTGACGGCTGGAGCGCGCGCACGCGCAGCCATCGGGGTTGAGGAACAGCGGAACAGCCGTTGGCGGTACGCCGCTGCGTCGCAGGTCGCGGAAGGTTATGCAGGGCGTCGGGGCGGTGTTTCCCGGGGCCGCGCCCTCGCGTCAGCGGGCTCCAACCGCCTGGCCCTTTCGCATTCGACCAGCTCACCGCCACAACGAGAAACAAGATCTTTCTCACGTGCGTCCAGTAGGGATAGGTGGTTGATCGAAATGGGTGGTTAACGATTGATCTCGTAAGTTCGTCGTCGCTTGCCGGTGCGAGTCCGGTCCGGGTAATCGTCAGGGAGCCCGGTAGCAGGCTGGCGGCTCCGTCTGGAAACGGTCGGAGTCGAAGCCCAGCGTCAAGCGTCCCTTGGGGGCGTGCAACTGTGCGGTCCGCAGCATGAAGCGAAGCCTGCCGCGTCGTTAGATCTCTCACCCGGTGACGGGTGGGGCGAGGGGATGCCGAGCCCGGCTGAGAAGGGCGAAGGCCATGGAAGCGGTGAAGATCCTGAAGATGCAGCCGTGAAGGATCCCCCGGCGTAGAGGGCGTGGAACGTACAGATAGTGGCGGCGGGAACTGGAGAGGCCCTCCCCGGCCCGGTGACCTGCGCAGTCGTGTTGCCGGAGCGTGGTGTCCCATAACCGATGACCTCGGGAAGTGGATGGCTGGCCGGGTGGGCGTCGGAGGGGGCCGTAGTACCGCTTGAGCCGATCGGACAGCATAACCGGCGGTGAGGGAAGGGCCCCTGCTTCGTCGACGCGTGCTGATGCAGACGCCCCAGATGATGCCGGGGCAGATGGAGGTGCCCGGTGAGTGCCGAGGTTTCGGCTGGTCCCATCGCCCTGGTGAAGGCTCCCTTGGACAAGGTGCGTGCCCTGCAGCACACGCTTTACCGGACGGCCAAGGCCGATCCCGGACGACGGTTTCACGCGCTCATGGACAAGGTCTCCCGCAGGGACGTCCTGTGGCGTGGGTGGGCCGCGGTGCGCGCCGACAACGGCGCACCCGGCATCGACCAGACCACTTTGGACCAGATCGAACACGAGTACGAGGCAGTCCGCCTTGTGGACGAGCCGGCCGCCGAACTGCAAGAAGGCCGATACCGTCCGCTGCCCGCGCGCGGGGTAATGATCCCCAAACCGGGACGGGCGGAGGAGTACCGGCCGCTGTCGATCTCGACGGTTCGGGACCGGGTCGTGCAGGCCGCTTTGAAGATCGTGCTTGAGCCGGTCTTCGAAGCGGACTTCCTGCCGTGCAGCTTCGGGTTCCGGCCGAAACGCGCGACTCACGACGCGCTTCAAGTCGTCATCGATGAGGCTTGGCGGGGCCGCCGGTGGGTGGTCGAGACGGATATCGCCAACTGCTTTTCGGCGATTCCGCATGACCGGTTGATGCAAGTGATCGAGGAACACGTCTGCGACCAGGCGGTCTTGAAGCTGATCCGGCAGATCCTGCGAGCCGGTGTCATGTGGGTCGGGTGGCCGGAGGGAATCTCACCCTCCGGCTCCCACAGATCCGGACGTAAGCCTCTCGACTTATCCGGCTCCTGTCATCCAGCTCGCGCCGCTGCTGATCTCCTGAGCGCATTCCGCTTCCAGTGCGCGAAGAGCCCCGGATAAGATCTCATGATCTTCTTCAGGGTCTCCCACGCCCGACGTGGAGAGCGCCGCAGGTGCTTGTACTTCCGTCGGGCCCACCGAACGAGATACTGATCGACGTGAGACAGCACATGAGCCGCCTCCGACGGGCGAAAGCGCCCGAAGTAGACGGCCCACGGCCCGACCTTGACATTGATCAACTTGGCGATGTCCTTGAAGCTCAGGTCGCTGCGCAGGTGAAATCGCATCCGGCGTAGTTCCTGCCGGATCGCTTTGGCGCTGCTACCGCTGATGGCCGGAGAGAAGGTCGTGAACAGCGCTCCGCCCTTCTGGATGGCCATCCGCGGTTTGAAGGTGTACCCCAGGAAGTCGAACGTCACGGTGTCGTGCCTGCCGTAGCGTCCAGTCTGCTTGCAGTACACAATGCGGGTTTTGTCCGGATGCAGCTGCAACCCGCCACACTCCGCCAGTCGCCGGGCGATCGCCTCTTTCACCCTGCAGGCCTGCTGCTCGCTCACACAATGCACGATCACGTCATCGACGAACCGCTCGAACGGCACAGACGGAAATTCTCTGGCCATCCAGGCATCGAAGGCGTAACGCATGAACAGGTTGGCGATCAGCGGGGAGATCGACGCGCCCTGGGGGCTGCCCCGATCCCGCGCGGCAAGCGTTCGGTCCGGCATCGACAGCGGGGCCTTCAGCCACCGCTCGACATACAGCAGGATCCACGCCTCGGCGGTGTGGGCAGCGATCGCCTTGAGGATCAGATCGTGATCGAGATTGTCGAAGAAACCCGCGATGTCCAGATCGATCGCCCAGGCACACCGGAAGCAGCGCTCCCGGCAGGTGGCCACCGCATCCAGCGGCGACCTGCCTGGCCGATACCCGTAGGAGTCTTGGTGGAATATCGGTTCCACCAACGGCTCCAGATAGGCGACCGCCACCGTCTGCGCGATGCGATCTGCAACGCACGGCACTCCAAGAATCCTCGATCCCGAGCCGCTCTTCTTGGGGATCTCCACCATCCGCACCGGGGCCGGGAAGTAACTCCCCGACGACATCCGGTTCCACAGTTTGTACAGGTTGTCCTTGCGGTCCTGTTCGAACTGCTCGACCGTCACGCCATCGACCCCGGCCGCCCCCTTCTTACTCCTGACCTTCTCAAACGCCGTCACGAACACCTGCCTGGAGATGTCGTACGGCTTCGAGCCTGGCTCGTTCATCCGGCTCCTCCCGAGAACTTCGGTTGACCATCAGACAAACCTGAATGACCCGTCCCCTTCGCTCCACGCCCATTACGGCGCTTCACCGCTACTACGAGACGGTCCGCCCCTGTGCCCGGCCACCGGTACTCAGCCCCTTGCAAGCTCATCGCTCCTTGGGGTTCTCCCTCTCGCCCCGACTGGCCGCCGGGGACACTTTCACGGGCGACAGGTTCCCGCGTTCCATGCCAGAGCCCAGATCAAGCTCGCGCCATCTCCATGCCGGACGCCGCCCGAGCGGTAGACAGGTATCCCCCGGGCTTGTCCCGAAGGCAAGAGCAGCCCCCGGTTTCGACGTCGTCTGTTTCTTTCGACACTTCAGCGATGGTTCGCTCGCGCTCGCCTTCTTGATCCCTACCTGACGCGGTCCCGCCGCGCCGTTTCCGCATCGCTCACCACCCCGGCTCTTAACCGACGCAGCATGCGGTGGTTTGGGGCCTCCTCCTGCAAGGCGGCTCCGGAGGGCCTACCTCCATCTCCAGCACAGTTACACACAGCCACGAACGTCCGACTACATCGGACCCTCCTCACTGCGCTCGCGGCGCACGCTCTTCGATTTTGAGGGGGACGCTCACCCTCATGCCGCTGGCACGTTGATCGTTTGATGTGTGCAGTGCAACCGTTGGGGCTGCAAGATGTGCAGAGCTTCAACGAGATCTACGGCACCACCAACAACCCGTGGGATCACGGTCGCACGCCGGGTGGATCCTCCGGCGGATCAGCGGCGGCCCTGGCGGCCGGATTCGGCGCGCTGTCCATTGGCTCCGACATCGCCGGTTCGTTGCGCACCCCCGCGCATTTCTGCGGTGTCTACGGACACAAGCCGACACTCGGGCTGGCGGCGAACCGCGGTATGGTCCCGCCGCCCGCGCCGGCATTGCCGGCCGACCTTGACCTCGCCGTCGTCGGTCCGATGGCGCGCATTGCCCGCGACCTCACGCTCCTGCTCGACGTAATGGCCGGACCGGACCCGCTGACGCTCGGCGTGGCGCACGACTTGACGCTGCCGCCCGCGCGCCACGAGCGGCTCTGCGACTTCCGGGTCTTGGTCCTCGACGAGCATCCGCTCATTCCGACCGGGTTCGCTGTGCGGGCGGGCGTGAACCGGGTGGCCGACGCGCTTGCCGACGGCGGCGCCCGCGTCGAACGGCACAGTCCGCTGCTGCCCGATCTGGCCGAAGCCGCGATGCTCTACACGCAGTTGCTGTTTTCGGGCTCCATTGCACGTTTTCCCGTCGAAGCGTACGAGCAGCTGCGGACCCGCGCCGCCGGACTGAGCGCAGACGACCAGAGTCTCGATGCGGCGCGGCTGCGCGGCATGGTGTTCAGCCACCGCGACTGGATGGAGGCGAACAACCGTCGCGAACTCCACCGCCACGGCTGGCGGCAGCTCTTCGCCGAGTTCGATGCTGTGGTGTGTCCGATCACGCCCACTCCCGCGTTCCCGCACGACCACAACCCCACTCTGGAGGAACGGCGGATCGATATCGACGGCGTCGAGTACCCGTACTTCGACCAGCTCGTCTGGGCCGGTCTGGCCACCATGCCCGGCCTGCCCGCCACCGCCATACCAGCGGGTCGGTCCCCCGAGGGTCTGCCGGTGGGAGTGCAGCTCATCGGTCCGATGTTCGAGGACCGCACCCCGCTGCGGCTGGCCGAACTGCTCGAGCAGAAGATCGGCGGCTTCCAGGCACCGAAATAGAGCGTATTACCTGGTGTCCGTCGAGGACGAGGTGCGGATCACGACGAGATCCTCCGATTGCGCGCAGTCGCTGCCCGGAACGCGAATGTCACCCGCCTCCCCGCAACACGGTTGAACCCCGCCAGCATCACGTCCATCCGCGGTTTCGCCCCCGCCTGCAGGGCCTCGAGCGTGTGACGCACGGACCGGAGCTGCCGTTCGATGCGGTCCCGTTCCTCCTCCAGTGCGGCGATGTGGGCGCGGAGCCCGTCGAGTGCGTTCACCTCGTCGGCCAGGACCTCGGCGATGGCCGGCAAGCCCATGCCGAGCCGGCGCATGAGCAGGATCCGCTGCAGCCGGGCGACCGCGGCGGGGTCGTAGAAGCGGTACCCGTTCGCGCCGACCCGGGACGGGGCCAGGAGCCCGAAGCGGTCGTAGTGACGCAGGGTGCGGCTGGTGATGCCGGCCCTCGCCGCGAGCTCCTGGATCGTCCACTCCATCGTTCCAGTGTTACCTGCTGCGGAGAGTGGTCGCGATGATCTCCGCCGCGTCAGCGCGCAGGGCCTGCGCCGCCGTCTGCCCGGTCGCCGCCAGGTAGGTGTCGACCAGCCGGTTGCCCGCGGCGTACCCGGCGCCCATCGGCAGTCCCACCGGGGTGACACCGAGGTGCTCGGCGCCGGCGTCGCCGTGCACCCAGGCGGTGAAGTTGTGCATGCCTGTCACGTCGAGCCCGGTGAGCACCTTGGCGAAGACCTCGTCGTCGTGCAGGTGCGGCACGCCGATGCGGGCGGGGCCGAGCTCGTCGCCGTAGAGTTGCCGGGCGAAGGCGTCGGCCAGGCCCTCGCCGACGATGTGCTCGCCGACTGTGACGGTCATCGGGTCCCACACGACACCGCCCGGGCTCCACCGCAGGTTGTGGTTGAGTTCGTGCACGGCGGTGGCCTCCAGCCGCTCCACGTTCTCGGGGAAGGGCCAGAACGTGATGGCGATGTGGCCCGAGATGCCGCCGAACCCGGTCAATCCCTTGCAGGGGCCCATGAAGTGCTTGTCACCCGGATCGCCGAGGAGGAACAGCACGGTGATGTCCGGGGCCTCCAGCCCCGGCGTCGCCTCCAGAAGTACGGCCAGAGCGTCGTCGAGCGCGCGTTGCATCCGCTCCCAGGCTCCGGCCGCCGCCAGGGTTTCGAGCGCGTCGAGGCAACGCTGCTCGTCGCGGTCGATGGGGAACCCGGACGATTGGAGGTGCACGGCGACCAGGTCGATTTCGCCGGGGTGGTAGCGGTACATGCCCTTGTTGGCCTCCAGCATCGAACGCAGCAGGTCAACGCGGTCCGCGACCGGGGCCAGCAGGATCCGCCTCATGGCGGAGTAGGTGTCAAGAACAGTGATCGACATGGCGCCGATGCTAGAAGTTGACGCAGCGTCAAGGTCAAACCAGCGACGGCTCTTCGTCGAGATACAGCCAGGCATGCCGTCACCCGGTCCCGTCGCGATCGGCGGTTCGCCGCTGCGATGGACTCACGCAACTTGGTCAGCCGCTGTTCCAGTGTGCGCGGCTCCTCGGTCTTGCGATCCGCGGTGAACAGCATCCACCGCTGCACCCCCGCCGTCGCCAACTGCGCCAGAGAGCCTCCTCGGAGGCCTGTCGGCGCGACCCGACAGACACAGCACCGCGACCGCGATGACCGGCGATCGCCAACCTAACCCGTCACACGGAGCTACTTTGCCCGTGGTGACGCCGACCCGAGTGGGGGCCTGGGGGTGGGGTGTCTGATCAGGCGCTGGTCGGCTGGGCCTGCGCGTGGTCTGTTCGTCGTGGTCGCGGAGCATGCGCAGGACGGTGGCGGGTGATGGGTGCTGGCCCTTCTTCTCGCCTGTGGTGATGACGAGCCGGGCGGCGATGTCGCGCTCGGCGACGCCGTACATCCGCTCCAGATAGCCGGCCAGTCGAGCGGGCATCGAGGTGTGCGCGGCGTCAGGGTGCACACGCGGGCCAGCTCGATGGGGCACTCGCGCAGCACCTTCCAGAACGTCATCAGGTCGCGGTCCAGGTCGTTGACCGTCTCCAGCCGGGATGGCTTCTTGGCCAGGAGGACGGCCAGGGATCTGGCGAACGGTTCGAGGTAGTGGGTGTGCTCGGCAGCATGGCGGCGATTTGCTCGGCGAGCTTGGCCTTGCCGCCGTAGTAGGTGATGGGGGCAGCACTGTGCTCCTCCTACGCCGAGACCGGCTTGTCGGGGTCAAGGTGGCGGTAGATCGTGGCGCGGCTGACGCCGAGCCGGTCGGCGATCTGCTGGACGGTGTAGCGGCGCTTGCCGTCCTCGCCCTTCATCTCATACAGGGCCCGGGCCATCTCCACCCCGTGAGCATCGAGGGCCGGGGGACGCCCGCCGGCGCGGCCGCGCGCCCGGGCCGAGGCCAGCCCTTCGAGCGTCCCCTCCACGATGAGCTCGCGGAGGAACTCGTCGAAGGCGCCGAACATGTGGAACTGCAGGCGTCCACCCGGTGTGGAGGTGTCGATGCCTTGCTTGAGCACCAGGAGGTCGACCTCGCACTCGCGGAGTTTGGCCGCCAGATCCAGCAGGTGACGCAGGGAACGGGCCGCCCGGGACAGGCGGGTGATGACGAAGGTGTCACCGGGGCGGAGGTAGTCCAGCGCCTTGTCGAGCTCGGGGCGCCGATCGATCCTTCCCGATGCCTTGTCGACGAAGATCCGGTCGCATCCTGCCGCGGTGAGGGCGTCGCGTTGGCTGTCGGGGTTCTGATCGCGGGTGGAAGCCCGTCCATAGCCGATCCTGCTCACCTTGCGAGTGTCTCATAAACGGTCTTCCTGCGGGATAGTGAAACATAGTTTTCGTACGCGGATTATGAGACGTGATTGCGGGGTTGAGGTGAGCGGAACGAGGTGTCGTTGAGGGATGTCTCAGAAATGATCGTTCGTTTTCGGGACGGCCATTCGGGCGCTCCTCGCGGTCGTCGTGGTCGCCGAGAAGGTTGTCGTCCCGGTCGACCGCCCCCAGACACCCCCCGGCCGAGTGGGCGCGTCGGCTTGTCGGCGGCTGCGGAGAATTCGGTGAAGGCCTGCGCGGCGCGCTGGGCGGCGACGGCGCGTATCCGCTCATGGAAGGCCGCTTCCTCAACACGGCGGGCCGCGGCCTGCTCGGCCAGGTGCACGGCGAGCTTGGCCAACTCGGTGTTGATCTCGTCTTTGTCCCAGGCGGCGCCGTCCCACGTGGCCGTCCCGAACAGGTGGCGGGCCTGCTGGTACTTACCGCCCTTGCGGTGCCCCAGCGCCCGCAGGTGCTCGACGAAGCCGCCCGGGCCGCCGCAGTCCTCGGGCGGGCAGGCCCGGCCGCCGGCCGTGCAGCGCGGGTAGGTCGTCTTCGCCCCGGCCTGGTGGATCTTCTCGACCTGAAGGTCGTGGTCCCAGCAGTCGCCGAAGTCGTATCGGTAGGCCAGCCGGCCGCCGACCGTCGGCAGCAGGGCGGCCAGCGTCACGTCGTACTCGCTTTTGGCGTTGTCACCGTACTCGTCCCAGCCCTTGACGAACACGTGCAGATGCTCGTTGTCCCACCCCATCGCCACCTGGATGATGTTGTGCAACTCCCACAGATTCGCCGTCGACGGCACATGGATCCGCCGCCACACCAGAGGGCGGACATCCCGCAAAGTGACCTTCAACTGATGGATGCCGCCCACGGCGAACCGGCCCTTCATGACGACGACGGGCGCCACGGTAGCGGCTGATCACCGATACGGGACGGTTCCGGGACTACTCCGGATTCGCCCGCCTTCGGGCGGGTGGCGGTGGCCTACCAGTCCACGATCACCACGAGGCTGTCGTTGAAGGGCACGATCCCGGCCGGTTTGGCCAGCGCCAGGATCCGCTGGAAGGGTCCGCGGACGTAGGCCAGGCGCAGCCAGCCGCCCGCTGCGGCGGCGCGGCGATGGCCCTGCACGCCAGCGGACCGGTAGCCGCCGGGCATGGGCGCGATCGACACGAGCCGGCACTCCAAGAAGGGCTGTCCCATGCCCAACGCGGTACTGGAACATCCAGGTCAAGGATGCTTCGAACGCGTTTCGCATCCTTGCAGGCAGAGCAGGGAACCGACAAACGGGCCTATATAGGTAGAAGATCGACCATGACTACAGCGCATGACGTTATGCACCCTGGCTGTGAGCGCCTGAGGATCAACGAGAACCTCACCGACGCGGCCCGGCGGATGGCTGAACTGAACGTCGACGCCTTGCCGGTCTGTGGCCAGGACGGCCGGCTCAAGGGGATCATCACCGACCGCGACATCGTGGTGAAGTGCATCGCGAAGGGCAAGAACCCGACCGAAGTCAAGGCCGGCGACCTCATCGAAGAAGCCCATGTGTGGTGGATCGACGCCGACGCGGACATCGACGAGGTACTGCACCAGATGGCCGAGCACAAAATCCGTCGCTTGCCCGTGCTGGAGAACAAGGAACTGGTCGGCATCATCAGCCAGGCCGAACTCGCAACGGAGCTGCTGGAGTTGGTGGAAGCCATCTCCAGTACTTCGCAGTGAAAGAGGCAGCACGGCCCACCGGCCACCACGAGCACAACGGAAGGGAGGTGAAGCCGTGAGCAACACCGAGCAACACCTGAATCCGAAGAGCTGCAGGCCGAGGAGCCGACTAATGAGTCGGAAACGCAGGGCGAGGGGACGGCCACGGAAACGACCGATGGTGAGTCAGTCCACGAGGTCAAGGCCGACCGAACCCGACGGGGTCCTGCCAGCAGGGGGCCGAACCCCGTCTCGCGTCAGGACTGGGAGCGAAAACGACCTGTCTTAACGGCACCCCTGGTTGGTCTTCCCGCTCGGACTCATTCTTTGCTTGCTATTGCAAGCATATTGTCCGTAATTGCAAGCATTGGTGATGACTATGGGGTATGGAACTACCCAAGGTCGGCTCGATTGGCGAATACATCCGCCAGCAGCGGCAGCAGGCGAAGATCTCTCTTCGTCAGCTCGCCGCCCAGGCGGGGGTCTCCAACCCTTACCTGAGTCAGGTCGAACGCGGCCTGCGCAAGCCGAGCGCGGAGATCCTCGACCAGATTGCCAAGGGTCTGCACATTTCCGCTCGGGCGCTGTATGTGCGGGCGGGGCTCATCGAGAATCGCGAGATCGACAGCGACGTGCGGGCGGCGATCTGGGCCGACGTCACCATCACCGAGCGGCAACGCCAGGTGCTGATCAATATCTACGAGTTGTTCCGCAGGGAGGACCGGGCCGAGATTGCGCGGGCCCAGCCGACGCAACCGGCTGAGCCCCCACTTGGTGAGCCGATCTTCTCGCTGAACGGCCAGGCCATACCGAATCGCAGGGAGGGGTGACTCATGGCGCTCACCACTGGGGTCAAGAAGATCACCACGTCCAAGCCGTTCTACGCCGTCGCCGGCGCCGCCGGCTACGCCGTGGAGACGCTGTGCAAGGTGCCCGAGCAGCTGCAGGCGCGCCGGGGCGAGCTCCGCGGAGCGGCCAGGGACCTGCCGGGCAGGGCGTGCGAGAGCGTTGCCAAGGACCTGCCGGGGCAGGCCCGCGGGTACGCCCACACCGCCGCCGCCAAGGTCAACGACTTCTACGACGAGCTGGCCGCCCGCGGCCGCAAGATCGTCAGCAGGGCGAGCCGCGAGGCCGCGCACGAGCTCGAGGAGGTCTCTGAGTCCGCCAAGCCCGCGATCGCCCCCAAGGGGGCGGCTCCGGCCGAGAAGCCTGCCCCGCGCCCTGCCCGGCGCGCCAAGACAACGTCCAAGGCGTGACGCGAGACCATGTGGCCCGCACCCGGTCGCCCGGGGCGGGCCGTCGTGCGCCTGGTGAAAGGAGGAGCGGGGCGTTTGTGTGAGCGTCAGGCACGAGCCTTGCCGAAAGCGGGGCGCGAGGTGCGATGAGAGGCCCATGCGCCCAAGGTGACAGGGCCCCGGCGTTCTTGAGTTCTGATGCGGTATGACGCGGTTGAGGGTTTCGGCAGGTGACATGCGAAAGAGCGCGACTTCTGGTGATCTTTCAGGTCTCCAAACCCAAGATCGCAGCAGGAGTCGCGCTCGCGCCCCCATCTTCCCCGACCAGCCCCTGTTCCGTCCCGTGTCTTGACCGGCTCGCCGACCTGGCGTTGTGGGAAGCGGAACCGGCCGCCGACCCGGTCGTGGTGGAATCGGCGTTGTTGGGCCGGTTGGCGACAGCGCCCGATCAGCGCTCGGCCTGCGGGCTGCGGCATCCGCTGGTGGTCATCTTGGCGTTGACCGCGTGCGCGACGCTCGTGGTCGGCAGCAACAGCATCGCGGCGATCTGGCAGCGGGCCGCCCGGACCTCCCAGCAGGTGCCGCAGCGGCTGGGCGCCTACCGTGACCCGTTCACCGGTCTGTTCACCGTGCCCGGCGAACGAACTTTCCGCCGGGTCCTGGCCGACGTGGACGCCGACGCGCTGGACGCGGCGATCAGCGGCTACGTGGCCGATGCCGTACGCCAGGCGGCACCCATCCCACAGATCCCCGATACACCCGGCCCCGTCGAGCGCGAGCAACGCCGCGCAGCCCGACGGCAGCTCACCCATCCCGCCCCGGACGGGCTGCTGCCCGGTGCCGCCCTGGACGGCAAGGTCAGCCGCGGCGCCCGGACCGAGCAGGGCGGGCGCGTCTTTCTGGTCGGGGCGATCAGCCACGAGCACGGGGTGATCCTTGGACAGTGCCAGGTCGCCGGCAAACGGGGCGAGGGCCCGGCCGCCCGCACGCCGCTGCCGCAGCTGGAGGTCGCCGGGATGGTGTTGACTCTGGACGCCCTGCACACCACCAAGGCCACCGCCCGCTTGATCACCGAGCAGTTGGAAGCCCACTACATCCTCATTTTGAAGGGAAACCAACCGCTGGCCCGCACCGCCGCGCAAGCCCTGCTGAGCGGCCCGGATGCCGAATGGAGCGACACCACCGCCATCGAGTGCGATCGTGGGCACGACCGCACCGAACGCCGGACCATCCGCACCGCCGAAGCAGACGACACCCTCTTCCCAGGTGCCCGGCAAGCCTTCCGGCTCCGCCGCGACGTCGGCGATCTGGACGGCGCATGGACCAGCAAAGAGATCGTGTACGGCATCACCGGCATGCCCACCACGCTGGCCGGGCCCGCCCAGCTCAACCATTACGAACGCGCGCACTGGGGAGTGGAAAATCGTCTCCACCGGGTCCGCGACGTGACATTCCGGGAGGACCTCTCCCAGCTCCGGACAGGCACCGCACCCAGAGCCCTGGCCAGCTTCCGCAATCTGGCGATCAGTACCGCCCGTCTGGCAGACCGAGCCAACATCGCCCATGCCCGCCGCGACCTCCTCGATCACAACGACGCCTTCGCCGTCTACAACATTTGATCAACCCGAAGAAGCGGGACATAGCGAATCAACGCCGGGGCCCTGGGGGTCAGGCGGCCTTCGAAGGTGATGGCGATGGCGTCCCAGTGCTGACGGGCGGCATACCGGAACGAGGCGCGCAGCAGGTGCACCACACACGTCTGCACGACCGCCTGCGGCCATACCTGCTCGATCGCGTCCGGCAGGCCCTTGAGGCCGTCGCAGACCACCGTCAACGCGTCGGCGGCACCGCGGTTCTTGATCTCGGTGAGCACGTGCAGCCAGAACTTGGCACCCTCGCCGCCGTCACCGGACCATAGCCCGAGGATGTCGCGCTCACCGTCGACGGTGATCGCCACGTAGATCGGCCGGTTGGCGACCTGCCCGTCGCGGATCTTCACGTGGATCGCATCGATGAGGACCACCGGGTAGACCACATCCAGCGGCCGGTTCTGCCACTCGGTCATGCCGTCGATGACCTTGTCGGTGATGGTGGAGATGGTCTGCTTGGAGACCTCGGCGCCGTAGACCTCGGCCAGGTGCGCGGAGATCTCCCCGGTGGTCAGGCCCTTGGCGGCCGGCGAGATGACCATCTCATCGACGCCGGACAGCCGCCGCTGCCGCTTACGCACGATCTTCGGCTCGAAGCTGCCGTTGCGATCGCGCGGCACGGTGATCTCCACCGGCCCCACATCGGTGATGACCGTCTTGGTGCGGGTGCCGTTGCGGGAGTTGCCCGCTTCGCCTCCGGCTCGTTCGTGCTTGTCGTAGCCGAGGTGGTCGGTGATCTCGCCTTCCAGCGCCGCCCCCGAACCCCTGCCAGGCGAGCGCATCGCCCGCCCAGCGGGCGCGGGGGCTGGGCGTGGTGCAGGGCGGACGACGCCCTCGCTCCGGACCCCGGGGGCAGGGTCGTCACATCCCTTCGGACGTCGCATCTCGGGTGGGGCCGCTTCAGGCCGGCATCGAGTTTCCGAGATCATCGGCGAGGCCGGGTGGGTCCAGGTCAAGCCGTCCGGGTGGGGCCGTTCCACCGTCATAACCACCCGTTCCCGCACGAAGCTGCCGTCCGGTCGTTTCCAGGCTCGCTATACCGGGCCTGATGACGTGGAGCGCAGGGCTCCGGAGACCTTCGCGACCAAACGCGATGCTGAGGTCTGGTTGAGCAAGAAGGAGTCCCTCTTTTTTTCCTGCGCGGGAGCCGCGGGTTGACAGGCCCCACGGCCAGCGGAGACCGTTTCCCCGGAACAGATCGGCCCTTCCTTGGGCCGGCAGCGGAAAGGTACGGCGACGTTGATCATCGGTGGGCTACTATTCGGTGTTCTCCTCTTGGCCGCGGGCGCTTCCTGGGCTCGCCGAAGCTATTTGGTGATCACCGTTGACGGAACGAGCATGACGCCGACGCTGGCCGACGGCGACCGCGTCCTGGTGCGGCGGCGACGGCTCGATCAGGTGGGCCGGGGCGATGTCGTCGTGCTCGAGCCTCCGCTAGATCCTTCCGGTCGGTACATGCCCGGGCCGTCCGGTCCGGACGGCCGACGCTGGAACATCAAGCGGGTCGCCGCGTTGCCCGGTGATCCGGTGCCGGCGGGGATTACGGCCGGTGCCGGCGTGGCTCTGGTGCCTTCCGGGGCGATGGTGGTCCTCGGCGATAACCCGGCGGACAGTGTCGACTCCCGGCAGCGGGGGTTCTTTCCCGCGGACCAGGTGCTCGGCGTCGCGCTGCGCCGGTTGGGCGGGTCGGCCCTGTAGCCGACGCCGGGGCTGGCGAGGAAAGGATGATCTTGAGGTTTCGACTCCTTGGGCCGATGCGGGTCGAGGTCGACGGTTCACCCGTACAGATCACGGCACCGAAACAACGCACCGTCCTCGCCATGCTGCTCGCACGTGCCGGGCACGTCGTCCCGGTCCGTTCACTGGTGGCCGAGGTGTGGGACGAACGACCGCCCCACTCGGCGGTGGCGAACCTGCGCACCTACCTCATGCAGCTGCGCAGGCTGGTGCCTTCCGCCGATGATCCGGCCGACGAGCGGCTGGTCACCACGGAGGCCGGCTACCTGCTGCGGGTCGAGCCGACCGAGTTCGATCTCTCCCAGTTCGAGGCGCTGTTCGCGTACGGTCGCCAGGCGCTGGCCCGCCGGGACCTCGGCACCGCACAGGACGCGTACGCCCGAGCTCTCGCACTGTGGCGAGGGACGGCGGCCGAGGACGTGCCGCTGGGGCCGGCCCTGCGGGAGGTGATCGCCCGTCTCACCGACCAGTATCTGAGCGCGGTGGAGGAGCACACGGAGATCCAGCTCATGCTGGGCGGGCACACGAAGGCGGTCAGGCGGCTGCGCGAGCTGATCGGGCAGCATCCGCTGCGGGAGCGGCTGTACGGCCAGCTGATGGTGGCGTTATACCGGTGCGGCGACGTGGTCGGCGCGCTGGACGTATTCGGGATGGCTCGCCGGGTCCTGGCCGAGGAACTCGGGCTCGACCCCGGACCGGACCTGCGCCGGCTACAACAGGCGGTCCTGCACCGGGACGCGGATCTGATGTCGCCGGACAGGCCACCGACCGGCGGGAACACCGTGGTCGCGGGAGCCTCGGACGGGCGCCTCAGGCCACGTCAACTGCCACGGGAGCCGACGGTGTTCGTCGGCCGGGCGACCGAACTCGCCCGGATGCTCACAGTGCTGCGTGGTCATCCGGAGGCGGGTGCCGAACCGCCGGTCCTGGCGCTGCACGGCCCCGGCGGGGTCGGCAAGTCGACGCTGGCGCTGCGGGCGGCGTACGCCATGGCCGATCGCTACACCGACGGCCAGCTCTACGTCGACCTGCAGGGATCGAGTCCGGGCCTGCCGCCATTGCAGCCCGCCGAGGTGCTCGGCCGCTTCCTACGGGCCCTGGGAGTGCCGCACGGCGACATCCCCGCGGCGCCGGCGGAAGCGGCCACCCATTACCAGTCTCTGCTGGCCGACCGGCGAGTCCTGATCGTTCTCGACAACGCCGTCGACGCCGCCCAGGTCGCGCCGTTGGTGCCGGCGAGCGGCGGCTGCGCGGCGCTGGTCACCAGCCGGGCGGCGCTGACCACCATGGAGGCCGTGCAGGTCGCCGTCGAGGTGCTCGACGAGGCGGACTCGGTGCGGATGCTCGCGCAGCTGGCGGGTCGGTCGCGAGTGACCGCCGAGGCCGGGGCGGCGGCCGGCATCACCCGCCGGTGCGGTTATCACCCACTCGCGTTGCGCATCGCCGGCGCCCGTCTGGCTGCCCGCCCCGATTGGTCACTCGAGCGGTTCGGCGAGCGGCTGCGGAGCCGGCAGCGTCGCCTGGACGAGTTGCAGGCCGCTGACCTGGCCATCCGATCCTGCTTTGAGATCAGCTACGAAACGCTGAGGAGCGGCGTGAGCGCGGCGGCGCGCGCCTTCCGGCTGTTCGGAGTGCTCGATGTGCCGGAGGTCAGCCTTGAGCTCGCCGCCGCCCTGCTCGACGTCGAGCCGAAGGTGGCCGAGGCGGCGCTCGACGAGCTGACGGAGGTTCGCCTGCTGGAGCCGGTCGGCGACGGGCGATTTCGCATGCACGACCTCCTCAGGCTGTTCGCCGCCGAGCTGGCCGTGGCCGAGGATCCGCCGACTGATCGGGTACGGGCCGTCCGGCGCGCATTGGACTGGTACCTCGATCTGTGTCGGCAGGTGAGCGACCTGGTGGAACCGCACTTGCGGCCAAAAGTGGGCCCGCCGGACGGACGGGACACAGGCGTGGCCTTCCGGAGCCCCGCGGAGGCGGTGCGCTGGTTCGAAACCGAGGTGCCGTGCCTGGTCGCGGCCGTCGCCCAGGCGGCGACGGGGGAGCCCGAAATCGCTCGCTTCGTCACCGATCTGATGCCGCTGGTCAGAGCTCGGGCGACGAAGTGCGGCCACTGGCGGGAGCTTGAGACCATGACCCGGCTCGCCATCGAGGTGGCGCGGCGGCATGGTGACAGGACCGGTGAGGCGTTCACACTGACGACGCTGGGGGTGGTGGAATGGCGCACCGGCCGGATCGACGCCGCTCGCGACTGCCTGCACCGCGCCCTCGAACTCCGGCGCGACCTGGGCGACCAGGAGGCCGAAGGGCTGGCGCTGCACAACCTCGGCTGGCTGAGCATGCGCACCGGTGATCTCGATGACGCCCTCGACCACATCACCGCGGGGCTGCGGCTGATCGAGGCACACGGGTCGAACCGGACCGGCATGGTCAGGCACAACCTGGGCGAAGTCCTGCTCCAGCTCGGCCGTTCGCCAGAGGCAGCCGATTGCTTCGAACGGTGCCTGTCCGTCCGGAGGGCGGACCGTGACCTGTTCGGGGAGAGCATCACCCTGGCCGCGCTCGGCCGTGCCTACTGCCTGCTCGATCGTCGCGGCGAGGCACTGGCCACGTTCGAGGACGCGCTGAGCCGCTGCCGGGAGACCGGTAACCGGGAGGACGAGTGGGAAGTGCTGCTCAGCAGGTCCGAGATCTGGCTACGGCACGGTGATCCTGCCGCGGCTGTGGCCGACCTGGCCCAGACGCTGGAGCTGACCGCTCAGGTCGGTGACATCTACGGCCAGGCCGCCGCCACCCGCCAGCTCGCCAGGGCGCGTGCCGCGCTGGGCGACTCGCATGCGGCGGCGGAGGACGCCCGCAGGGCCGAGGACCTCTTCGCGACACCCGGAATGCGGCGCGATCCGGTGCTGGAGATGCTGCTCACCGCCCGGTTATAGCGCGGCTGTATCGGCGGCTGTATGCCCCCAAAATAGCGTTTCGGCTGCCCACATCGCTCGATGAAGGACTGAACCCACATGAACGTTCTGGGAAAGCTCGGCGACCACCTCCTCGAGAAGCTGGTACCGAAGGCGACCGCGAAGGCTGACGCTTCCTTCTGGCAGACCTGCGCCTGCTACGGGACGACCAGATACGCCCAGCTCTGCTACATCGTCGGCGGTACGACCGGCTGCTCGGGCGGCTGCGTGAAGCACGGAAGTTGCTGACCGAGTCGAGCCCGTAGTCCGGACTCCGAGCGTGTTTCGCGGATCCTCACCGCACGGGGATCCGCGAAACACGCCGGACGGTACGACTCGTGAGACGGTGAAGATGCTCTATCTGATGATCACATGCCAGGCGTTGCTGGCCGGCGTCTTCGTGATCGCGCTGGCGGGCAAGGTTCGCGGGCGGGCGGCGCTCGACGAGTTCGTGGCCTCGATCGTGGCCCTCGGGATGTTCCCGCGCGCAAGGTCCGTGGTGGCGGCGTACGCCGTGCTGGGGGCGGAGGCCGTGGTGATCCTCGCACTCGTGCTGCCGTACACCCTGCTTCTGGGCTTCGTGGCGGCGACGGCGTTGCTCATCGTCCTGACCGCCGGTATCTCGGCCGCCCTGCGACGGGGACGGCGCGCGCCGTGCCGGTGCTTCGGCGCCTCCGTCACCCCGCTGGGCCGGACACACGTGGTGCGCAATCTCGTTCTGACGGCGGTCGGCTGCGTCGGGCTGGCGGCCGGTGCCGCCGCCGGCGACGCCGGGTCCGCGGCGCACCCGGCCGGTGTCGTCCTCGCGCTGGCCACCGCCGCCGTGGGCGCCCTGATCGTGGTGCGCCTCGATGACCTGATCGGCCTGTTCTCCACTTCCGTCTCGCCGCGCTGACGTGCGAGGCGTGCCGGTCTGATGTCCCTAAGCCTGATGTCCTCAAGTGAGGTTGTCCGATGACTTTCCTGATCGCCGCCGTCGTGCTGGTCGGCGTGCTCTGCGTCTTCGACCTGCTGCTCACCTTCGCGGTACTGCGCCGCCTTCGCGAGCACACCGCCGAGTTGGCACTCCTCGCCGGACAGTCGCGATTCGCTCCTTACAACCCGGGAGTCCTGGTCGGACGCACCTTGCCCCAGACCGACACGGACGGCGTCGACCGGCCGCAGCTCGTGGCGTTCTTCGACGTGAACTGCGATGCGTGCCACGAACACGCGCCACAGTTCGCCGTCGCGGCCCGCACCTACGCCGCCATGGCGGTCGTCTCCGGTGGCGGTCCGAGGGCCGACGACCTCCTCGAGGCGGTTGGCGGCGTGGCGAGCGTCATCACGGCCGAACGCGCCGACAGCCTGGTGAAGGCGGTCGGCATCGAAGCCTTCCCGACATTCCTGCGCGTCGGCCCGGACGGCACGATCGTGGAGGCGCAGACGGAGCTTTCGGCCCTCGCCGAGATGGCGCCGGCGAGGTGACGACATCTCCGGCCTTGGCCGCGAAGCCAGATGGAGGTCGGCTGCGGCGGATGCTGCGAGCCGTCGGCACGGTGACGTCACTGTGCTGGCGGGCCGGACCCGGTCTGGCGGTGTCCCAGTTGGCGGTCACCGTCGTCGGCGGCCTGCTGCCCGCAGGGACCGTGTGGGTGACGAAGCTTCTCATCGACACGCTGGCGACCGGTCGCCCCGACCACGTACTGCTGCCGGTCGGCGGCCTCACCGCCATCGGGCTGGTCTCCGGGGTGTTGCCGCAGCTCATCATGTACCTGCGGGCCGAGTCGGAGCGCAGGCTGGATCGTCTGATGCAGGACCGCCTGTACACGGCGGTGAACCGATTCCAGGGCCTGTCGAGGTTCGAGAATCCGGCGTTCCTGGACGGGCTGCGCCTGGCCACCCAGGCTTCGGGAAGCATGCTGGCGCCCATCACCTCGGGGCTGTTCGACATCGGGCGCAATGCCATCACGCTGGTCAGCCTCTTGGCCGCCTTGGCCGTGCTGAGCCCGCTCATGGCGGGACTGGTGGCGCTGGCGGCGATTCCCGCCCTGGTCGCCCGGATGTCGCTGGAGAAGCGGCGGATGATGATGATCGCCGGGCAGTCCACGTCGATCCGGCGGCAAATCTTCTACTCCTCCCTGATCACCGATGTGCAAGCCGCGAAAGAGGTCCGGCTCTTCGGGCTGGGCGGCTTCCTCAAGGACCGGATGTTCGGGGAACTGGCCACCGTCCAGGCCAGTGAGCGGCGGCTGGACCGGCGGGAGGCGCTCACCCAATCGCTGCTCGCGGCGCTCTCCGCCGCGGTCAGCGGCGTGGGGTTGATCTGGGCGGTGTACGCGGCGGTGGACGGCCGGTTGACCCTCGGCGACGTGACCGCGTTCGCCGCCGCCGTGGCCGGAACGCAGGGTGCGCTGATCTCGGTGGTGGAGAACGTGGCCAACGCCCGTCAGGCGCTGTCCCTGTTCGGTTACCACGAGCAGGTGACATCGCTGCCCGACGATCTGCCGCCGCCGTGTCGCTCCACGGAGGGACCGGCCGCCATGCTGCCTGCGCTGCGGCGGGGCATCGAGCTGCGCGATGTGTGGTTCCGATACGACGAGAGCCACCCGTGGGTGCTGAGGGGAGTCGACCTGACGATCCCGCACGGCGCGTCGGTCGCGCTGGTGGGGCTCAACGGGGCCGGCAAGAGCACTTTGATCAAGCTGCTCTGCCGGTTCTATGATCCGTCCCGGGGGGCGATCCTCTGGGACGGCGTGGACCTGCGCGCCGTACCGCCTGCCGAGCTGCGCGCCAGGATGGGCGTGCTCTTCCAGGACTACATGAGCTACGACCTGACCGCGGCGGAGAACATCGGGGTGGGGGAGATCGAGGCTCTGTCCGACCGCGTCAGGATCCAGGCCGCCGCCGGGATGGCGGACGTCCACGAAATCGTCGAGGCGCTGCCCCGAGGCTACGACACGCTGCTGAGCCGGATCTTCTTTGGGGACGAGGAGGAGGATGACGCCCAGACCGGGGTGCTGCTCTCCGGAGGCCAGTGGCAGCGCCTGGCCCTGGCCCGCACGATGGTGCGCGAGCAGCGCGACCTGCTCATCCTCGACGAGCCCAGCTCGGGCCTGGACGCGCAGGCCGAGTACGAGATGCACCGGCGGCTGCGCGAGCATCGCATGGGGCGCACCAGCCTGCTCGTGTCGCACCGGCTCGGCTCTGTCCGCGACGCGGACCTGATCGTCGTACTCGGCGACGGCCGGATCGTCGAGCAGGGAACGCACGACGACCTCATGGCCGCAGGCGGAGGGTACTCCCAGCTGTTCGAGGTGCAGGCCAGGGGCTATCGCGAGGATGCTGGCGTTCAGTGACCGCGTGCGAGGCGGGTCGCCATATCGGTTGATCTCCGTCCCCGGGCCGGGCCCTACGCACATGCGCGAGGACTGGTTGTCCGGGCTGTGGTGGCTGGTGGCGCTGCGCGGCCGGACTGCGCTGGCTGGACGTCGACCTGGAGCGGCGTGAGCTCACGGTCGCGCACCATCTGGTGCAGACCGACGATGGTTTGATCTTGTGTGAGCCGAAGAGCGTGGCCAGCCGGCGGGTGATCGCGCTGGATCCGGAGACCGTGCGGCTGCTGCGCCGGCAGGAGCTCGTTCAGCGGCGGCTGCTGGGGGAGCGGTGGTCGGAGACGTCTCCGGTCTTTACCCCCGGAAACGGGGCGGCGGTGCAGCCGGACTCGCGTGGCTATGAGGGGTCCCGGTAGTAATCGCTGCAAAAGCAACGGAAATGCTGGTCCGAGCCTCGGCGAACGGTCTTCCAGGGCCAACCTTGGAAGGACTCCTGACCGGAAAACTCCACGGTCAGATAGGTACGGCGAGATAGCCCCTCGGCGGTGACGGCTGGGGGCTCTTTCCCGCTGGTTCGCGACCGCTGGTGAGGCTGGTCAGGCGGTCGCCGGGGCGAGGGTGACGTCGTGGCCGATCCCTCGCCGATCCGGCCGCCTTCCCCGGCTGGTTGCGAGACGGCGACGTCGTCGAGCTGACGGTCGAGGGGCTGGGCCGTACCCGCCAAACCGTTCGCGCGTCCGCCGCGCTGTACCCGCTGACGCCCCGGCACAACCCCGACCGCCGGCCGCCACGCCCGCGCGTCAACCGCGCCCCATCGAAACTGCCCTACACCCGCGGCCTGCACGAGGTCGGCACGGGCGTGTGGGCTTGGCTGCTACCCGACGGCGGGTACGGCTGGAGCAACGCGGGACTGGTCGCGGGCGAGGGCACCTCCCTCCTGATCGACACCCTGTTCGACCTGCCGCTGACCGCCGAAATGCTCGGCGCCATGCGATCAATCACTGATCGGCACCCGCTCACCCACGCCGTCATCACCCACTCCAACGGCGACCACACCCACGGCAACCAACTGCTGGGCGAGCACGTCCAGATCATCGCCGCGGAGGCCACCTGCACAGAGATGCAGCACGAGATGCCTCCGGAGATGCTGACCGCCATCCAGGTCATAGACATCGGCCCCGCGACCCCCTACTTCCGCGAACGCTTCGGCGCCTTCGACTTCAGCGGCATCCGCCTGCGGCTGCCCGACCTGACCTATGACGGGGAGCTGACCCTGGACGTCGGCGGCCACGAGGTGCGGGTGATGAACCTCGGCCCCGCCCACACCGGCGCCGACACGATCGTCCCCGGCCACGGCCCGGTGACCGACCCCGACGGGATTCGCGCGGTGCGTGGCTACCTCACCCACGTGGTCGAGCAGGCGGACGCCGCCCACGCCCGCGGCCTGTCCTTCTCCGAGGCGGTCGAGGCGGTGGACCTCGACAAGTACGCCACCTGGCTGGACGCCGAGCGGATCGTGGTCAACCTTCACCGCCGCTACCGCGAACTCGACCCCGCCGCCACACCCCAGCTGGACCAGATGACGCTGATGGCCATGATGGCCGAAAGGGAGCTCTCGTGAACCTGCCGAAGACCGCGCACACCTCCCACCCGTGGCGCATCCACGAACTCACGAGTGACTTCGCGGTCGAGGATGTGTGGTCGTTCCGCACTCCCGGAGCCGGGCCTAACGACTTCCCGACGATGCTCGCAGCGATGCGAGCTGCCGGCGGACCCGTGAAGTGGCGCATCCACGAACTCACGAGTGACTTCGCGGTCGAGGATGTGTGGTCGTTCCGCACTCCCGGAGCCGGGCCTAACGACTTCCCGACGATGCTCGCAGCGATGCGAGCTGCCGGCGGACCCGTGAAGCAGCCCTGGCTGGTGAGGTTCTTGTTCGCCGTTCGGTGGAAGCTCGGCGTACTCCTCGGCTGGGATAAACCATCAGCGGGCGTCGGTGCGCGGGTTGCCTCGCTCCGCGACCGCCTGCCCCGCGACGTCCGCGACGCTCCCCGCGGCCCAGACAACGAGAGCATGCCCCTCAAAGCGATCTACGAGCTCGACATGGAGTCCGCACGCGAGCTGGCGAACAAGACCGTGCACACCGTGATGCATCTCGGCTGGGTTCAAGGAGCGAACGGCGACTATGAGCTGCGGATGGCCGTCCTCGTCAAGCCCAACGGATGGTTCGGGCGGCTCTACATGGCCGCCATCGCGCCTTTCCGATACCTCCGGGGTGGCTGTGCCCGCCGGGATCGGCTGGGGCCTCGCAACGTGGTGCGTGTTAGGCGGCGTCCTTCTTGTGCCATCCCCGTTCTTCGCCGGGATCATCTCCGGGGCACTCATCATCTTGGCAGCGCGGAAGAAAGATCGGCCGGGAGCAGCCCGAGACCGGGAGATGGACCTGGCGTGATTCGCGCCCGCCGGCGGCGGTGGGGGAGCTCGGCGGAATCCGGGGCCGAAGAACAACGGACCGGAAACGTGCGGTAGAGCCAGCGCTGCTGGCCAGGCTGCGGTGCGATCGATTGCCCAGGCGTCCGCTACTGGGCCCACGTGCCCGAGCTTGTCGGGGTTGATCACCGAGCGGATCGTCTGGATCTGCCCGTCGAGTACATCGAGCGCCAGGGTGTGGAGCACTTTGCCGTCCCGGTCACGGAAGATCGCGCCCGGCTGGCCGTTGACCTCGTGCGGCTCGAACGTCACGTCGATCCGGGCCATCCGGGGAAGACGGCGGCAAGCAGCCGAGCCACATTCTCGGCGCCGATGACGGCCCTGGCCAGCTGCGGGGCCTTGCCGCCGCCGTCGCCGACCATCGATACGTCGGCGGCGAGCAGTTCCTGCAGGCCGGCGACGTCGCCTTCGCGGAGGGCGTCAAAGAACCGCGACGCCAATTCCTCCCGCTCTTTGCGGACCGCTTCGAAGCGCGGCCGCCCGGCCTCCATATGCCGCCGCGCCCGCACCAGCAGCTGCCGGAACGCCGCCGCGGCGACCTCGTCGAACCCGAAGCCGAACACCTCCCGCAGCACAAACACCGCCCGCTCCAGCGGGCTGAGCCGCTTAGTGTTCGCGAGTTCGCCGAAGCCGGGCAGTCGTGTTGGCGCAGCAGGCAGGAGAAGGAGCGGGCTCCAACCTCGTGGCGGCAGTTCGACACAGTGGAAGCCGATGGCGGCACCAGAGAGACAGCAATGATGGATCGGAGCGTTGGGCTCCCCCGAAGGTTTTCGGAACCCATTGTGGTTATTCCGTGACGCTAAGTAATATTTGGTGCTAGCGTAAGACTCAGTAGTGGCATGGCTCACGCAGCTAGCGGATCACCTCGATGCTCCTTGTGACCGCTGCAGTGGCCAAGTTGCCATTGGCTCCCACCAGCGCTGAGGTGGGCCGCTTTGTGTCCTGATACGGCCCGCCAGATCGGAGGCAGGCGTAGATGCCCTCTTTCACCCCTGATGCAGACCACGGTACGACGCCTGAGCCCGAATCGGAGCAGTACCTTGAATCCCTGCACGAGCTTCGAGGGCCGACGGCGACGGGCGTGGGATACTGATTCACATCACCTGGCGGCGGCGTCGAGCACGGCTTTGAGAGACGCCTCGAGGATGTCCACGCCGGTGTGTAGTTCGTCGTCCCTGATCGTGAGAGGCGGGGCGATGCGGAAGATGCCGCCCATCCCAGGTAGCTGGACGATGTTCATGTGCAGACCTCGTTCGAGACAGGCCGAGGTGATCGCGTTGCCCAGTGCATCGGCGGGCGCCTTGCTCTTCCTGTCCTTGACGAGCTCGACACCTTGGAGCAGGCCACGGCCGCGAACGTCACCGACGACTTCGTAGTTGTCGCGAAGCGCCAGCAGTCGGTCGGTGAGCTGATCGCCCAGCGTCGCAGCACGCTCTGTGAGGTTCTCGCGGTCGATGACGTCAAGGACCGTCAGCGCGACGGCAGCCGCCAAGGGGTCGGAGACGTGGGTGGTGTAGAAGAGGAAACCCCGGTCGTGGCAGACCTGCTCGATTTCGGCAGTCGTGACGACGGCCGCCACAGGCAACCCGGCTCCCAAGGTCTTCGACAACGTCAGGATGTCGGGTGCGACCCCGTCGCGCTCGAACGCGTACATCGCTCCGGTGCGGCCGAGACCGGTCTGCGCCTCGTCCAGGATGAGCAGCATCCCGCGTTCGTCACACATCTCTTTGAGGCGACGCAGATACCCGGGGGGCAGGTCGATGATCCCGCCTGAGGACAGGATGGGCTCGATGAGGCAGGCGGCGAGACTCCCGGCGGATTGCTGGTCGACCTGGGCAAAGCCGTAGGCGAGCTCAGCCTCCCAGTCGTGTGACCCGTCGGAGGATCGGAACGGCGAACGATAGGCATTCGGCGCGGGCAGCGCGAGGTTTCCCGGTGTCGGGGGACCGTAGCCGCGCCGCCCGGCGGAGAAGGTCGCGGCAGCGGCTCCTTGGGTCATGCCGTGCCAAGAGCGGTCGAAGGAGACGATCTCAAAGCGGCCGGTGGAGAGCTTGGCCATCTTGATCGCAGCCTCGTTCGCCTCGGCTCCTGTGGTGAGCAGCAACATCTTGCCGAGTGTTGAGGGCAGGGTCGCGGTGAGCCTGTGGGCGAGCTCCAGCACGGGAGTGCTGAGCATGCCGCTGAAGAGGTGGTTCAGCGACGCGACCGCGGACGAAACCGTTGCCACGATATCCGGGTGCGCATGGCCGAGGATGGAACTCATCTGCCCTGAGGTGAAGTCGAGAATCGGCGTGCCCTGGCGATCGAAGACATACGCACCAGAGGCACGTTCGATGACCCGCGGGGTGAAGCCGGCTCCGTAGCGGATCAGGAGGCGGTCCGCCTCGTCCCAAAACGTCGTGTCCATCGCCAACCCTCTCTCACCGCGCCCGAGACGACGCCGAATGTCCTGCTTGATGCCATCTTCCATCGATGGCAAAGCTCGTAACAAGCAAACAAATGCGGCTCATCATTCGGCATTGCCTTACCTTTGATGCCATGCTCAACCCGCAACGTCTCGCGATCTTGTGCGCAGTCCTGGCAGCTGGGTCGATCAACAAAGCGGCGCGGAACCTCAGCTACTCTCCCGCGACGATCAGCCAGCACATGACCACCCTGGCGAAGGAAACCGGACTAGTCCTTTTCGAGAAGCAAGGACGCGGTATCAGCCCCACCGATGCCGCACGGCACCTGGCAGATCAAGCTCAGTCGCTCCTCGCCGACTTCGGACGCCTTGAACGAGTCGTTGCAGACCTCCGGGGCGGTCAGTCGCAGCATCTGGCGATCGCCTGCTTTGCTTCTGCGGCCGAGCGGTGGATCCCAGAGGTCGTGCGGACCGTTCGCCGACACCACCCGAACCTCACCGTCGAGATCAGCCTCAACGAACCCGTCGATGGGCGCGGCCGCCGACGACCAGACCTCGACATCCGGACTGAGCCCGCCAACGGAGCCGAAGTACACCTTGACGGCTACCAGCGTCATGAACTCACCATCGAGGAGCTCGTCGCCGTGCTCCCCGGTGCCCACCTCCTCGCCGATGCCCGCGAACTCGCTCTCCGGGACCTCGAAGGTGAGCCCTGGATAGATCACGACATCTACGACAGCCCGATCGGACAGATCATCTTGACCGCTTGCAGGGCCGCCGGATTCACGCCGCGCTATGCCGCCCGCTTGGACGATCACCGGGCGGCGCTGCGACTTGTGGAGGCGGGCATCGGCGTCACCGTCCTGCCGCGCCTGGCCGTTGCGGAGATCCCCGACGGAGTCGTCGCCAGGCCCGTGGTTCGCCCCACCGTCTTGCGGCGCATCGTCGTCCACGCCCGCCAGGATCGACGCCGCAGCGACCTCATCGCCCGCGCGGTGGCACAGCTTCGCGACAGCGCCCGCAAGGTAGAACCCGCGTAGCACGGAGGTGTGAGGCGGCGACTCAGCTGAAGTCGCCGGGCCCCACCGCATCAGGGGCGGGCCCGCCTCGCACCCCGGTGTCGATCGCATCGATCGCCGCGACCTCGTTGGCCGTGAGGGCAAAGTCAAAGACGTCGAAGTTCTCCGCGATGCGGTGCGGGCGGACGGACTTCGGGATCGCGGACAGGCCGTGCTCCAGATGCCAGCGCAGGACGACCTGGGCCGCCGTCCTGCCGTGCCGGGCGGCGATCTCGGTGACTGTGGGGTGATCGAGCGGGTTCCTGGCCGCGTTGCGCCCGTCCTCCCAGTACATGTTCACCCCGCCCAGCGGGGACCAGGACTGGGTGACGACGCCGAGCCGGCGGTCGGCCGGTCGAGGGTGCCGATGAGGTTCAGCAGGGTGGACTTCCCGGACCCGCTCGGGCCCACGACGGCCACAAGCTCGCCCTGATCGATGGTCAGGCTCACGCCCGCGCAGGCGAGGACCGCCGGCTGACCGTAACTGCGCTCGACGCCGTCGAGCCGGATGATCTCGGTCATAGCTTCGGGATCACCACCTTCTGCCCTGCCTCCAGTCCGTCACCGGAGATCTCGACCCGGTCGCCCGCGAAGAGTCCCGTCGTGACAGGGACGCGGCGGACCGAGCCTTTCGGGCCCACGACTTCGACGCCGAAGTGCTCGTCGTCGAGGTCCGTTTCCGGGCCGCGCCCGAGAACAGCTGACGGCCGGCGTGGAGCGCGGCTGCCGTGCCGACCGTCGGACCGCGCCCATTCTGACCATTCACCACCGCGCCCGTTCGGCAGGCTTGGTGGGGTCCGCTGCTCGGATCAGGTCATGTGGTGTGGCTGGCCGTGCGGTACCGCGCCCTGACGGAGACGAGAAGGACGGCTGCGGTGGCCCGTATGACACTTGTCATGCGTGAGTCGTGCGGAACGCCGACGAAGTCGTTACGGACGACACTGGGGAGCGAACCCGTGCGGCGGGAGTGTGGAGACATGACTACGATCGCCCCGATTCTCCAACAGGTTCCTCAGGTCCTGCCGCCCGAACGCCACACGCGGATCGGAATGCCGTTCCACTCAAGGGTGAGCGACGCCGCGGTGGTCCGCAGCCGGCCCCGCCGGGTGTTCCGTATCACCGTGTCCTCTCCGGTGAGAAGCGCCGGATCGGGCGAGACCTTCTCGCCTTCGTGCTCCTGATCGGCGGAATGTGCGGCAGCGTGGCGGGCCGGCAGGGCGGCGGTCAACCTCCCCTTATGTGTCCCCTCCGGTCCGGGTCCGAGCGGGGCGACGAGCCCGCATGACCGGCAACGTCGTGATCAACCCGCATTCTCCCGAGCGCAGGCGGCTGAGCAGCCCCGCCTCGACCAAGGAGCAGCTCGCCCTGCTCAACGAGGCCAGCCGTACCATCGGCAGCACCCTGGACCTCGGCCAGACCGGCCGTGAGCTGATGGACGTGGCGGTGCCCCGCTTCGCCGACGCGGCGGGCGTCCTCGTGCACGAGCGGCTGGTCGTCGAGGGCGAGTTCCCCGCGCGCCCGGCCGACGGCTCGCCGCTGGTGCGCCGGATCGCGATGGGCCTCAGCGAGCGTGCCGACGACTACCAGGCGGCCTTCCCACCGGACGAGGTGGGCGTCCACCCCGCCTGGTCGCCGCAGGCGCGCTGCATGGCCACCGCGCAGCCGATCCTGTACCCGCGGATGGACGCGATGACCGCCAGGAAGCTGGCGATCGCCTGGAAGCGCGACATCATCGCCTCCCTGCTGGAGGACAGCTCGTTCCTGGTGGTGCCGTTGCAGGCCAGGGGCAGGGTGCTCGGGTTCGTGGTGTTCACCAGGAACGCCGGCAGCTCGCCGTTCCACGAGAAGGACGTGAGCCTCGCCGAGGAGCTCGCCGCCCGCACCGCGCTCTGCCTGGACAACGCACATCTGTACGACCGGGAGCGGCGCACCGCGCTGACCCTGCAGAGCAGCCTGCTGCCCAACGAGCTGCCCACGCCGCCCGGCCTGGAGATCGCCTCCCGCTACCTGCCGGCCAGCGACCTGACCGGCGTCGGAGGTGACTGGTACGACGTGATCCCGCTGCCCGGGCACCGCACCGCGCTGGTGGTCGGCGACGTCATGGGCCACGGCACCCGCGCCGCGGCCACCATGGGCCAGCTCCGTACGGCGGCGCGCACCCTGGCGGGCCTGGACCTGCCGCCCAACGAGGTGCTCTACCGGCTCAACCGGATGACCCAGGACCTCAGCACGACCCAGATCGCGACCTGTGTCTACGCCACCTACGACCCCATCTCGCATACCTGCGCCATCGCCCGCGCCGGGCACGTGCCGCCGGTGCTGCTGCGGCCCGACGGGCGCACCGAGCTGATCGAGCTGCCTCCCGGGCTGCCGCTCGGCATCGGCGGCGACCCGTTCGAGATGCGCGAGCTGACGCTGCCCGCGGGCAGCGTGCTCACGCTGTACACCGACGGGCTGGTCGAGAGCAGGGACCGGGACCTCGACTCCGGGATCAGCGACCTGTGCCGGCTGCTCGAATACTCGCACCGGGACCTTGAGGACCTGTGCGACGCGACCATCGCCACCCAGCGGCCCGGCGACGAGCGAGACGACATCGCGCTGATGCTGGCCAGGGTGCACGACCTGTCGCCGTCGGAGTATGTGACCTGGACCCTGCCCTTCGACGCCCGCTCGGCCGGGGAGGCCAGGCGGCTGGTGCGGTCCACGCTGCGCGCCTGGGGGCAGACGTCCGTCCTGGAGGTGACCGAGCTGATGGTCAGCGAGCTGGTCGCCAACGCGGTCAACCACGGCACCGGGCCGATCGAGCTCAGCCTGCTGCGCGGCGCGACCCTGCTGTGCGAGGTGGCCGACCGCTCGCCGCAGCGGCCCACCCGCTTCCAGCCCACGCAGGAGGACGAGTCCGGCCACGGCCTCAACCTCATCGACCGCTTCTCGCACCGGTGGGGCAGCCGGCCGACCGCCATCGGCAAGATCGTGTGGTGTGAGGTGCAGCTACCGTGACAGGGTCGTAGAACCTGAGAAGAGGGGAGGGCGGTCGCATGGCCGTGGAGGTGGTGAGCGCACGCCGGTTCGAGAGCTACGTGCGCTGGTCGACATACGCCGTCGTCTCCACCCCGATCTCCACTCTCCTCGGCGGCCTCGCCAGCGCCCAGCCGCTCACCACGGAGAACGTCGCCGTGGTGAGCGCTGTGGCCGTCGCCACGTTGGCACTGGTGTGTTGCGACATCGCGGTCAGCCGATGGAGCTTCAATACCCTCGAAGGACGCGGCAAGCGCCTCCCGATCGCTCTCCTCGTCACGTGGCTGCTCCTGCTCGCCGCCGTCCTAGCGGGGACCGTCGTCCTCCCGATACCGGCCATGCGGGTGGCGGCGGCCGCTGCGATCGCCTCTGCGGCCGCGAGCATCGTCCCCATCCTCAACGCCCGCCGCACGCTACTTCGAAGAGTAGGCCTTGTCGCACATCACGACGGCCGGCCGGGTCCGTGGACGACCCTGCCCACGGCGTGGAACGCGGACCTGGCTCATGACCTGCTGGAACATGATGCCGTCATGGCGCTGTCCGGCGCTGTCCGGTGCGCCCGGTTGACCGTGGAGTCCACACTCGTCGTCCACTGGTCGCCTTCGGCCTCGTCGCAGCCGGCCCGAAGCCGATCAAGGATGTTTTCCCAGGTTCCATCGATTGACCAGCGGCGATGGCGCCCGTAGACGGTCTCCCAGCGCCCGTAGCGCTCGGGAAGATCACGCCAGGGCGACCCGGTCCGCGTCTGCCGCAGAATTCCGTTGATCACGGTTCGGTGGTCCGCCCACCGGTGCCCCTGAGGCGGATGGGCCGGCATGAGCGGTTTGAGGAGGAGCCACTCCGCGTCGGTCAGGTCATGGCGATCTTGCACCATGATCTTCTATCGCATCACGGCGAAGATCCACAAAACGGCTCCTAGATCCAGCCGTGCTTGGTGGCGATGCGCGCGGCCTCGTGCCGGTTCGCAGCGCCGAGCTTCGCGATGGCGGCTGCGAGGTAGTTCCGCACGGTCCCACGGGAGAGCGAGACGCGTTGCGCGATCTCGTCAACGGGCGCGCCGTCGCGCGCAAGGGCGAGAACATCGGTCTCGCGCGGAGTGAGCGGAGAGTCGCCCGCGCCGATCGCCTCCGCCGCGAGCTCGGGGTCGACGTACCGGCCGCCACTCGCGACCTTTCGCACGACGTGTACGAGGGTGCGAGAGGAAACGGTCTTCGGCAGGAAGCCGCGCACACCCGCAGCGAGTGCCGACTTCAGATAGCCGGGACGACCGTGCGAAGTCACGATGACGCAGCGGCAGCCCGGCAGCTCGGTCGCGAGCCGTCGGGCCACCTCGATGCCGTCAGGCTCGGGCATCTGCAGGTCGAGCAGGGCCACGTCGGGACGGAGTCTGAGGGCCGTTGCGATCGCCTCATCACCTGACGCCGCCTGCCCGACGACCTCGAAGTCGTCATCGAGGGCGAGCAGCCCGGCGATGGCGTCGCGGATGAGATGTTCGTCGTCGGCGACGAGGATGCGGATCATGCGCGGTCTTTCTCCGGGAGCGGGATCGTGGCCTCGAGCAGGAACCAGTCTCCGTCGCGGCGCGTTGCGATGTGCCCTCCGAGCGCTCGGATCCTCTCGGACATCGCACGCAGTCCCGTGCCGGCGTTGGGGGTTGCCGCTGCGGGTCCGTCTGCCGCGTCGGTCTCCACGGAGTCGACGGGGTCGGCCCCGTCATTCGCGATCGTGAGGAGAACCTGCCCGTCCTCGTTCGTCGTCGCGAGCGTGACCTGCGTCGCCGCCGAGTGGCGCAGCACGTTCGTGACGCCCTCGCGGACGACCCACGCGAGCGCCTCGGCGCACTCCTCGGGTACGGGGTCACCGGTCACCGTGCAGCGGATGCCGGCAGAGTCGAGCAGCGAACGCGCGCCCGACACCTCGCCATCCCAGGTCGCACGAAGCTCGCCGCGCACGACGCGACGGACCTCGATTCCCGCCTCCTCGGCGAGCCGCCGGACGCCGGTGATCTCATCGGCTGCCTGTTCGTCGCTGCCGCGGCGAACGAGTTCCGATGCGAGTTCGCTCTTGACCGCGATCGTCGCGAGGGTGCGGCCGAACACGTCGTGGAGGTCGCGCGAGATGCGCAAGCGTTCGTTCGCGAGCGTGAGGGCGGCGCGATCCTCGTGCGCTCTCTGCAACTCGCGCAGGACCCGCAGCATCCACGCGCTCGACCAGCAGGTCCACAGGATGAGGCTGATCACCGCCGCCCCGACAATGAGGAGCGGGATGTCCGCGACGGCCGCGAGCGGGACAGCCAGGACGAGAATCGCCGCGTTGAGGTGAAGCGTCCGTCGCACGTCGAGCACAGGCACGAAGCTCGCGGCGACCGACCCGATTGCCGCCGCGACCGTCACGCCCATCGCGGGGACCGGAATCGTGAGGGTCGCGGCGACAAGCGCCACGAGGGCGAGCCCCCAGGCGATGACACCGCCGACTGCGAGCCGCCGGGCGCGGCCGCCGAGGACGTCGAAGCTCCACCGGCTGACGAGGATGTTCCCGGTGACGAGCGCGAGCGCGACGGCCACGAAGAACACGACGAGGTGCGTCCCGATGAGTCGGTAGGCGCTTATCACTCCAGCGGGGAGGGTGACGATCGGGGTCGAAACGGCGCTGTATGTGGACCAGCGCGCGTAGGTCTCGAACCGACGCGCGCTGACCGCCGACCAATCACCCATGAACCTCATTCTGCCGTCAATAACCTAGACGGATCACTTCTATCCGAGGGGGTGAGGGCCGGTCCCGTCCGACGCGTGCGCAGCCACACTACCACCGTGATTGCGATGAGGAGGATGCAGGGAATCAGCACGATGATCGACCCGGCACCCGCCGACCCGGCACCCGCCGACCGGGCACCCGCCGACCGGGCGGGCCGGGGCCGGGAAAGGCGGGCGGGGTCCGCCGCAGTCACGGCGCGCCGGGCCTTCTCCCCGCCGTCTACGGCGTCGGCGGCAAGGCCGCGGCCTCGCCCGGTTCGGGCGGATCGGGCGGCCGACGGCGAACGGGTTGGCCCAGTTCGAGCCCTCTCCCACCCACACCGCGGTGGGCGGCAGCGGCGGGTTGGTGCCGGACCGGTGGCACGGCGGCCGGGGCGGGCGCGGCCCGGCCGGAGGCCGGGAGGCATCAGTGGGGACGCGGGTCATGAGACCTTCCATGCGAAGACGCGGGCGGGGGACGCGGATGGCCTTACCGGATGGGTGAAAAGGTGTCTTGTCCCACTGATCATGGGGTGATCCTCATTGTGGTCGCATATGGCCGAGCCAGGTCAGGAGCGTGCCACCTTACATATCTGAGGTATCCGAGCGAATGTCCCACGATCAGCGGGACGCGCCTCGGGCAGATGCGACCGACCATCGAAGTGGTGCTGCTATTTCCAGCGGCAGCCGTTCGAGAGGGCGCTCACCGACCCTGAGTACATCGCGACTCCGCGTTGCGCCAGTCTCGAAGAATGTCCTCCGCGTCCACCTCGGTGAAGGCCCTCCACTCGGGTCCGCGCGATGAGCCCCAAAGTAGCTGTGTGTGACGTTGCGAAACCGGCACGTAGTAGTCACGGCTGGGTGATGTCAGTCGGTAGTCGCGTGATCACGTTTCACATTTCTTCTGGCGTTCGGTGCGAGTCGGGAGAAAGGGAGCGCGGTCATGCGGCGGGAGTGGGAGCTGGAAGACCTCATTGAGCGCTGGACGCTGGATGAGGCGGAGCGGGAGCTGCTGGCGAACACGTCCGGGGCGACGCGGCTGGGGTTCGCCCTGCTGTTGAAGTTCTTCGAGCTGGAGGCGCGGTTCCCGCGGTGGGAGGACGTGCCGACGGTCGCCGATGAGGACAAGCTGGTCTTCTGGCTCGCCGCCGAGATCTGCCCGCTGAAGATGTCGCGGGACCGGCTGCGGGCGGCGCTGCTGGCGCGGTGCCGGGAGGAGAGGATCGAGCCGCCCCGGCCGGCGCCGATCGAGCGGTTGCTGGGTGCGGCCGAGGCGATGTTCGAGCGGCAGTTCACCATGCGCACGCTCGACCGACTGTCGGCGGAGGCGGTGGTGAAGCTGGAGGAGCTGATCGCGGTCGATGACCCCGATCCCGACGGTGGATCCGGCGGGATGCGAAGTTTCCTGCAGGAGCTGAAGGAGGATCCGGGGCCACTGCAGCTGGAGACGCTGCTGGCCGAGATCGTCAAGCTGGAGCGGGTCAAGGCGACCGGTCTGCCGAAGGGTTGTTCGAGGGGGTGTCGGAGAAAGTCGTGGAGGGCTGGCGGGCCCGGGCGATGAAAATGTATCTCTCGGACTTCGCCGCCGCCCAGGCCCCGGTACGGCTGACGCTGCTGGCCGCTTTGTGCTGGGTGCGTAAGACCGAGATGATCGACGGCTTGGTCGATCTGCTGATTCAGCTGGTGCACAAGATCAGCGTGCGGGCCGAGAAGAAGGTCGAAAACGAGATCAACGCCGAGCTGCGCGGCTCCTACTCGAGGCACTACCGGCGGGGTCTGCCCAAGCTGCTGCGCGCGGTCACCTTCGGTTCTTCCAGCACCGCGTTCCGGCCGGTGATGGACGCCCTGGCGCTGCTGGACCGCTACGCCGACTCCGAGGCGGTGTTCTACGACGCGGCCGAGCAGGTGCCGATCGAGCACGTGGTGCCCGAGGACTGGCGGGACGCAGTCGTCGATCCGGACACCGGCCGGATCGAGCGGATCCCGTACGAGCTGTGCGTGCTGGTCGCGCTGCGCCAGGCGATCCGCCGACGGGAGATCTGGGTGGAGGGCAGCAAGGTCTGGCGCAACCCCGACGCCGACCTGCCGCCAGACTTCGAAGACAACCAGGACGTGCACTACCAGGCGCCGTCCAAGCCGAGGGACCCGGCCGAGTTCGTCGCCGACCTGCAGAAACGCCACGTGGCCGCGCTGAACCGGCTGAACAAGGCCCTTCGGAAAGGCACCACCGGCGGCGTGCGGATCACTCGTAAGAAGGGCGAGCCGTGGATCGCCGTCCCGCCGGTCACCAAGCAGCCCGAACCGGCCAGGCTCAAAGCGCTGAAGGAGGAGATCTCCCGCCGCTGGGGTGTGATCGACCTGCTGGACGTGCCCAAGGACGTCGACCACGTCACCGGCTTCACGGCGGACTTCACCTCGGTCGCCTCCCGCACCGTGACCGATGCGGCCGTGTTGCAGCGCCGGCTGCTGTTGTGCCTGTATGGGCTGGGCACCAACGTGGGCATCAAGCGCGTCGCCGACGGTGATGAAGTCGATAACGAGGCGGCGCTGCGGCGCACCCGCCGGTTGTTCATCAACCGCAACAACCTGCGTGCGGCGATCCGCACCGTGGTGAATGAGACGCTGAAGGTCCGCGACGCCAGCCTGTGGGATCGACCGGCAGTACACCGACACCCACGGCGCCTCGATCGTCGGGCTCGCCTTCTCCCACCCGCTGGGCTTCCAGCTCCTGCCCCGGTTGAAGAACATCGGCTCCGCGCGGCTGTACCGGCCCGGGACCGGCGAAGATGAGGCGTGGCCGGGGCTGGATGAGATGCCGTCGAACAAGACGATCGATTGGGACCTGATCGCCCGGCACTACGACCAGATGATCAAGTACGCCACCGCGCTGCGGCTGCGTACCGCCGAGTCCCACCAGATGCTGCGCCGGTTCGCCCGCAGCGGCCCCAAGCACCCCACCTACCAGGCCATCGAAGAACTCGGCCGTGTCATCCGCACCATCTTCATCTGCGACTACCTCGCCGACGAAGAACTCCGACGGGAGATCCACGAAGGCCTGAACGTGGTGGAGAACTGGAACTCCGCCAGCAAGGACATTTTCTACGGCAAGGCCGGCGACCTGACCGGCGACGACCGCGAACACGTGGAGGTCTCCGCCCTCGCCCTGCACCTGGTCGCGGCCACCATCGTCTACCTCAACACCCACCTGGTCCAGCTCGTCCTACGCGACCCCGCCTGGAACAAGCGGCTCACTGCCGCCGACCGGCGCGGCCTGTCCGCGCTGTTCTGGACCCACCTGAACCTGTACGGCCGCTTCGAGCTCGACATGAACCGGCACCTGCCCGGCCTGTTCCCCCCGCCTGCGTCCTGACACCCTCGACGTCGCCGGCGCGCTGGGCCTGTCCGCCATGCGCATGGCGGACCTGAGGCAGGCTCCGTCGCGCTCTCGGTGTAGCTCATGGACAGGCGAGCCGAGGACCTGGGCCATCGGGTCCAGTCAACCGTGCTCGAAGGCACGTTCGGCTGGCACCGGCTGGAGGTGACGCCCGACGTCCCGGTCAGGGCCGGGGCCATCGCCTTCGGCGTCCGGCTGCGGGGGCGAGGCGCCGTCCACGTGGCATACGTCCAGTTCGGGGCGGTTGCGCGACGATCTCCCGGCCGCCGCGCAACCTGGACTTCAGCGACGACGCCTGACCGGTCGAGGGCGGGGCCGCGGGCCCTGCCTCACCGTCTGCCGTTCCTATCGCGCAGCCAGCGCTCGAATTCGGCGGCGACGATGCGCTCGTCATGCACGCCGGCCGCATCGTCGGACGCCAGCCACACGATGGGCGGACCCATCACCTCGGGCTCCAGGAACTTCCGGCCCTCGGGCACGGCGTCGAGGGGCAGCATCCCCGTGACGGTCGCGCCTCCGGGCAGCAGCACGTTGACGGTGACGCCCGTGTCCCGCAGATCGGCGGCCATGATCCGGGACAGCGCCTCGCTGCCGGCACGCGACGGCCCGTAGGGGACGAACCCGGCTCGGTGCATGGTCGACTCGCTCACCGAGATGTTGACGACACGGCCACCGCCGGCGGCCAGCATCCGCAGCGTGACCTCGCGCGCCACCAGGAAGTAGCCGGTCAGATTGGTCTCGATCACCGCACGGAAGCCGTCGGCCGGCACCTCCCAGAAGCCCTGCGAGTGCGTCATGAAGCGGGGGTTGACCGTGCGCATGCCGATCCCGGCGTTGTTCACCAGCATGTCGATGCCGCCGAGCCGCGACCACGCCTCATCGACCGCCTTGGCCACCGACGACTCGTCTTGCACGTCCAGCTCGATGCCGACCGCCCCCGGCAGTTCGGCGGCGACCTCGCTCGCACGACGGCCGGATCGGCCGGTCAGCGCGACCGTCGCTCCCGCCGTTGCCAGGGCGGAGGCCATGGCGAGTCCGAGTCCGCTCGTCCCGCCGGTCACCAGCACCTTCATCGGGACACCCCCATCCCACGGACGGCCCGCCCGTACTCGCCGGCCGTGATCTTCGACAGCTTTGAAGCACTCATGACCACGGACGCTAGGACTTAGAGCGTGCTCGAAGTCAAGCAGCAGCCGGGATCCGGGCCCGCTCGCTCCGTCCCTGAGGCGGGCGTGAGCATCGCCGAGGCCGCTCGGCGCACCGGGGTCAGCGTGCACACCCTGCGCTATTACGAGCGCGCTGGTCTGGTCGTCACCCCGGTGGGTCGCACCGTCGGCGGCCGACGGCGCTACCGTCAGCTCGATCTCGACTGGATCACCGTCTGCACCAGGGGCGTTAGTAAGAACTCTGCGGCCAGGGGCCAAACTGTCGATCATGTGCAGGCGGACTGAGACAGCCCTGCGCAGATCCGGGTCACGAGCAGCGTGTGCGCCGCTGGTTCGTGACCCTTTGTAGATCAGGCGGGCACGCCGACTCGTTGCGCGAAGTCGCGAAGATCCGGGAGAGTGCGACGTCGGTCGGTTCGCATCAGGTCTTCGACCATGCGATGGACGGGCGGCCGGTGCCGGACCTCGGCGGGGGCGGCCTGCTCGGCGGCTAGAAGCGCCTGGTAGCACCGGTCTGGTTTGCCCCATTGGTGGAAGGCGCGGGCGACGTCGACCCAGTAGCGGCCACGGCGTTCGGCGGTCGGGATGGCGCCAGGGGCGACGGTCCGGGCGCGTTTGATCGCGGTGCCGTTGTCGCCGAGGACCTGGGCGATGCTCACCTGGTAGAGGGCAACGCCGGTGGCGTTGAACGCGGTGAAGCGGTGGTTGGCGTTCCCGCTGACTCGTCCCGTGACCTCGACCGCTTCGGTGATCAGCTCGCGGGCGCTGGCACGGTCACCGTCGACCGCCGCGTCCACAGCGGACGGCAAAAGGCAAAGGCAAAGGCAAGGAGGTTGCCCACTCCTTGCCACTCTCAATGTATAGCGCACCGGGGGGCTTGCGGCAAGACCCGGGTCATGCTGCAGAATCTCCGACCGAAGCCAGAACCTGTGGAAATCAGGGATTCGCGAAGTACGTGTGCTTTTGTCGACGTGTGGGTCTCGCGGATGTCGAACCCCGGTGGGACTCGCGGTGCGGTTGCGGGCACTCGGCGCGCAGCAGCGAGTGTGCGCGCCGCCGGACTGCGCGGAGCGGCTGGCCGAAATGCAACCTTGTTGAATGGGGGGTTCATGATTGATGTGATCGTGGTCGGCGGCGGACCGACCGGCTTGATGCTGGCCGGCGAGTTGCGGCTGCACGGCGTGCACGCGGTCGTGCTGGAGAAGGAGGCGGAGCCGACCAGGATTGTCCGCGCGCTCGGCCTGCACGCGCGCAGCATCGAGGTGATGGACCAGCGCGGTCTGCTGGAGCGGTTCCTCGCGCTCGGCCAGCAGTACCCGGTCGGCGGTTTCTTCGCCGGCATCAGCAAGCCGTCGCCGGACCGGCTGGACACCGCGCATTCGTACGTCCTCGGCATCCCGCAGACCACCACCGATCGCCTGCTGGCCGAGCACGCCACCAAGGTCGGCGCCGAGATCCGCCGCGGCTGCGAACTGGTCGGGCTGAGCCAGGACGAGGACGGGGTGACCGCTGAGCTGGCCGACGGCACGCAGCTGCGCTCGCGCTACCTCGTCGGCTGCGACGGCGGCCGCAGCACGGTGCGCAAGCTGCTCGGCGTCGGCTTCCCCGGCGAGCCCAGCAGGGTCGACACGCTGCTGGGCGAGGTGGAGCTGACCGTGCCGCCGGAGACGCTGGCCGCCGTGGTGGCCGAAGTCCGCAAGACCCAGCTGCGGTTCGGCGCCATGCCCCTCGGGGACGGGGTGTACCGCGTTGTCGTGCCCGCCGAGGGGGTGGCCGAGGACCGCTCGGTCCCGCCGACCTTCGAGGAGGTCAGGCAGCAGCTGCGGGTGTTCGCCGGCACCGACTTGGGCGTGCACTCACCGCGCTGGCTCTCCCGCTTCGGCGACGGCACCCGGCTGGCCGAGCGCTACCGGACCGGCCGGGTGCTGCTGGCCGGCGACGCGGCGCACATCCACCCGCCGATGGGCGGGCAGGGCCTCAACCTCGGCATCCAGGACGCGTTCAACCTCGGCTGGAAACTGGCCGCCGAGGTCGGCGGCTGGGCACCGGAGGGGCTGCTGGACAGCTACCACACCGAACGGCACCCGGTAGCCGCCGACGTGCTGGACAACACCCGCGCGCAGATGGAGCTGCTGTCCCTCGAGCCGGGTCCCCGGTCAGTGCGCCGGCTGGTGTCGGAACTGATGGACTTCGAGGAGGTGAACCGGTACCTGATCGAGAAGATCACTGCGATCGGGGTGCGCTACGACTTCGGCGAGGGGCATGAACTGCTCGGCCGGCGGATGCGGGACGTGGAGCTGAAGCGGGGTCGCCTCTACGAGCTGATGCACGGCGGCCGCGGACTGCTGCTCGACCAGACCGGCCGGCTCTCGGTGGCGGGCTGGGCAGAGCGGGTCGACCACGTCGTCGACGTCAGCGAGGAACTGGACGTGCCCGCGGCGCTGCTGCGGCCGGACGGCCACGTGGCGTGGGTCGGTGAAGACCAGCAGGAGCTGCTCAGCCAGCTGCCCAAGTGGTTCGGCGCTGCCGTCAGCTGAGCGCGCAGTTGTGGCTCGAAAGGGCAGGACCTATCTGCGGCCGTGTTCGGCGCGGTCCGGTGCCGTACCCCGCCAGTTCGAAGCCCCCGCGAAGTACGCAGACCCCCAGCAAGATCAACCTCATCGGGATTCCCAATCCGTAGGTAAGGGCGTTCCGAGGTAGCGGGTGCTTCCCGGGATGTTCGAGTACCGGATCGTGACATCTGGTCCTGGTGCTTGGGGTGGTGGCGGCCGCGTGGATTCCTTCGAAGCCGGTCACGAGGCCTACTTCACCACCTGCGAGGACCTCGTGCGCCGGTTGAAGAAGGCCATCGCCGAGCACCGCTTCCAAACCGGGCTGCGGTTCTTCGCCCAGCCCCGCCTTCTCGTGATCGACGGGTTCGGCTATCGCAAGCTTGACGAGGACGGCCGGTCCCTGCTGTTCGAGGTGATCAACGCCCACTATCTGAAGGGCTCCATCATTACCACCGGCCACGTCGGCATCAACGGCTGGGCCGAACGCCTCGGCGATCCCATGCTCGCTGCCGCGCTCATCGACCGGCTGCTGCACCGCGGGATCATCGTCGGCGTCGACGGCCCGTCCTACCGGATGCGCTCCCACCAGGCCCGAGCCGACGCCCTCCGCAAGGCCGCAGGCACACCCACCGCCAGCAGGGCGGCCGGGTCGTGACCCGCGCCAAGAAGCAGGTTCGCACCGCCACCCGCAAGTGCGCCACCTGCGGGCAGGCCTTCACCTGGACCAGCCGCAACCCCAAGCGCCGCTTCTGCGATCCCATCTGCAAGGCCCGCTGGTGGCGCGCCAGCAACAACGATGGCGACACGGCCGCCAGCACGGACACCGCCGAGCTCACCACGAACACAAGACAGCCCCATACCGACAGCACGACCGAAGTCGGTACGGCGAACGCCGTCACCATCCGTACCACCCGTACGAAGCCGGATACCGCACCGACCAGGCCCCGACCGGCATCCAGAACTGCCCGAACTGCCACGAACCGGTCGCCGTTATCAACCTGCTCGTCACGCCCGCGGCAGCGTACGTCAACGCGCCGTCACAATCCGTGACGAACCACAGCTAAAGCCGTACTCTAGAGATCAACCAGGTGAGCATTTTCGATGAGCAGCACTGGGCACTTCCATAGAGCGTCATCAGGAGATCAGCGCCGCGACCTCGAAGATCACCAGGGCGGTCACCGAGGTCGGGGCCGGCGAGCACCGCGAGGAAGGCGATCGCATAAGCGCCCACCTGGTTGAGGATGTGGATCCACAACAGCGCCTTGGCCGCCCTGGGCGGCGAAGCGAACGCCCACACCTCCGTTATGACACTGCGGATACCACCACCATCAGACCCGGACAAACCGGGCGAGTGTCATCGTGGCAAACTTCACCGACAGCATGGGGTCACACGAAGAGACCATGCCGCTTCAACCACCTGCCGCTGACGCATTCGAGCTGGTCGGCGCCGGGAGATCATCGTCAGCGTGTGTTGGCTCGGCCGGGTGTCAGGACGGCGGCCACGAGGGCCGCGGCACCTGCGGCGACCGCGGCGAGGATGAAGCCGTTGGTGAACCCGGAGAGCGTGTCCCCGATCAGGCTGGCCGCTGCGACGCTGGAGATGACAGCGGCTCCGATGGAGGCACCGAACTCGTGGAATGTGCTGACGATGCCGGAGGCGATGCCGGATTCGTGTGGGGCCACCTGGCCCAGAGCGGTCGCTGACGCGACGACGAACATCGCGCCGGTCCCGGCGGCTGCGACCGCTGTGCCCACCACCACGGTCGCGGGGTGCATCGACAGGGCGGGCACGGCCATGCCGACCGCGGTGACGAGCAGTCCGGCCACGGCGAGCCGGCGCGCTCCCGCCCGGGCGATGGCCCGGCCGGTGAGGTTGGCCCCGAGCATCGTCGCCACCGCGACCGGGAGGAACAGCAGACCGGTCTGCAAGGCGCCGAACCCTTGCGCGTGCTGGAAGTAGAAGGTGCCCAGGAAGAACACCGCGATCATCAGCGCCGTTGCCATCAAGATGAGGAACGTGCCGGTGGCCACCGGGTGCCGGGCCAGCAGCGCGAGGTCCATCAGGGGCGACCTGGCAGCCTTCTGCCTGGCCGTGAACGCCAGGTAGCCCATCGCGGCCGACAGCACGAGCCACCCGGTCGTGGCGGTGAGCCACCCGTGGTCTCCGGCACGGGTGATCGCGTAGATCAAGGCGCCGGATGAAGCGGTGACCAGCAGCGCACCGAGCACATCGAGCCGGGGCCGAGGCGCGGCCACGGCCTGGTGCGGCAGCATCCGGGCGAGAGCGGCGAGGATCATCAACCCGATGGGCACGTTGATGAAGAAGACCCATGGCCAGCCCGGGCCGGCGGTGAGCAGCCCTCCCAGCAGCACGCCGAGGGCCGCGCCCCCACCGCCGAGCGCGGACCAAACCCCCAGCGCCTTGTTCCGCTCGTCACCGTCGAACAGGCTCACCACCAGTGACAGGGCAGACGGGGACAGCAGTGCCGCGCCGAGTCCCTGCGCGATGCGGCCGCCCAGCAGCATGCCGGCCGAGTCGGCGAATCCGGTCACCAGCGATGCCGCCGTGAAGATCAGCAGGCCGGCGAGTACTACTCGCTTGGCCCCGATCAGGTCAGCAAGGCGCCCGCCCAGCAGCATCAGGCCGCCGAACGTCAACGTGTACGCGCTTACCGTCCACGTCACCGCCTGGCGGCTCAGGCCCAGGTCGATCTCGATGTGTGGCAGCGCGATGGCCACGACGGTGATGTCGAGGATCAACATCAGCTGGGCCACACCCAGGAAACCCAGGATGCGCCATCGCAACGGATGGGCCGAACCGCTCTGCGCGGATGTCTTGTTGATCTCCTGCTGTGCCATCCAGGACCTCCGGCAATAACTCGTATATTCGTGTACGGCTTCTAGTCCGGGAGGGTAACACATACATCCCCGTACGAGTTAGGATGGTGGTATGCCTACCGCCGCTGCCGGTCCGCGTCGGCGCGCGGACGCCGAACGCAACATCGCCCGCATCGTCTCCGCCGCACGCAAGAGCCTGAGCGGTGATCCGAACGCGAGCGTCGACGACATCGCCAAAGCCGCCGGAGTGGGCCGGATGACGCTCTACGGCCACTTCGGCACCCGGGCAGAACTAGTCGAGGCCGCCCTGATCGACGCACTGCGCGCCGGCGAGGAGACGCTGTCAGCCGTCGATCTCACCGGGGACGCTCAAGACGCTCTGGCCCGGTTGCTCGACTCCGGCTGGTCCCTCGTGGCCGAGTCCATGGCGTTGTTGACCGCCGCCCAGGGAACTCTTCCCGCCGGACGCATTCGCCAGCTGCACGCCGCCCCCGCCCAGCGTGTCGAAGAGCTCATTCGCCGCGGCCAGAACGAAGACGCGTTCCGCACCGACCTGCCGATCGCCTGGCTGGTCAGCGCCGTGCACTACATCCTGCAAGGCGCCGCGGAGGAGAACCGCGCCGAGCGCCTGAAGACAGAGGACGCCGCCCGCGTCGTCACCGCGACGGTGCAGTCGCTCCTATCGCCTCCCCCACCGGACTTCCACGGATCGAGGTAACACGACCCTGTAGGCCCGGCTCTCGCCCAGGCACTGCCAAGCACGAGATTCGGGCAGGGAACTGCCCGCGTTTCCTGGGGGACAGCATGTGGCTTCGCTGCCCGAACTCCCACCAAGCCCGCTATGTCCTGGTGACCGTCCCACCATGAAAGGAACCACTGCTTTGTCCCCTATCACCCGGTTGCCGGCCGATGAGTTCCGCGAGAACATCAAGAGCCTGGCCGACCTCCTCGTCGACGTCGTCGCCGAGGGCTACTCGCTCGGCTTCCTCGCCCCCTTCGACCAGGACGCGGCGGCGGCCTGGTGGCGAGACCAGCAACCCGCCGTGGACGGCGGAGGCCTCAGAGTCTGGGCGGCCCACGGGCCGGACGGCATCATCGCTACCGCCTGCCTCGTCCTGGAGGACAGGCCCGCCGGACGGCACCGCGCCGAGATCGTCAAGATCATGGTCCACCCCGACGCCCGAGGCCGGGGCCTGGGCCGCGCCCTCCTGGCCACCGCCGAACGCGCCGCGGCCGAGGCCGGGATCACCCTTCTCCTCCTGGACACCGTGAGCGGCACGGCGGCCGAGCACCTCTATACGAGCGCGGGCTGGAAGCGGTACGGCGTCGTCCCCGGTTACGCGGCAGACCCGCACGGCACCCTCCAGGAGTCCGGCTTCTTCTACAAACAGCTCACCTGAACCCCGGCGCGCCGCGCCCCGTCCACTCACAATGCCGGCCCCAGGCATTCGCTGTTTCGCAGCCCGCCCGCCCACGCGGCGCGGCCTCCTATCCGAATACGGCATCGGATCCCGGCTGGAGGCGGTGAATCTGCACGGGGGCAACGACTCCCGTGCGGCGGCAGCGAGCGGCGCGTAGGTCTTCCTCGCCGGTGGCCAGCACGATGAGCACGGTCAGGAAGGCGGCCGCGGCCGTGAGCAAGGCGGCAAGGCCGGTTCCTGCGATCGGCGCGACAAGTGCGGGGACGGCAGTCTGACAGGGCGGGAGCGACTGACGACGCAGCTCAACCACTGGCCCGCCGTCAGTCCTGGTGGCGGGGGATGTTCGAGACCTCATGGTCGGCGTGGAAAAGGGCCTCGCCGATGAGGGTGCAAACGTGGACGTCGCGGGCGCGATACAGCACGCGGCGGCCGTCGCGCCGGGTGTGGACCAGGCCGGCGAGGCGGAGTTTGGCCAGGTGCTGGGAGACCGAGGGGCGCGCGACCGCGATGGTCTCGGCCAGGGAGCCGACGTCGTATTCGCCCGAGGCCAGCAGCCACATCAGGCGCAGCCGGGTGGCGTCGCTGAGCATGCGGAAGGCCTCGACGGCGGCCTCCACCTGGGCGCTGGTGGGTTGTTCTTGCGGCGGGTTGGCACCTGAGGCGTTGTCGCGTGCGTACATGACTACATATAGTCCGAGAGAAGGGCACCGATTACAAGTGAGGTAGCGATGTCTGACCAGCAGGATGCCGGTTCTTTATCCCCCCAGGAGTCCCACGGACACAGGCATGGGCATGGGCCCGAGTCCGGCAACGGACCCCAATCCGGCCACGGGCACGGACATGGGCACGGACATGGGCACGGCCATGGGCACGGCCATGGTGAGTCGGTCGGGGGCGGCCGGCTCAGGCGCTTGATGGCGCGGGCCGGTCATGCCTTCACCCCGCACAGCCACGACAGCGCCGACAAGAGCGATGCGGCGCTGGAGTCCAGCAGCCGCGGAATGCACGTATTGGCCATCTCTTTCGCCGCCCTGGCGGTGACCGCCGTGGCCCAGGCGGTGATCGTGGCGTTCTCCGGCTCGGTGGCGTTGCTGGGCGACACGTTGCACAACTTCGCCGACGCCCTGACCGCGGTGCCGCTGGCGATCGCCTTCGCTCTGGGGCGGCGGGTGGCCACTCGCCGCTTCACCTACGGCTACGGCAGGGCCGAAGACCTGGCGGGGATCATCATCGTGTTGATCATCGCGGGCTCGGCCGCGTTCGCCGGGTACGAGGCCGTCAAGCGCCTGATCAACCCCCAAGACGTCCAAGCGCTCGGCTGGGTCGCCGCCGCCGGGGTGATCGGCTTCCTGGGCAACGAGTGGGTGGCCCGCTACCGGATCAGGGTCGGCCGCGAGATCGGCTCGGCCGCGCTGGTCGCCGACGGCCTGCACGCCCGCACCGACGGCTTCACCTCGCTGGCCGTACTGATCGGCGCGGGCGGCGCGGAGTTGGGATGGCCGATCGCCGACCCGATCGTCGGTTTGACGATCACCGTCGCGATCTGCTTCGTGCTGCGGGATGCGGCCCGTGAGATCTACCACCGGCTGATGGACGCCGTCGATCCCGCCCTGGTCGACCAGGCGGAGCAGATCCTCACCGCCACCCCCGGCGTGCAACGGGTTGGATCGCTGCGGCTGCGCTGGATCGGTCATGCGCTGCGCGCCGAGGTGGACATCGTGGTCGAGTGCGACCTGTCGCTGGTCCAGGCGCACGCCGTGGCGGTGCAAGCCGAGCACCGGCTGATTCACGACCTGCCCCGCCTGCGCGCCGCCACCGTACACGCCGACCCGGACGGCACCGACAGCGCCGATCACCACGCCCTCCTGGCCTCCCACCGCTAGGGCGTGTATCGAAAGTGGATCTTGGCCGTGAGATGATCTTGGTTCGTGGGGCGTGGAGATATGACGGACGAGCAATGGGCCGTGCTGGAGCCACTGTTGCCGAAGGGCAAGAAGCCCGGCCGGCCACGGACATGGACACGGCGGCAGCTGATCGACGGCATACGTTTCCGGGTCCGTACTGGCATCCCGTGGCGGGACATGCCCGAGGAGTATGGGCCGTGGGGCCGGGCGTACGACCTGTTCCGCCGCTGGCAGCGCAACGGCACCTGGCAGTACGTCTTCACCCTGCTCCAGGCCCGGGCCGATGCGAAGGGCCTGATCACCTGGGATCTCAACGTCGACTCCACTGTCTGCCGGGCACACCAGCACGCCGCCGGAGCGAGGAAAAGGGGGAACTGCAAAAGGAGCCGCCCGGCGGCGGCGCCACCGAGCCCGACGACCACGGCCTCGGACGCTCGCGCGGCGGCCTGACCACCAAGCTGCACCTGGCCGTCGAGCAGGGGCAGAAGCCCATGTCCATCGTGATCACCGCTGGGCAGCGCGGGGACTCCCCGCAGTTCGAGGCCGTTCTGGGCCGCGTCAGGGTGCCCCGGTTGGGGCCGGGCCGACCACGCACCAGGCCGAGGCGGGTTCGGGCCGACAAGGCGTACGCCTCCCGCAAGAACCGCGCCTACCTGCGCAGACGTGGCATCCGCTCCACCATCCCGGACAAGGCCGACCAGGCCCGCAACCGAAAGAAACTCGGCTCTCGTGGCGGCCGTCCGCCGAAATTCGACCCAGTCGACTACCGGGAGCGGCACGCCGTCGAGTGTGGAATCAACCGGCTCAAAAGGCACCGGGCGGTGGCGACGCGGTACGACAAACTCGCGGTCCGCTACGAAGCGACCGTCCTCGTAGCGGCCATCAACGAGTGGCTGTGACCAGCACGTGTGATAGTCGCAGGTGACGATCTCGTGGTCGCGGCAGGCGGGTGAGGGTGGCGGGCTCGGCCCGCGCCCGCCACCCCACACGGGCGGCATGGTGGCCGGGTGCAGCGCGATCACCTGGTGGCGGGGCCGGGGCCGACCGGCAGGTCAACGGCGAGCAAGTGCAGCAGACCAGACCCGGTTTGCCCCGGCCCTTCCCCCTGCGGACCCGGCTTTAGCGTGCGCGATCTATTAGGTGGCGTGAGATGGCTCGGTGAGTCTGGGGTTGTGCCACCAGGATCAGCTTCGCTGGATGCCAGTGAGCAGGATGTCCGCGAGTTTGTCGGCGTAGTCGTCAGGGTCGATGTGGGGGCGGTTGGTTCCGAGGTATCCGATCATCATGTCGATCGCGCCTTGGTAGGTGATGGCCATCACGCGGGTGTCGAAGTCGCGCAGGGTTCCCTCGGCTTGGCCGCGTCGGAACAGCGATTCCTGTGCTTGGTAGGTCTCTTCGTAGGCGTCAGGCGTCAGGCGCGGCGTGCCATCGGGGTGACGCAGGTTGTGCGCGATGTGGTTGAGTGCGGTGAGTTCTCCCCGGTGGGTGACGGTCAAGGCCGCAGCTCGGCGTAGAGCTGCGCGAATGATGTCCGGGACGGGCTCGGTCAGGTCGAGCGAGTTCGCGATGCGGTCGCGGATGGTAGTCATCGTCGCTTTGGCGGTGGACTCCATCAGGTCGTCCTTGTCGGCGAAGTAGTGCCAGAGCAGGCCCTTGGAAACGCCGGCCCGCTCGGCGATGCGAGTCAACGACAGGCCGTCGTAACCGCAGTCGGCGAGTTCCTCCACGGCTGCGGTCATGATCTGTGCCCGGCGTTGATTCTCGTCGAGTCGACGCCGACGCGCACCCGACCTTGTGATTTGTGAGGACGAAGTGGTCATGCCGTCACCGTGGATCATTGGCCTGGTCATCGGCGACTGGCTGACGGTTCCGGCGAACCCGGATTGACAGGATCGCAAGGGTCAGCATCATTGCGGCGATGACGAGCATCTCGACGCGCATCCACGCAGGGAAGACGCCAGGCAGCGCGGCCTCGACGAGATTCACCACCAGCAAGACACATCCGATGATGGTGAGCGCACGAAGGCCGGAGGGGCTCCCTTTGAGTGCGGCGCGCGTCCGCACGGGTAACACGATCGCGAACACGGCGACGATCACGGCGTGACCCCATGCCTCTGAGGTCGCCAGATGTGGTGCCGCCACCGCCAGGACGGCCAGGGCCACCAGCGTGCCCAAGGCCACGACCACGTAGGCGGCTACCAGTCGCTTCACTCTCGCGAGCGATACAGACGCGAGCGATGTCGACCCGAGCTCATCTCTTTCAACGCTATTGACCATGCGGTCAATACTATCCCAATTGACCGCATGGTCAATAGACGGGGGTGGGGGTGCCTGACCGGTGAGCTCGCTGGGGGAGCAGTGGTGCATCGGCAGTCGAGGTGTGGTTGTGCGGCACGAGCAGCCCCCGGCTACATTCGATACACGCCCCCTACTTCATCATCCAGCGCGCGCTCCCGCTGCTGGCCGATGGCGGACGCATCGTCAGCCTCTCCTCGGCCGTCACCCGGATCGCCAACCCCGCGCAGACCTCCTTCGCCATGACCAAGGGCGCGGTAGAGACCATGAGTCGCACCCTCGCCCTGGCACTGGGCGACCGCGGCATCACCGTGAACGTCGTCGCACCGGGCGCGACCATGACCGAGGTGAACGCGTCGCTGTTCCCCCCTGAGACGGCGGCGTTCCTCGCCGGGCAGGCGGCGCTGGGGCGAGTCGGCCGGGCCGAGGACGTGGCCGACGTGGTGGCCTTCATTGCCTCCGACGATGCTCGCTGGGTGACCGGGCAGGTGCTGGACACCAGCGGCGGGCTCCACCTCGGGGCTCGGGTGGCGCTTGCCGGCGTCGGCCGTACAGGATGAGGAATCGTCGTAGGCAGCGCCACCAGGCGCTCGTTGTGCCCGACCTCGGCGCTGGTGGGGGGTAGGCGTCGGCGGTGTCGACGAGGGTGACGCCGGCGTCGAGCGCGGCGTGGATCGTCCTGGGGGACACGCGCGACGCGGGCCGCTCCCGGGAGGGAACGGCCCGCGTCGGATCGGTTCAGGTCAGTTGATCGTCACGATCGTGCCGACCCCGCTGGGGTACTCGATGTAGCCGGTCGCCGTCCGGTCCGGCTGGCCGGACCAGGTGGCCGTCAGCGGGAACGTCGTTCCCGGCGTGACCTTCGGTTTGTCGGGCGTCACCGTCAGCGCGCCGGACCCGGAGCCGGCGTCCACGACGTTGACCTGCGTACTGAACGGCGTCTCGGCGCTCCCGAAGGTGAGCACGGACAGGGTGTACTTGCCGGGCCTGGGATTGGCCAGGACCGCGCGGTAGTCCTCCCACGAGGTGACCCAGGCCAGGCCCTGCATCGCGCCGCCCTCGGTGTAGCCCAGGATGGCGCCGACCTCCGTCTCGGGGTCGCCGGGGATGAGCTTGAAGGAGACGGCCTTGGCGCCTTCGGGCACGACGACGGAGACTTCCTTGCCCCAGATGTCGCCGGGACTCACGGTGCCGGGCACCGGGTCGGCGGAGACGGGGCCGTAGGCCTTGACGGGGAACTTCGACACGCCGGGGGTCACGTCGTAGGTGAGCGAGCCCTGCGGACCCGCGCCCTTGACCTCGGCGGGCGCCTTGGCGCTCAGCGGGGTGACCATGATGGGGCTGCGGACGGCGGTGTTCTCACCCTGCCAGGTCAGCGAGCCGACGATGGCGCCGGCGCCGGTGTGGCGCGTCATCTCCATGGAGACGGTGAACTCCTTGGTCTCACCCGCCTTCTTGAAGACCAGGCTGGAGGGCTTGACCTTGGTCTTGATGTCCGGCAGGTCGACGGCCGCGCGGTAGACGCCGGGGGTCAGCGCCGTGACCTTGCGAGTGAGGGTCCTTGAGCCGAACAGAGCGCCGACCGCGATGCTGGGGTAGTTCAGGTCGCTGGTGGCGACGGGCGCGGCGCCGGTGCCGGTCTTGACGCCCAGCCCCTCCAGGTACCCGTACCAGTCCTGGGCCGCGGCGTCATAGACCAGGCCGGGCTTCAGCATGCGGGCGGGGTCGACGTGACCTGAGCCCTGCGCGAAGAGGTCGGGCGTTTTGGTGTCGTAGGCGGTGGTCATCATCGCCGACTTGACGGCGGCGGGCGACAGGAGCGGGTTCGTGCCCAGGTACAGAGCGGCCAGACCGGCGATGTGCGGGGTGGCCATCGAGGTGCCGGAGTAGAAGTCGAAGTCCTTGCCCTGGTTCCCGGGGGGCGCGACGGCGGCGAGGATCGACACGCCGGGGGCGGCGATGTCGGGCTTGATCAGGTCGCCGTTGTTGCTGAGGGAGGGGCCGCGCGAGGAGAAGCTGGCGACCTGCGGGTATACGGCACCCTCGGTGGAGGAGGAGGGGAGCAGCGTCACCGTCGCGCCGGGGGTGGCGGCGTAGGCGAGGACCTTCTCGGTGTCGGGGGTGTTGATGTGCACGGTCGGTACGGCGTGCACGTCGGCGCCGGTGTCCTGGTCGCTGGGATTGCCCAGCACCATGCCCACGCCGCCGGCGCGCTTGACCTCGGCGGACTTGTCCACGCGCGGGGTGACGCCGCGCACGCAGTAGATGATCTTCCCGGCGGCCTTGGCCGGGTCCAGCGACCCCTCCGCGCAGACCTGGGCGTCGGAGTCGGAGGCGGCGGCGTTCTTCACCGACACCGAGGTGGCCAGCGGCTTGGGCCCGAACGGCGCGCTGACGGTGGTGCTGGCGCCGCGGAAGGTGCTGCCGTCGCCCAGCCGCACGTCGGCCAGGTAGGGCGCGACGGTGCTCGCGGCGACGGTGGTCGTCCACGGGGCGGTGTTGTCCAAGGTGGAGGCGTCGGGGCCGGAGTTGCCGCCCGCGGTGGCGACGAAGATGCCGGCGTCCGCGGCGGCCAGGAAGGCCAGCTGGACCGGGTCGTCGGTGGAGGACTCGTTCGCACCGCCGACCGAGTAGTTGATCACGTCGACGCCGTCGGCGACGGCCTGGTCGATGGCCTCGATGATGTCGGAGGTGTAGCCGGTGCCTCCGTTCGGGCCTTCCCACAGCGCCTTGTAGACGGAGACGGCCGCTCCGGGGGCGACGCCGGAGATCTGGCCGAAGTCGATGCCGTTGGCGGTGGCGGGGACGGCGTGGTTGCCCGCGGCGGTGCTCGCGGTGTGGGAGCCGTGCCCGCCCCGGTCGCGCGGCGAGGCGTACTCGCCGGTGGCGGCGGGGTCGTTGTGGTTCAGCCAGGCCTTGCCGAAGTACCTGGCACCCACCAGCTTCTGATTGCACAGATCGGCGGTGAACTCCGTGCCGGTCTCGCACAGGCCGGTGAAGGTGGAGCCGTCGGCCTTCTTCATGACCGTGGCCGTGCCCTGGCGGTAGGGCCGGTAGGGGTCGGCGGCGGCGGGCGCCTCGGCGCCGAGCGAGGGGCCGGCGAAGGAGGGGTTCTCCGGCCAAACGCCGGTGTCGATGACGCCGACCACGATGCCCTTGCCCGCCTTGGCGGCGCCACCGAGCGAGGCCCACACGCCCTTGTCACCTGACAGGCCGAGGAAGTCGCTGGAGTTGCGGTCGTCCAGAGCCTTGCGCAGGGTGTCCTGGACGACGGACACGACGCCGCCCGTCCGGTGCAGCCTGAGCGCCTGAGCGGGGGTGAGCTCGGCGACGAAGCTGTTGGAGGCGACGGAGTTATGCCGCTGCGCGGTCACGCCGACGCTGCGGGCGACCTCGTCCTGGCGCTTGGTCAGGTGCTCGCGGTAGCGCTTGGCGTCGGCGCTGGCCGTGTCGACCTTCCTGCCCTTGCCCTTGCCCGGCTTGGTGGCGGCGATGCCGTCCACGCCGCCGCCGTAAGTGGCGAGCGGCTGCCCTGCGAGGGTGACGATGTAAGTGGAGGGGGTGCCTGTCGCAGCGGGTTCGGCGAGCGCCGGTGCCGCGGCGGAGGTGACCGCCAGCGCGGCGGCGAGCGCCATGGCGCTGTAGACGCGGGGGTTGCGGGACATTGCTCCTCTTGAGGGGATGAGTCTGCCACCCGCCCGGCCAAGATCGCCGGAGGGGCCGGTGAGCAGTCAACGGCCTGCGAGGATCCCTTGTCGAGATATGGTTATGACATTTTCGGCCATATGGCCAAAAGGGACACGATCCGGTCAGGTGGTACGTGGAGGAGCGGCGGGTTCTCGGCGGGGTTGGGATCGCGGAGTTCGACGAGCGGGTGTATCGGTTGCTGCTGAGGCAGCCGGGCCGGCGCACCGCCGAGCTCGCCGCGGCCCTCGGGGTCACCTCCTCGCGAGTGCGGCTCGCGCTGCGCCGGCTGGCCGAGGTGGGCCTGCTGCGCAGGACCGGCCCTGGCGGCTACGAGCCGGTCTCGCCCGAGGCGGCGCTCGGCTGGCTGGTGGACAGGCGCCGCCTGGAGGCGGAGGCGAGCCTGGCCAGGGTGCGCACCATGGTGGGCAACTTCACCCAGCTCTACCACTCGGGTCGGATGTGGGCCGAGCCCGCGGGCGTGGTGGAGATCCTCTCCGGCGAGGATGCCGTCAAGCGGCAGATGACCGAGCTGGCCCGCTCGGTCACCACCGAGCTGCTCTGCTTCGACAGCCCGCCGTACCTGGGCCGCCCCGACTCCTCCCACGACACCAACGAGTCGGAGCTGGAGGAAACCAGGGAACTGCTGGCCCGCGGCGTGGACATCAGGGTGGTGTACTGCCCCGGCTCGCTCGCCAGGCCGGGCCGCATGGAGACCCTGTTGCGCCTGGCCGAGGAGGGCGAGCGCTCCAGGTTCCTGTCGCGCCTGCCGTTCAAGCTGCGCATCGCCGACCGGAGGGTCGGGCTACTGCCCTTGGTGGACGGCGTCTACGACAACATCGCGCTGCTGCACCCCTCGCGGCTGCTGGACGCGCTCATCGAGCTGTTCGACGTCTACTGGGAGCGTGGCCAGCCGCTCACCGGCGACTCCCCACCGGCGGATGACAGGCCCGCCGAGGAGGACCTGCTGGTGCTGCGGCTGCTGAACTCGGGGCTCAAGGACGAAGCCATCGGCAGGCACCTGGGCGTCAGCGCCCGCACCGCGACCAGGAAGATCGCCGCGGTCGTGGAACGGCTCGGCGTGACCACCAGGTTCCAGGCGGGCGTGGAGGCGGCGGCGCGGGGCTGGCTCTGACCCTTCCTTGGGCTCCCGCCCGAATCATGATGGATTGTGGGCTTTGACGCCTCCCGGGTACGCACGCTCTATCCCGCCCTCGCCGACGGATAGGTGTCAGTTCCAGATGGATCTGGCCATCGTTAACGCCTCTGACCTGCTGTTGGCCAGTTCTCGCTGAACGGATTGGAGGGCGAGCTGTTCATCTGAAGTGGCCCTTTTCTGGAAAAGGCTTGGGAACCCACTGTCGACGTTGCTCGGCTTGATGCCGCAGGCGGAGGTCACGGAACCGGTGACGATGGGCGGCGACCCAGTAGGTGAGCGCATCACGTTGTCCCCAAATGATCCGGCGTGTGGCCTGTGCACTTTGTGGGTGGGTTTCTCCCAGGCTGCGAGCGATGTGCTGGTAGAAGCGTCCGAGGTCGTAGTCCTCGGCCATAGCGACGTGCTGTCTCCAGTCCAAGTTGGTGAGAATCTCGGTGAGCGTGACGGCTTCAGGAAAAGTCACGATGGGCTGTCGGGGCGCGTCGGGAATGCCTAAGGCGACGGCTCGGGCTCGCCACCACTTGACAACAGTGGGGAGTCGGATGGGCGGGTGCGTGGCCCAGGCTTGGGTGATGTTCCATGCAGTGATCAGGAGGTCGCTGACCCACCCTGTGTCACGACGACCGGCGAGGAGCCGCTGGTAGCGTCGTTCTGCCGTGATGATTTCGTCGGCATGGCGCAGGTCGTACTGGGTGGTGTCGGCCAAGTTGCCCAGCCAGCGACGGTGACGGTAGCAAATCAGCGGTGATCGTGGATCGGTGGTGCGAACCAGCACGGTGGGCGGGTTTGGGTTGACGGCGTTGCGGATCTGGCAGTGGTGGCAGGCGAGCCGAGGGTTGGGGATCGGGGTATAGGTGTAGACGGCCGGACGGTCCATCGGCAGAGGCTTTTGGTAAGCGGGCAGACCCTGACTGAGAGCGGGAAGGGCACGGCGAAGGCGGTCGCGGGGCATCCCGGCGAAGACGGCCAGCCGGTCGGCGGCCTGGTCGTTGAGACAGGCATCATGACGGAACAGGTGGCGGCCAGTGCCGTAACGGTGTTCACCGATCGCGCGCAAGATGGCTGTGGAATACAGGTCGTTGGCCTCGGCCAGGCGGCGGGCGTAGGAGGGGATGGTCTCGCCACCGATCGGACGGATGGTAATCGGGAGCGTCCGGGCCGGCGCCTGCCAGAGTTTCATGGCCGGCCCCTTCGCCGGGCGGCCATGCCAGCGGTGGCGGGGCGCGGGTGCGGGACAGGGGAATACTGTTGTTCAGCGGTGGTGTCCAACAGCACCTCGTCCAGATGCTTCTTGGTGATCTTCTCGGTGCCGTCGGCGATGGCGTCGTTGGCGGCGTCATGGATGAGCTGGTCCAGGCTGCCGATCATGCCACCGGTGCGGCTGTGCAGGTAGTGGGCGTGTTCTAAAAGCATCCCGGGGCGATGCTTGTGCAACCGGAGGGGTTCTTCCATGCTCACCACCAGTTTGTCCCAGAGTTCGCGGTGGGCCTTGAGGCCGTAGCCGAACGCGGTGGTGGTGATGGTCTTGAATCGGCTGGCGAACTGCTGTCCGCGGGGCCCGTCGAACAGGGTCAGGTCGGGGGTGCCCGCGAACACGAAGGTGGCCGGGATGCTGTCGAACAGGTATTTCAGGTAGTCGGCGGCCTTGGCGCCGTCGGCGGTGCCCAGCTCCACTCGCTGGATCTCATCAACCAGGACCAGGCCGCAGCCGACCTTGCGCAGCACCGACACCACGGCGCGGGTGATGTAGGGCTCGCCGTCCCACCGGTTCACCGGCAAGCCGAGGAAGGCCGCCAGCTCCAGCGACAGTTTGACCGGAGTGGCCTCGTGCGGGGCGACGATGTAGGCCACTGGAATCCGGCCCTGCAAGCCGGGAGCACGACGCTGCTGGTCGATCTGGTGCTTCTTGCCGAGCTGGGTGATGCAGGTCGACTTGCCGGTGCCGGCGGCGCCCACCACCGCCAGCCCCTTGCGGCCGAGCTGCTTGCCGCGGTTGTTGCGGATCAGTTTCTGTCCGACCGCTGTGACTCGCATGATGTCGGGGGTGGCGACCAGCAGCAGTTGACTGTGGAACCGCTGCCGGACGTCGTTGTAGATATCCAGCTCAGGGTCGGTCAACGCGATCAGGTCAGCGGCCGACAGCAGCTCGGGCGGCTCGATGATGCCCTGGGAGGTGAATGCGGTGAAGCCCTCCCTGGTCGCCAGCGAGTGCTGGCCCAGGTCGTCGAAGATCTCCATCTCCGGCTGCGTCACCGGCGATCTCTCCGGTGGCTGGTAGTCGCTGCTCACCGGGCCAGGCCCTCCTGGTCGTCAGCGAAGGGATCGAAGAGTCCGAATCCGACGACCGTGCCCTGTAACGGCTCGTCCTCGTCGCTTTCGTCGGCGTCTCGATCGGTCATCTGGGCTGCCCGCGCTCGCCGGGCCTTCTGGTTGGCAGGGTGTCCAGCGACCGATGACTCTGCGGTTGTTACGGATTCCGCATCGGCCTGCTCAGTGATCTCATCGGCCGCGATGGTGCTGGCCGTGAGCGTGGGCAGCAGGTCAGGCGGCAGGTGATTGCGGACCGCCGCGGCGGCCCGGGTGCGAGCCAAGGCCCGCTCAGTCGGATCGGGGCCCTGCCCAGCCCGCCGCAGCAACGCGGCCAGCACCACCGCGACGGCGGTCTCGTTGGTGGCGTCTACCCCGCGCTGCGCGGCGATCTTGCGGGCGTGCCTCCAGGTGAAGTCGGCGAAGGGCTGCGCCACCAGGGACGCGTGACGCCACGGCGCCATGATCCACCCGCCCCGGTAGTGGTTGCGAATCCAGACCCGGGTGACGTCGTAAGGGTCGTAATGAACCTCCCACCGACCGCCCTTGGCCGTGATCGGCGACGGGTAGTGGCTGTAGGCGCGCAGCTCGGGGCAGGTATAGGTGCGGTAGTTGATCTGCACTCCGCCATCCCCAATCGCCCGCCACTCCGCCGGCAGCAACTCGATGTAGTCCTCACCCGACAACGCGATCGGGATGTAGCCCGCAGCCGTGACCAGGGCAGCGTATGCGTCGTTGGGGGAGGCGGGCTGGTCAGGGGTGAATGGGTGGCGCAAGCCTTCATGCGGTCGCGACTGCCACCCGGCAACAACCCACTCGTCCAGCTGTTCCTGCAGGTCAGGTAGTGACCACACCGCTCGCTCATCGACATCGGCGCCGCGGTGGGTGACATCCCGGCCGGTGTAGCCGGCCACGTGCTGGCAGAACAGGGTGTTGATCGACTCGAACGTCCGCTCCATGATCGCCTTGTCGGTGCCGGTCTGCTGATGGGCGGGCTGCACCGAGATGCCGAGGGTGTCGCAGGCACGTAGAAACACCTCCGACACGAACACCCTGCCGTGGTCAATCACCACGGTGTCAGCCGCTATGACCGGCTTGGCCGCCGCCAACTCCAGCCGCGTGTCGATGCTCACCAGCCGCTGATGCGGGATCCTGGAGGCCTTCATCGCCAGCGCTTCATCCCAGCCGGGCCGCATCGGCTCCGGCGTCATCATCCGCGCCAGGAGCAACGCCGCGTCCACCGCCTTCGCACCGACCGGGCGTAACACCGCAGCGCAGATGGTCCGGGTGGCGACATCAACCGCGGCGACCAGTTCGGGACGGCCGATCACCCCATCGTCCATCACCGCCATCACATCCAGCAAAGTGCCATCCATCTGGACCTGCTCGCCGGGCCGGGACGCGGTGGTCGCGGTAAACGCGCCCTCAGGGCGGTTGGCCATCTGGCGGCGGGTGGTCGCCGACCCGAAAGTGTGCTTCCCTGCCGCCAGCACATCCACCAGCTTGTAAAAGGTCGTCTTCCCCGGCAATGGCACTGTCCCGGGCCCATACTCCTCTTCCAGACCCTGCTTGATCTGGCTGATCACCCTGCCCTTGGTGCCCGTCGACGTGCTGGTCTGCGCGTCGATCACCCGGGCCGCGGCCTCGACCACACGGGCATCCACGTTCCCGGTCGGCTTGGCCCGCCGTGCGTATCGGGTGTCGACCAGCCCCCATAACCCCTGATCACGGTAGCGAGCACGCATCCGCCGGACCGTCCGGACACTCGCCTTCGTCCCCGCCCTGCACAACTCCTCTGCCTTGGCGCGCTCCCGCTCGACCAGAGAATGCAGCACCGGGTCGTACTCCGGACGAGGCTGTGTTCCCTCGGGTGCGCCCAGCGGGAGCCCGGTCTCCACCTCCACCAGATGCCGCTCCCATTCCCGGGCAGCCGTCAGCACCTGTTCTGGCAAGGTGGCCAACAACCCCAGCGGCGGCACCCGCGCCACGCGCCCGTCGCCCTGATCTCCCCCGCCCAAGACGGCGAAGTCCGGCGCAGCCTGCAGATACGGCGCCAGCACCACACTGGCCTCGTTCGCCGTCGACAACAACCGCACCGCGTTGCCGGACAATGCCACCACCTGGTGCTCGGCGCCCTCGAACCGCACCCGGTCGCCGATGCGCAGCACCGGCCGGTCAACCACGACGGCCCCCTGCCCCCATGGCCGTCTTCACGATGCTGCGGTCGCTGAGCACCAAAGACAGATCCGCCTCCAGCTCGTGCCGCCACATCAGGTGAAACAGCACCGGCAGCGTCGCGATCGGATCCCCGACCAGCTCGGCCCCGTCCATCAGGGCAAGCGGTTGGGCGAACACCTCACGCAACTGGGCCGCGACCGCCTCATCCATGCACCGCGGATGCCGGTAACCCGCCAACCACCGCTGGTTGGCCACCACCACCCCATTCATCGTGCCCCACACCGCATACCGCCATCCCAGCAGGTCACACGCCTGCTGCGTGGCCTGGAACGCCTCCCGGTCACTCTCACCGATCCGGTCCAGCGGCCGTGAGTCCAGCACCAGCACCCCGCCCCCGGCCACCCGGACGAAGAAATCAGGAGCATGTCTGCGTAGTCGGCCATCGACGCTCCATCGCAGCCAAAACGGCTGTGACGCAACCGCTGTCACCACAGGATCGAAGTCGATCGCGATCAGGTGGTCCCGCTCAACCCACGACTCGAACCCAACCAGGCGGCCCATCGTTGCCGACCAGTACCAGCCCGGATAGTTCCGCTGCCCCGCGTATGACGGAAACGACCGGACCGGACGAGCCGCCTCCAGCTTCACCCGGCTCAGCTCCTCCAGCTTCACCGACCGTTCGACGCCGTCCGCATCCACATAGGCCACATCGAACCTGCTGGCCACATCCAGCGAATCCGCACTCACTTAGTCATCGTGGCCACATCTCCGCGGACTGGCCACCTACTTGGCCAGATCTCCTTGGAATCGGCCACATCAACGATGACCTGACAAACGTGCCGCCAGCCCCAAACGAGCAGAATTTTCCCTGATCAGAGGTGCCGTGGATCAAGAGATCGCCGGTCCGAACAGGCGGTCCAGGTGGTAGTCGATGATTTTGGTGGCGGCCTCGTGGCTACGCTGTTGACTGAGGACGCTGGAGGTCAGGCCGTTGGCGAGAGCCAGAAGGCCGGCGACTTCGGTACGCGGGTCACGATCGGGGGCGATGTCCCCGGCCTGCTGTGCGGCGGTCAACCGTACGGTGAGGAAGTTTTCCAGTGCGTTGGGCAGGGTGAGCCCGACCGCGGCGAGCGCCGGGTCGGTGAGGGCGGCGGTGTAGTAGGCGGTCCAGGCCATAGAGTCCAGTGTGCTCTGCTCATCGAAGGGCAGGATCGTGCCGAGGACGGCGGCGAAAACGCCTCGTGGTGTCAGCTCGCCCATGGCGGCGGCCCGCTGCTTGACCCGGCGGTCCATGCGGGCACCCAGCTCGGTGAGGCCGGACTCAAGCAGGGCCTGCTTGTTCGTGAAGTAGTACTGGACGACGCGCAGTGAGACCCCGGCCTCGGCGGCGATCTCACGCATCGACACCGCCTGCAGGCCGCGGGTGCTGGCGATGCGCAGCAGCGCCTCGGTCAACTGGCGCCGCCGCTCATCATGATCCACCTGTCGGGGCATGCCCGTTTCCTACCTGTTGTTCGTGCCGTGCTTCGGAGGTGTGCTCCTGGGCCGCGCCTGGCTGGGAAAGGTGAGGATCCGCTCGGCGACCAAGTCCGGAGCTTCGACGGGCAGCGAATGTCCGGTGCCGGGCACGATCTCCACCCGCCAGGACGGTGCGATGTCGGCCAGCCGCGCGGCCAGCGCCCGCGCGTCGAGCAGTGCGCTGCGGGCGCCCAGCAGCACCTGCACGGGCACGGACACCTCGCGTATCTGCTCGTCGGTGTAGGCGGGCGGGATGGGCACACGTCGGCGGAAGGACCAGCCGGCCCGCATCAGCTCCACCAGCCCATCCTCGCGCAGCACCCCGTTGTCCACTACGTCGGCCATGCGGTGTCGCAACGTACGAGGAAGCATGGAGGCGATGGCGCCGGCGAGGGCCCAGCGGATGAACCGCCTGGGCAACGGCGCGAAGCCGCCCGGGTCCACCAGCGTCAGCGCCGCGACCCGGCCGCCCCCGCCGAGTTGCTGTTCCACCGCGGCCCAGCCGCCGGCGGAGAAACCCGCCACGTGCGCGCGCTCGGCTCCGACCGCGGCCAGGACGTCGGTGACCCAGCCGCCGACCTCGGCACCGGTCGCGAGCGGCCGCCTCTGAACCGAGCGGCCGGGCTCGCCGAGCGGGTCGACGGCGAAAACCGGGCGCGTGCGCGCCAGCGGCTCGATGTAGCGGTACCAGGCCAGCGCGTTCCCGCCGGCACCGGCCAGGAGCACCACGGGATCCCCCTCGGCGGGCCCGGCCCGGTGGATCCGCACGCTGCCTGTGCGGGTCTCGACGTCGAGGGCGTCCACCGGCACCGGCCACAGCTCGCCGAGCACTCGGTCATAGACGGCGTGGTACTTGTCACGGGCGGAGTCGCTGGTGAAGGCGGACGGCCGGTCAGGCATGCGCATGGTGACCTCATCTCCCGAATGGATACAGTCGTATCCTAACAATGCGCGGGGCCGACTGCCGCGGTGGAGTGCGGGCCAATCGCTCGACCGGATCGACCGCGAAGGAGCCATCCGGCTCAAACTGTCAGTTCCGGATTGATCTGGCCGCTGTTCATGACCCGGCGCTCAACGCCATCCACGCCGACGTACGTCGCCTCGAAACCGTTCGACCACATCCAGTGAACACGCCGCTCACCCGATCATCATCCTGGCCACATCTCCCCGAACTGGCCACCTACTTGGCCACATCGCCGCGGAATCGGCCAGATCAACGGCGACCTGACAATAGGCCTCTGGGGAGGACCGGTGCGGAGATCAGCGGTAGAGCGTTGATCTTCGTATTGATTCGGTGGCAGGGCAGGTTCGGCCTGGTTGAGGAACCGATTGCTGCCTGTTCTTCAGCAGCGTGGGAAGCTGTCGGTCCTCAATCCGATGCTCGCCACATCAGATGAGAACCGACACCTCTTCGCCACTGGCTCCGCCAGATCTCTTGAGAACTCGCCACTCCGGCTGCGACCTCACACAGGTCTTCGGTCGGCGGAGTGTAGTAGGGAGACCCGGAGGCCGAGGCGGGAGCGATGGCCACCTGGAGCGTGCGCAGCGAATCGGCGATGTCGAAGTGCGTGCCGTGTAGTTCGCCGGCCTGGTCGTGCCGTTCCTGCAGCCATGCCCGGTAGGCGTCCGCGCCGACCACGCAGTGGCTCTGGTCGAGGAGCGCGCTCACCTTCTCCCAGCTCGCACCGGGGCGGACGCGCTCAACCTCGTCGGCTATCTCCGCCTCGATCCTGCCCAGCTCGGCCCAGCCCCACGCGTAGGCCTCGGCCAGGTCGATGTCGGCGCCGAGACTCTGCCGGGCGGCCACGGCATAGCGTTCGGCGCCGACCCCGTCCTGCTCCGCCGCCCGGGGCACGTAATCCTGACGCAGGTAGCGGGCCGTCTCGGTGTAGGCCATGTGCGCCAAGGCCGCCGCCCGGGCAAGTTCACCGGCCAGCCGGCCGTCGCCGTAGGAAGTCACCAGAGCGTCGTGAACCCCGGCGAAACGCTCTGCCTGGGCGGCAGACTCCAACGCCTGTCGCCGGGCCGCCGTCAGCCCTTTCTCCAGGCCGAGGTCGAGGCTCGTGCACCAGCTCACCAGCATCACCGGCACGGCCGCCAGGCGGGCGGCGACATTGCGCCACTGATCGTCGTCACTGCGTGGGAGCAGGTCAACGCTGTCGCGGATGAGGTTGAGCAGTCCGAACTGGCCGCGCAGCATGCGCAGTGGTTCCCCGCTCGCGTGCCAGGCCGACTCGGCCTCCAGACGTTTCCGTAGATGCTCGGCGGCGTGCCGGTCGGCCTCGGAGGTCACGCGCAGCCCAGCGAGCTCGGCCAGGGTGCGGTGGATCAGCTCGGCTCGGGCGGCATGGCCATCTGGGCTGTAGTCGGTGGCCGCGACGAAGCCGCCGGCGACTCCGCGGATCTCCGCGCTGATCGGGTCGAGCGTGGTCGACTTCCCGACATACCCATCACAAAGCTCGAAAATCGGCGTCATCCGGTCACGGTAACCGGGCCGTAGTGCGTCACCGGTGAGGCGCGTCGACAGCCTGACCGTAGATGAAGTAGACCGACTTCCCGTGATGCCGCCGAAGGACTGAGCCAAGACACCCTGTTTCTCATTTGAAGTGGCGGGTTGCCGGGAACAGCTTGGGGAACCACTGCCGCCGCTGCTCGGCCTGGTGGTTGCGTCGGATGGTGGCGAACCGGCGCCGGCGCGGCTGGCTTCGGGTTGGTGGTCTGAGACCGACTTCGGCTGGCAAACGTCCGCTTTGGGGGCGTCGTAACGCTGTGTCGGGTTCACATCCAACGATCTTCGCTAAATGATCTCTTTGTAATGGACGCTGGCGGGCGAACGCGGGATCCCGAAGGGTAGCCGGTCCAGGGGCGGCCTCGGTGGCTCCTGGACCGTCTCAGGCGTTCGCTCAGCCCGTGAGGCCGAAAATGGTGCTGATCATGCCGCGCACCGTGGCCAGTTGTGCCTCTGGTAGGTCGCCCACTTTGCCCTTTAACCGGACGGCGGCCACCGTGGAGATCCGGTCCACTATGGCGGCCTGGCCCTCGCCGACGTCGATCGCGAACGCCGTCAGGGTGTTGGCCATGTCGGCGGATTCGACGTGCGCGGTGAGTACGTTGTCGTTGTACAGCGTGTGGTAGAAGTCGCCGGACACGATGAGCCGGACTTCCTCGCGGTCGCCGAGCGCGACCGACCACAGCTCCCCGAAGCGGTGGCTCACGCGGCCTCGCTCGAACGGCGCTCGTCGGCGGCCCGCGTGGTGTCTTCGGTGACGATCTGCTCGTCGGCTTCCTGTGTGGTGGACGCGTCAGCGCCGTACACCGCAGCGCGTGCGGTCGGGCTGTGGGTGGCGGCGATCTCGCGGAGTGCGCCACGCTCCAGGACGGTCGAGACGCTGAGCCCGTTGGCTTCGGCATGCTTGCGTACCGCCTCCAGGATCCACGGGGCGATGCTCACTGAGGTCTTCCCTTTGGTCATACGTAGAGTGTACCTACGTGGTATTCCATCGAGTAGGAAGGCAGCGAATATGCGTCTCGGTTTTTATTACCGGGAATCTGAATTCTCACAGGAAGATCGCTTATTGCTGGGAGCCGTCGCGGTGCGGCTCTCCAGAGCGTTGAGCCGAAAGACTGTCAGGTGGTTGAAGCGTCGGCCGTTCCTCAGCCCCGCGTGCCAGAGCCTCCAGCCTCCTGCTTTGCCTCCGCAACGCCTGCAGCGTTTTCTTGCGTGGGGGCGGCACCTTCATGACCTCCCGCAGTGCGTACGCGGCCTCGGACATGTGGCCGTTGTCGATCAGCCATTTGATGAAGGCATCACTGCCCCACCATTTTCCGCTGCGCCAGTAGGCCGTCAGTGCGTCGCCGAGGTCGGTCGCCATGCGGGGTTCGGTGAGCGGGGCGACTGGTGGCGGTTCGGCTGGCGGTAGGTCGGGGTGGTGTCCGTTGACGCTGCTATTGCCCGCCTTGAATCGTGCCCAGAGCCCCATACATGCCCCTCGCCGTCGGGTACCGAGACGTGCGCCATCAAACCGGACGCTACGAAGCCCTGGCCTGGATGGCTAGGCAGGGCTGACTGACGTCGAGGAGATATTGTCCTGACCCGCTCGATCTTCGAGAGCTCGGCAGGTCCGGAGTAGGGGCGCCGTTAAGAAACGTGCCAGCAGCCCCAAACCAGCAAGACCCGCCGCCCGCCGTGTGGAAGACCGACGAGCTGGGAGAGCAGTGGCTGCCCCGCCCAGGCGGGCCCCTGCCCCGCCTGTCGCCCCGCCTGGAGACCATCGCCATCACTGGCGCCTTCAACTCCCGGCAGTACGACTCTCCATCCGAAGCCCGCCAAGCCGTGATCTCCGGCGCGGTCGCGTGCGGCTGGCAGCTCTCCGACGTCACCCGCCGTCTCTCTGGTGATTGATTTGGCCTCGCATCGTTCTACGCCCGGTACGGCGGCGAGCGGGAGCAGCGCAACGCGCTATGAGCCGACTGGGAAAAAGCAGTGCCCTGGATCGCAGGGAGAGAATCTGGCCGTGAGATCCACACACGGGGGAGAACTCACGGGGGGTCCGGCAGGTGTCCCTCGAAGGGTTGCGGCTGGAGGTGAAACGTCCGACCTCCGAAACCGACACGGTCGCGGAGCTGCAACAGACACGACGCTGGTACTCCGCCATGCGCGCTGCCGAGTCGTACCGGTGGACCGGAGCCCGCGGCCTGACCATCCGCCGTGTCCTCCGAGCTGTACTCAAGGCCGCTCAGCTCCGTCACTCCATGGTCATCGACTTCGGGATCCGGCACCTTGCTCTCTTGGCCGGTCTGGACGAAAGCACCGTCGCGAAGATCCTCCGCATCCTGCGCGATGAAGCGGACCCGTTCATCGACCTGGTGCGAGCTCACCACGGCGACCGGGCCGACACCTACCGGCTTCTCATCCCCCAGGGGTACGCCGAGGCTGCCGCGTGGCGGCGCTTCCAGCCCGGCCGCCTCGGAGGGATCCACCCGGTATTCCGGATGCTGGGCTCCCCTGCCGCGTTCCTGTACGAGCATCTCCCCACTGACACGCCGACGAGCAGGTTCGAGCTGCGCTCCCTCACTGGCCTGTCAGCGACCGCAGTCTCCACGGGCCTGCTCGCTCTCGCGGAGGAAGGGATGGCCGAACGGGTGCGTGGTGGGTGGGTTCGTGGGCCGGCCGACCCCGGCGACGTCGCCACCCGGCTCGGCGTGCCTGAACTCGTCAAGCGGATCATCGCGAAGTACCGGCGGCAGCGCGCCGAGTGGAGGAGGTTCCTCGCGGTCGTGGAGGCGTTCGGCCGTCAGGACATTCACCTGGAGAATCACCCGATTCCGTTGCAGGACATCGCGGATGCGGGCCCGCCGCCGTGGATGGAGGCCGAGCCGCACGGGCCACCTTCCTTGGTCGGGGCCGGAATAAGCGCTGAACCCTAGATCATTCTGGGGTGATCGCCTTACCTTGGTGTCATGCCTTCCGAGGCCACGCCGCCCGCCCCGTTCGACGTTGCTGATCCGACCGACGCCGATGATGCCGCACGGCTGCTTACCGAGCGGTACGCGGCCGGTGCTGACCGGCTGGCGTGGCAGGAGCAGGGCGTCACCCTGTCGCCGGAGGCCGCGGCGCTGGCGGTGCTCGGCGACCCCTCTCCCAGCCCTGACGCGCTCGTGGCCCTGGTCGCGTTGACGCCGCGCGGCCAGGATGTGTGGGACTTGTACGAGCATCTCGCGATGACGCTCGCCCGCAGCCTGGAGCAGCCCGTGCCGTGGGAGACACTCGGCCGCGCTCTCAACACCTCCAAGCAGGGCGCCAAGCAGAGGTTCGAGCGCAGGCAGCGCGACGCGGCTCGCCTGGATGCTTACCGGCCGGAACTTGAGCGACCCCGCCCGGCGGCGGCCGGGCAGCGGGCATGGCTGGATGAGCACGCCGTCGAGCTGCGGCACGTCGTGACGCTGCTGCAATTTCACCGCGCCGAGCTGCTGGCCATTGACACGCACGTCGCGTTCGCTGTGCATGACCTCGGCCGCATCCACTACATGCTCGGCGACGCCGACGTGCTGGCTGGCGCCCGCCGGGTGATGGCCGCGATCGAGCAGGCTCAGCAGGACCGGGCGGCGCTGCCTTCATGGGATCAGGTACGGCTGACCGAGCGGGCATGGCAGGTTGTGGACCGACTTGCTGTGCTTGTGAAATTAGCGCCATAAAGCCCCATTCGGGCATTTACGGCTCATATCGGTAGGACGCCGGATCGAGCCGCCCAAGGGTTAAGCGCCGGCCCGCCTCGCGTGCCAGGTGATACTGGCTCCGTTCGGGAACGACCTGCGGTCGGTCGGGGTGAACGCGGTGGGACGGAATCCGCCATCGACGAGGGCGGCGCCCGCGCCCGCCACCACGGGATAGCTCTTGACGATCAGTTCGTCGATCTCGGTCAGCAGCGAGTTGGCCAGCCCTCCGCCGCCGCAGAGCCAGACGTCCAGCCCGTCCTCGCGCTTGAGGTCCCGGACGAGCGCGGCGGGGTCGCGCACCAGTTCCACCGCCGGGTCGTCGATGCGGTCCAGGGAGCTGGAGGCGACGTACTGCCGCAGGTGCGCGTACGGGCTGCTGATCCCTTGGTCGAGCACGGCCCGGTAGGTGTTCAGCCCCATCAGGACGGTGTCGAAGCGCCTGTTGGGGACGTCCACGAGGCCGGCGTGCGGACGGTACTGCGTGGGAACGGTCTCGGGATAGCGCTCGTTGACCCAGGCCATGTACGCGGCGGCGGCCTCGCCCTCGCCGACCGGGTAGAAGTCCGCCTCCCCGCCGGGGCCCGCGATGCGGCCATCGATGGACACGCCGATGTAGTAGACAAGCTTTCGCATGCAATAACTCCAGATGTAGCACTCTGTTCGTAGTGGTTTGAATCGTAGTACTACAAGTGGAGTGGTGTCAACCGAGATGCGACAGAACCGGGCGAGGCGAGCCGCGCTGCTCGACGCCGCCATCGACGTGCTGGCTCGCGAGGGGGCGCGCGGCCTGCCCTTCTGCGCCGTTGACGCTCAGGCGGAGGTGCCCGGCGGAACGGCGTCCAACTATTTCGCCAACCGGGACGACCTGCTCACCCAGGCGGGCGGCCGCATCTACGAGCGCCTCCAGCCGGACGAGGAGACCGTCGCCCGCCACCTGGAGGGCGCGCAGGACCGGGAGAAGTTCGCCGCAGTGATGCGCGAGACCGTCCGCCAGGTCGCCGGTTTCCGGACGGGATACCTGGCGCTGCTGGAACTGCGGCTGGAGGCGACACGGCGTCCCGAACTGCGGGCGTTGCTGACGCGGAGCGTGCGCGCCGACGTCGATGCCAACGTCGCCGGCCACCGGGCGTCCGGGCTGCCCGGTGACGCGACCTCGGTGCGGCTGCTGCACATGGTGCTGAACTGGCTGATCGTCGAGCGCCTCACGCTGCCGGAGGTGTACTCCGAGCAGGAGGCCGACGACCTCGTCGCCCGCGCCGTGGAGCGGCTCGTCTAGCCTCGCTGCGCGCCGGACGGCCGCCGCCCGCGAGCCCTGGACGCCAGCCTCCTGACCTCGACGGCGACCTGCTCCCAGGCGGGCGCCGGGAGATCGTGGCCGACGCCGGGCAGACGCCGCGGCGGCCGGCGACCCGGTCACCGGCGGGGGGGAGCGCGTGGCCGATCTCGCCCAGAGCGTCGCCCGTCTGGCTTCGGCCGTCGGCTCCACCGCTCGCGGTCACGCGGCCACCGTCGCCGACTCCGGCACGCCACGCGTGTGGGCGTCCTGACCGCCTCACCCGTCCAGGACGTCCCGCAAAACGTCCCGCAACGCGACCAGGACGTCCCAGACGTCCCCGCCGAGGACGCAGATGTCCCCCGGGTCGGGCACGGGTGGAACATCAGGCTCCAGCGCGGGCTCTGACGGGGTCCCAGTAGTCCTGTCGAAGAATCCAACACATATAGCTCCGACCTGCGGCGACGCAGGGGTCGGCGTCAGAGCCTGAGATCGTTTCCGCTACGTTCTGTTCCGGTTTATCCGGTCTGGGGCGTGGGGTGGTTCGGTGTCGGAGAAGATGTTCTCCAAGGAGCAGTTGGAGCAGTTACGGTCGTTCCCGGATATCGGCCGCGATGAGTTGATCACGTACTTCACGTTGACGCCGGCGGATGTGGCGTTCGTGGATCCGGGGCGGGGATGAGGTCCGGCCGATCGGCTGGGGGTGGCCGTGACGGTCTCGACGCTGCCCTGGCTGGGGTTCGTGCCCGATGAGGTGAGTGCGGCTCCGCCGGTAGCGGTGGCCCGGCTGGCGAAGGGGCTGGGCATGGCCCCAGGGGCGTTGCGGGTGTACGGGCGGCGAGCCCAGACCCGGGCGGACCACCTGGGGCAGGTCGCCAATTACCTGGGTTGGAAACAGGCCGCGGCCGGCAGCCAGGAGATGAAAGAACTGGAGCAGTTCCTCACCGACCGGGCCATGGAGCATGACTCCCCGACGTTGTTGTTCAATCTGGCGCGGGAGTATCTGATGTCGGTGAAGGTGATCCGGCCTGGGGCGAGCGCGTTGGCGAATGCGGTCAATCGGTGTTCGAGTGCCTAGCCTTCAGTCCTGTGAAGGACGACATAGCCTTCACGCACGAAGAGCACCCGATAGCCGTGCGCGCGCAGTTCGGCGACGTCGTCGCGCTGCTCAGTGAGAGTCTTGAACATCGGTTGCGGTGTGGCGACATCGGCCACGACCCACGGGGCGCGGCGTGGCATTGACCGCCAGATCACTACTTTGGTCCTGCCCGAGAGGTTCGGGCCGACCTGGTTGGCCGCTTCCACCAGCACACCATCAGGAACGGTCGCGATAGCGGCGGCAGCTGCGTCCTCGCGTCCTGTGCTGTGATACCGGGCCGGATCGAACAGATCCCGAAGCGGGAAGGAGGCCACCAGCGCAACAGCGATCACTGCCACGGCGCCGGCCCAGATCTGGCTGAGGTCCCACCGATGACTGATCTTCGGCCAGGACCCGAAGCGCCATCGCCGCAGTCGCTGGATCCCGTCGATTGACGCGCACAGCAACGCCATGATGAGGGCTGAGTTGTAGTGGTAATGGGTACCCCACCAGCCCGGCTGGTCGGTGGCCAGCATCCTTTCGAAGATGAGCATCGCGGGCGCCAGCACATACGGCGAGGCCAGAGGTAGGAGCAGGAGTGGGGCCAGCAACAGCACCATCGTGCTCACCTTGACGCTCGGGGAAGTCAGCACGGCCAGGGCGTCCAAGGGGTGGGTGAGGATATGAGCCACGGCCTCACCTGGGCTTGCTCCAAGACCGCTGTAGTACCAGTAACGGTGTGCGGAGCCTCCGAACGCTGGAATGAGGATCTGGCTTGAGATCCACACCGCCAGCGGGCCGGCCAGCGCCATGACAGCGCCCATGAGCCGCCAGTGCTTGCGTAGCAGCAGGGCCAGACCGAGCCCGGCGACGAAGAATCCCACGTCCTCTTTGATGAGCAGCAGCGCGGCCGCCGTGACGGCGACCGACCAGCGCCGGCCCGCGTCGAGACGCTCGAAGGGCACAGCCGTCAATAGCGGCATGAAGGCGTACTCGTGGAAGTGAAAGGCCACGGCCTCTGCGATCGGCCACGACAACAGGTACGCCGCAGCGACCAAGTACGCCGCACCGGTTCCCAAGCGGCGTCGGCACAGCACCCACAGCGGCACGGCGGCGCTGGCGAACAGCGCCGCCTGCGCGACGATGAGGGTCTGCGGGCCGTCATGGATCCAGTACAGCGGTGCCAGCGCGGCCAGGATCGGGGAGAAGTGGTCACCGAGGACCGAGACCGCGGTGCCGAGCTGGTTCCACTGGTCCTTGACATAGGAACCGGGAATCCCGAATTGCGAATAGCCGCGAACGGCCTGGTCGAAGATCACCAGATCGTAGATGCCGGTCCGGAACCTTGCGTACTCACCCACCCCAAGGTCGTGTACGCGGCCGTCGCGACGAGCACCAGGCAGACCACGGGATATCGATGTCGCATTTTGATCATGGTAGAAGCTAGCGGGGGAAACCGTGGCATATCGCGGCAGACCGAGACGGCGGCTCGTTGGCGTCGACGACAGCGATTACCGTTGCACTTCCGGAATTACTCAATTCCGGAAGTAGACTGCGGCAATGACTTCCGGAAACACGCAGAAGCCGGTACCGCAGAGGCCCGGAACAGCTTCCGGAAACACGCCGCCACGATCCTGGGGCCGCCAGCCGGTCGAACTCCCGCCCCCCTACGACCGCGCGCTGGCCGACTACGGCGCCGCGCTGAGCGGCTCGCCCCTGGCCGAATCCAGCCGGGCCAAATATCTGTCGCGGGTGCGCGGGTTCCTCGCCTTCGTCGCCGAGGCCTCAGCCGACGGCATGCTGGACGGCGATGCGCTCACCGACCCCGCGGCCGCCACCTGGGCGGTGCGCGACTACCGCCGCCACCTGAAAAACGGCCGCCGCGCCGCCACCACGATCGACAACGTGCTGGCGGCCGTCGACGACTTCCACGCCCGATCCGCCTTGGCCGTCACTCCCGCGCGGCGCGAACGCGCCCAGCGGCGCACCGCGTCCAAAGCGCTGGACGAGCGCCAGGTGCGCCGCTACCTGCGCGAGGTAGAAAAGAACGCCTCCGCCCGAGACGCCGTGATCGCACTGCTGCCCTATTTGGCGGGCCTACGCATCGGCGAGGTCGTCGCCCTGGACGTGGCCGACGTGCGCATCTCAGCCCGCAAGGGCGAACTGCGCGTGCGCGGCAAGGGCCACGGCGGCGGCAAGATCCGCACCGTCGACCTCCACCCCGACCTGCGCACGATGCTGCAAACCTGGCTGCAGGCCCGCGCGGTCTGGCCCGGCGCCGCCACCGCTGCGGCGCTGCTGCTCAACGCCCGCGGCGGACGGATCACCGACCGGGCCGCCCGCAACATCATCGTCCGGCTGGGCACCGCGGCCGGCATCAACGACGACCCCACCGAGCCGTTCGGCCCGCACGTGCTACGCCACACCTTCGGCACCCAACTCGTGCGCGCCGGCAAAGACCTCATCCTGGTCGCCGAACTCATGGGACACGAACGCCTGGACACCACCCGCCAATACACCCTGCCCACCTCAGCCGACCGCGCCGCCGCCCTGGGAGCGCTCATCACCGACCACTGACCTGACTAAACAATGCCCCCTTGGGGCTGGTGACGCAGGTCTTACCGGCACCCCGACTTCGCCACCCTCCAGGCCGCCTGGTGACCTCCCACGGTTACGACGGCGGCCACGCCCGCAGGACCTGATCGTCGCCGGGTTCGGGCTCGGCCCGATACCCGACCGTGAGCAGCGCGGCCTCGTACTACCCCACGCTCCAGACCAGACAAACATGAACAGAACGCAGCGGTAACGATCTCAGGCCCCGACACCGGCTCCTGCATCACCGCAGTTCAGAGCTATATGTGTTGGATTCTTCGACAGGACTACCGGGACCCCTTACGTGCAGATCTTCAAAGGGTTCCATCGATTCCTGCAGACCCGCAAGGCGGCCCAGATCGAGGCGGCCTTCGGGGTCCGCCTGGTCTGCCCGGTCGATGAGTTCAACGCCTCCCGCCATGTCGGCGATGACTCCCCGGCCCAGCTGCCGCCGCCAACCCCGGAGCGGGTGACGGAGTTCTTTGACTTCCTCAAGACGCGGATCGCCACCGCCCGCAAGTACGCGCCCGCGGCGCGCGACTACGCGCTGTTTCGAACGCTCTATCACGCCGGCCTGCGTTCGGAGGAGTGCGCGCCGTTGGATCGAGCCGATGTGCACTTCGGCCGGGGCCGGGGTTGATACTGGTGGGCTCGTCTATTCAACTGTCGCGAATTGTCGTTCCCATGGGCCTGATGGTGACGTTCCGTGTTCGTCGTCGATGCCGCCCTCGTGGCGGTGGTTGATTCCCGGGCCACCGCTGGCGGAACGAGTCAAGCGCCGCCGCAACTGACTTCACGGCGGCAAATTGACCTGCGTTCAGCACCGTCTCGTGGCCAGGAGTTCGCGTCCGCGCTCCGGCGTGATCAGGCGGGCGGCCCGGGGATCGGCCAGCAGGGCGATCGGTGCGAGATGGTCCTCATGCAGCGGCCGCCAGTGGATGAGGGCGTCACGCAGGCACGGCCATGCCTCGTCACCGGCGTCGAGAGCGGCGTGCGCGGCCGCGTCGAACTCCGGGTTGCCGAAGCAGAGCCGGAATCCCGGCTCTTTTTGCCGTGCCTGATAACGGCCGAGCAGGTGCTTGACCCGCTGTGGACCGCGGTCCCACAAGGACTGGGCGGTGGAGCCGGAGCCGAAGCGGCGGGCCCGCTTGTGCGCGGCGAACAGCAGCGGCAGGGCCTGCGCGGTGAACAGGTCCTCGTCGAGGGTCCACGACCGGGTGTCGCCGTGGGTGAGCAGCCGGTAGAACGGATCGTCGTCCTCCTCCCTCAACAAGGTCCGCATCTGGAAGTGTAGGAACGAGGCACGGTCACGGCCGAAACGCGCGGCCTGCGCAAAGACGGCCAGCGGGCGCTCCACCTCGCCGCGCAGGCTCGCCAGCCGGGCGTCCTCGACCATGACGTCCCACTCACGCTGGGTTTCGCATGAGGGGCGGTCGAGGGCGTGGAATCCGGTGTAGAAGCCGTGCATCTTCTCGTAGAACGAGCCATGCCGCTCGGGACCCATGGCCGTCCACGAGAACACGTCGTAAGCTGCCCATTCACCACGCTCGTCGACGTCGCCCGGGTCGAGGTAGACAACACCGGCGTCCGCCTCCAGAGAGATCAGCAACGATCGTGCCGCCGCGGGCTCTGCGTCCTCCTCATCCCAGTCGGCATAGGCATCGGCCCACATCGGCTCCAGATCGGTCAACCAGCCGATCTCCTCGGTGCCGCGTAGGCTCCAGACGAAGTTGCCCGCGTGTCGCCAGCCGTTGGTGACCAGTAAGAACTCCCGGAATGATGGGGGCAGAACGCACCCCAGACGCGACTCTAGGGCGCGTACCTCGTCCTCGGTGGCGGGCGAGCACCCGAGCCAGGGCTCGCCGTCCGGCTCCTCGTCGGGGTGGGCGATACGCCATTCCTCGCTCCAGCGCTGAAGGAACTGCTTCCATGCATGACGGTCCACAGCGGGCTCCTACGGCGTCGCATTATTTGGTCCCGCGAATTCCATCAGGCGCCACCGACATCGCCGGTGCCGGGAGTACTGGTGAGCTCGCCCATTCAACTGTCGCGAGTTGTCGGCGACGTGGAGCTCGATGGTGACCGTCCGTGCTCTCCGGGGGCATAGCGGGTCCAGGTTCCGCCGCCCTCGTTGAGGAGTCGGGCGGTGGTCTTGTCGTGGTAGCCGAGGGCATCGGCGACGACGGGGGCGGGCATCTCAAGGAGCTGCTGCCGGATCGCAGCGCCGCGGGCGGCGGCCGCTGGGATGCCGATTTCTCTCAGGAGCTCGGACAGATGGTCGGGACGGCAGGGCTGGCCCGCTCGGCGGCCAGGAAACAGCCAGCGAGAGTCGCGGTTAGTGGCGGTGTTCATGTTGTCGCGAGCCGCGATGTAGTTCAGCAGCAAGGACGCGACCGGCTCGGGGACGGGTGAGGGCGGATCCCCGAGACGCAGGAACACCGTTTCTCCATCGCGGAGCAGGTCATCAACGGTGAGCTGGACGACCCGGGTAAGGGATTGTGCGTAGAGGAGCACGATGATCCCGGCGACACGCAGAAGCGGGGGAACCTCAGCATCGATCAACAGTCGGCGGAGGGCAGCCAGGCGATTCTCCTCGGTCATGGAGGCCTGGCGCGAGATCTTTCCCGCAGGCAGGGACAGCGATCGTGAGCACTGACGGCTCTGCATAGCCCAGGTGAGGAAAGTTCGCACCTGGGCGCGGGTGTGTTCGGTGTTCTCGGCGTACCAGGCGTCGATGTCGCTCTGGCGGCAGGAGGCGAGGGTGCGGTCGCGCTTGTCGAGCCAGATGAGGAACGCCGTTGCGTATTTGATCTGATCGGCGGCGTTGCGGCGAACACTGGGCATGATGTTGCTTCGTTCGGCGCGGTTCCGCAGGGCGGGAAGAACGCGCCAGGTCGCGAACAGCCGGATCGTCTTGACGTGCTCAGGGTTGGCGATGCTGGCCAGGTGGCCGGGGAGCCAGCGTTGGAAGGAGCAGATGTACTTGTCGGCGGCGGGCAGGACGTTGCTGGTCACGAGGAGTTCTTCCAGGTGAGCGATGGTCCGCCAGGGCTGGAGCTCGTGGAAAGCATCGTGGGTGAGGGGGATCTGCCCGCGAGCGAGCCGTTGCAGAAGAGCCGACGCGTTTCCTGGATGGTTGGGCCGCATCGCCAACCAGGCCAGCCCGCTGGCGGGCCGTTCCATCGCCACGAGCAGGTCGAACAAGGGGCTCAGCTCCGGGCGAATGTGGCCGGTGCCATCGTCCAGGACAGCGGTGAGCCGGTCGCTGAGGGTGCAGCGTTCGCAAAGTCGCCCGCCCAGGAGTTTGCCCTCGAACCCGCAGCGCGAGCAGTCGAAGGTCTGGGAGAAGCCCGCGCAGGTGGTGCAGATTGCGACGCCGTCGCCGCGTCGACGTCCGGGAAGAGCGCGGTCCTGACCGCATTCGGGACAGGTGCCCCGGGTGCGAAGCGCTCGATCGGCGCAGTTCCGGCAGATGTAGCCGTCCGGCCAACGTCCGGATTTGGGTCCGCAGCGACCGCAGCGGCAGCACTCGGCATACCACCGCTCATATTGCTCGTCGTTAGCGTAGGTGCGGGTCATGCGTCAGGAAGGATGCGAGCCGGGCGCGGCCGGAGCTTCTCGACTCCGGCGGGGTGGGCAGGTCGCCAGTGGCGGTCTTGCGGACGCCGGCGTTCTCGGCGGTGGTGGCGACCAGGTCGGCCGGGGTGCAGGCAAGGATGTCGCAAAGCGCGGACATTACCTGCAGCGACAAGCGCTCAGGCGTTCCGGAGACCAGACGGTGGACTTGAGAGGCCGATAGGTCGATGCCGCGCTCGCGCAGGAGTGGCACCAGCTCGGTGGCTGTGAAGACGCGCCGATCGGCCATGATCTCGCGCAGCTTCCAGGTGTAGCCGATCTTGCGTTTCATGATTCTTCTCCCGTCTGGGCCTGGAGTGCGGCGGCGATGGTGGCATCCAGGTGCCGGCGCAGGGTGCGGGTGCGGAAGTCGGAGCTGACGCAGGTGTAGATCGCGGTGGTGCTCGCGTGCTCGTGCCCAACCTGTTCCTGAACGAAGCGCGGGTCCCAGCCGTCCTCGATCAGGTGGGTGACGTAGGAGCGGCGAAAGGAGTGGAAGTCCAGGCCCTCATCCAGGCTCAGGGCCTGGCGGTAGGCGATGAAGCGGGAGTTGAGCCGCTGGCAGCCGATCCGCAGTCCGCGCTCCGATGGCCAGGCCGCGGGGTTGTTGTCGGTGCCGAACAGCGGGCGGACCTCGGTGAACCACTCCTCCAGGATGTCGGGGGTCCACTTCCACACGGTTAAGGCGGTGCGGCGTTTGGGTGGTGAGCCCTTCTTGGCCTTGCCGTACCGGACGTGGCAGCGGCCGTACTCGCCGAACTCCGTGCCGTGCGGGTTGCGGCCGAAGTCGGCCGCGTCCAGCATCCGTGCCTCGTTGCGGCGCAGCCCATAGGAGTAGGCGGTCTTGAACAAGGTGGCATCCCGGAAGGCCGGTAACCAGCCCTTGCGGCCGAAGGCCCGGATGCGGGCGACCTCGTCATCGCAGTGCTCGAAGAAGGCGTGCAACTCGGCCTTGGTGAACGCACGCTTGGCCGCGTCGGCTTCGTGTTCTTGAACGTGGACCGCGGTGTTCCACTCGTGCACGATCTGGATGGGGTGGGTTCCGAACCGCTCTTCACATGTCATGGCCCACTCGTAGAGGGGATCGGTGACGAAGTGGCAGAACGCGCGTACCGCCTCGGAGTAGGAGCGGATGGTCGAGCGCTTCAGCTCGCGCAGGGAGCGCAGGTCACCGAGCCATTCGTCCACCATGGCGGGCATCCACTGCCACGGATAGGCGTTGACGTAGGCGGCGAACGCCTTCACGGTGTTCTCCCGCCCCTCCACGGTGGAGCGGGCCAGGTTTCGTGCCAACTGCTGGTTGGCGAATCCCGTCAGCATCGCGGTGAAGACCTGCTCCTCCGGCCGGAGCAGCGTGATCCCGTCGACGAGGTGCAGCCTGGCTGCTCCCGGTATCGACCCGTCCGCCCCCACGCGCCCACCACCCTCCGCCACTCGCATCAAATGCGAGAAAGTCGCATCGTATGCGAGCTGCTCGGTGACCCGCAGGTCATTCGAGCAGAGACCCGAATTTGTGAACGATCCCCCTCCTCCAGTCGCTATCGTCATTGCTGTCGCCCGCGCTCCATCGTCGCTGGTCGGCCCAGGTGGCCACCCGCCCTTCAGTGACCATCCGCAAAGAGTCGCGAATTCGCATTAGATGCAATTGGCGGCACTTGGCCGGTGACTCCGCGTACCTTCGGCCCCGCGCCCGCCTGGTCCGCCGACGGCCACCGGATCAAAGCGCCGCTGGAATACTTCCGCGGCCCCGACAAGACCTGGGTGTACGGTGCGCTGCGCGTCGCCGACGGCGCCGCGGTCACCATGACCGCCGCCTCCCGCAACAGCGACTGCTACCAGCGGTTCCTGCAACGACTCGAGGACGCCGACCCCGGCCACGGTGACATCTGGGTGATCGCCGACAACCTGTCCGGTCACAACAGCCTCGCCACCCGCACATGGCCGGCCGACCATCCCCGCATCCAGCACGCGTTCATCCCGGTCGGCGCCTGCCGGCTCAATCTGCAGGAGGCGTGGTGGCGGATCTTCCGCCACCATGCCCTGGCCGGAGTGTCCTTCGCTGATAGCAAGGACATCGACCACGCCACCCGCATCGCCACCGCCCAGCTCAACCAGCGGGCCAAACCCTGGGTCTGGGGACGGCCACCACCGGCCCCCAGACGCCTACGCCGCCAGTTCGTCTACAGCCTTTGAGGAACGGAGCACCAGGACGAACTCAACCTCACTGCTTGATCAGCCCGGTCCCTGAGAAAGAGCTACACCCAAATCTATACGCCGGGGCTGTGCACCATGGGCCGGTGCGGGTCGGTGCGGCCGGCAAAACGAGCAGGCCCGCCAGGCGGACTTGCGCCTGGCGAGCTTGCTGGTGCCGCGCGCGGGCCGTGGGGAGGTGGAACGCAGTCGGAGAGCTCCCTTATATCTTGGCGGTGTCGACGCCGAGATCGACCGGCTTGGAGATGCCCAGGCGGTCGCCGATGTCGGTCCCCGACGGCCCGGGTCGCGGGCGGCCTGAACGTAGTGGTCGAGGACCGCACGTACCCCCAAGCAGGACAACGGTCGCATGGATCCGAATGGTGCGCCGCCATCGCGGCTTGGGCGGACGGCAGTGCAAGGAGCGGCTACTTCGTGGGGAGGCCGACCGCGTTGGACGCGTCGGCCTCGAAGTATTCCGTCGTAGCGAAGGGGCCGGCGTGATCCTCGAAGAAGCTCCTGACGCCGTCGATCGAGTCATGGACGATGACGTTCACTGCCTTGGTCCCGTCGGTGCTCGTCACCGCCAGCGTCCACTTGGAACCCTTGGGAAGCTGGCCGTACGCCTTCTTCAGGGAATCCCAGAAACCGTCGTTGTCGGAAATCGTGGAAACAGCCATGACGTGCATCGTGGCATCCTCCTCATTGACTCTCGGATTTACTCGGCAATTGATGTGAAGATACTGTGCGGCACCATTCTTGAAGTCGTAGATCGCGACGGTCTGAGGGTCCTCGAGCGGATCGTCCGAAGGCATCAAGAAGTGGGTCTCGCTGATCGGGGACAGCTCGTAGTCGAGCTGTTCTGGTTTATTGAGGAGTTGCGCCTCCATGGGGTTCAGGGTGAATTTGAGGTGGAGTTTTCCGCGGTCGGCCGCCACTTCGTAGCGGGTGCCGGGGCGCTCGTAGGAGCCTTCGTACCTGGACAGATCGAGGGCCAGGGTCGGGTCGGGCTCCGGCAGGTCGGGGATCGTGACCGCGCCGAGGTCGGCCAGGATTTCGTTGAACACCTTCCGGTAGAAGCTGTCGCGCGGCCCGGCGTTCGCCAGCATCGAGACGGCGATGTTCGATTCCGGCAGGATCCGCAGGCGGGCGCTCTGGCTGACTGCGCTGCCGTCGTGGGCGTAGACGGTTTGGCCGTGCCAATCGCACACGATGAGGCCGAGTGCCCATTCCGGCCCGAACATGTACGGGTCAGGTATGGGGACCCGCGACTCCGTCATCTCGCGGATGATGCCGGGTGAGACGATTCTGGTCCCGTTCGGCGCCTTTCCTTCGTTAAGGAAGACGTACGCCATCGTGAGCAATTCCCGGGCTGTCGTGTTGACGTTGCCTCCGGGGCCGAAGGAGCGCGGCAGGTGACCCAGCGGTGAGAAGATGGGTCCCTCTTCGAGGGATCGGATCAGGTATCCGGTCGCGGCCCGGTTCTGGTCCGCGTGCTCACGCCGGCTGCTCGTCGAGGTCAGTCCCAAGAGGTCGAACAGGCGATCCTTCATGATGTCGTCCCACCGCTTGCCGTCGATCACCTCCATGATGCGGGCGAGGATCGCGTAGCCCAGGGCCGCGCTGTAGCCGTGAGTGTGGCCCAAGGGGTGGACCTGGCATGCGCCGGCGATGTTCTCCACCATGCGCTCGTACACGTCGTCGTCCTCGCCCGGATCTCCGTAGTTCTCCTCGATGCCGTTGGTGTGGTTGAGGAGATGGCGGGGTGTGACCTTGGCGCTGACGCCGGGGTCGGCGACCCGGAAATCAGGGAGGTAGGTCCGCACCGGCTCGTCCAGGGCGACTTTCCCCTCGTCGACGAGCTGCATGAAGGCGAGGGCGGTCCATGTCTTGGATACGGAGCCGCACTGGTAGATGGTGTCGGTCGTCGCGGGCTCCCGCGTGGAGATGTTCTTGACGCCGACCGCGAAGTCGGTGATCTCCCCGTCGCGGAGGACGCCGATCGCGGCACTCGGAATCCGGTACTCCGCGAGCAGCTCGGAGACGCGAGCTCGCATCCGGGTCACATCCAACGCTCTTGCCATAAGGGGTTCCTCGTCCTGTCCGATTCTTTCCAAGCGGGAAAAGGCTACGTTGCATTTCAAGTCTCGTCAACGAGAAACCTCCAATAACGCGCTTGGGATGCTGGACTTTCAGCCGATCGTTGCAACAGCATTGTTGATAAATGCAATCCATGCCAACCAGCCGTTGCAATGTACTGTTGGTGAACGCACCCGTGAACCCGAACCGACAGGAGGGCGAGCCGATGCCCGGAGGCAGGCTGACCCACGAGGATCGCCGGCAGATCGCGATCTGGCTGGCCGAAGGGCTGGGATACGCCGAGATCGCCCGGCGGCTGGGCAGGCCCACATCCACGATCAGCCGCGAAGTGGCACGCAACAGCGCGCCCGGCGGCTACCTGGCCGACCGCGCCCAGCAGGCCGCCGGGCAGCGCGCCCGCCGCAGACCAGTTCAAGCCACGGAGCCACCAGCCGACGGGCGGCCGGCCGAGTCCGTGCGCGGTTTCGTGGAGCAGTTCGCGACGCTGCTGGTCGGGACCGGCCTTCCCCGGATGCCCGCTCGCGTGTTCGTCTGCCTGCTCGCCTCCGACTCCGGGAGCCTGACGTCCGCCGAGCTCGTACGCCAGCTACAGGTCAGCCCGGCGTCGGTGTCCAAGGCCATCGGCTACCTCGAGGAGATCGAGCTGGTCAGGCGCACACAGGATTCCGGCCGCCGCGAACGGTACGTCATCGACGACGATGTCTGGCTCCGGGCGTTCAAAGCCGACACCGGGGCACACGCCGAGGTCGCGGCGGCCGCGCGGCACGGGATCGAGATCTTCGGCGTCGGCACGCCCGCCGGCACCCGGCTGGGCCAGATGGCTCAGTTCTTCACCTGGATCAGCGAGCAGATGAACGACAGCGGCCTCACCGACGCCGTCGTGCACGACGCGCTGACAGTGCTGGCCGCGCTGGTGTACGCCGCTCGGCCACTTACCGTGGACGACCTCGCCACGGCACTGGACTGGCCCATCCAGCGGGCGGCCGACGCCCTGGACGCGATCAGCCGTCGTCCGATCCTCTCCGACCCGCTCACCATGGAGCAGGTCGGGCGCGGCGCGTACGCCATCACCCCGAGGCCGGACCGCCTGAGCTCCGCACAACGCGACGCACTGATCGTCAGTCCGCGCTCGACCCGAGGGACTCGAAAATGACGAAGCCGGATAGACGTCGCAACCGCGATCCCTCCGGGGGTCCCGGCAGCAATGAAGCAGAATCCAACGAACCCGCCCCTGACTTGGGGCTATTTGGGTTTGGGGGACGCCTGGCGATCTCTGCTACTACGGTTCGTACTGGTTTCGGTGCGGTCGTGGAGATTGGCGGGGGTTGGCGGTTCAGTTCTTCTCCGACGAGCAGATGGAGCGGCTGCGGTCGTATCCGGACATCGGCAGGGAGGAGTTGATCAGGTTTTTCACGTTGACGCGGAAGGATCTGGGGTTCATCGACAACTTGAGTCGGGGCGGGGGCCGGGGTTCGGCGGCGCGCTTGGGGTTGGCGGTGCAGCTGTGCACGTTGCCGTGGCTGGGGTTCGTGCCGGATGACATCTGGTCGGTGCCGCAGGCGGCGGTGCAGCGGCTGGCGAACCAGCTGGCGGTGTTTCGGGAGCCCTGGAGCCGGACGGGGGGCGGGCGCAGACCCGTAGTGATCATTTGAGGCTGGTGCTGAAGTACCTGGACTGGAAACCGGTTCCCACCAGGGGCGAGACGCTGAAGGAGCTGGAGCAGTTCTTTCTTGACCGGGCGATGGAGCACGACACGCCGTCGCTGCTGTTCCACCAGGCGGCCGAGCATCTGATCAGCTCGAAGGTGGTCCGGCCCGGTGCGGTCGTGTTAATGAAGATGGTCGGGTCGGCGCGTAACGCGGCGGGGGCGTTGACATCGGAGAAGGTCGATCATCTGTTGACCGGACCGATACGAGCGGATGTGGACCGGCTGCTGGTGTTCGACGAGGAGCTGGGGATGACCCGGCTGGCGTGGTTGACGACGCCGGCGGTGGAGGCGACGGCCGCGGCGGTGAAGGTCGCGATCGCCAAGCTGCGGTATCTGCGCGGGATGGACGCCCACCGTCTGGATCTGTCGATGCTGCCGACCGAGCGGCGCCGGTTCCTGGCGACGTTGGGGCGGCGGTCGACGGTGCAGGGGCTTCAGCGGCGCGGGGAGCGCCGCTATCCGATCCTGCTGGCGCTGGTCGCCCAGTCGGCGGTCGACTAGTGCTCCGTTCCTCAAAGGCTGTAGACGAACTGGCGGCGTAGGTGTCTGGGGGCCGGTGGTGGCCGTCCCCAGACCCAGGGTTTGGCCCGCTGGTTGAGCTGGGCGGTGGCGATGCGGGTGGCGTGGTCGATGTCCTTGCTATCAGCGAAGGACACTCCGGCCAGGGCATGGTGGCGGAAGATCCGCCACCACGCCTCCTGCAGATTGAGCCGGCAGGCGCCGACGGGGATGAACGCGTGCTGGATGCGGGGATGGTCGGCCGGCCATGTGCGGGTGGCGAGGCTGTTGTGACCGGACAGGTTGTCGGCGATCACCCAGATGTCACCGTGGCCGGGGTTGGCGTCCTCGAGTCGTTGCAGGAACCGCTGGTAGCAGTCGCTGTTGCGGGAGGCGGCGGTCATGGTGACCGCGGCGCCGTCGGCGACGCGCAGCGCACCGTACACCCAGGTCTTGTCGGGGCCGCGGAAGTATTCCAGCGGCGCTTTGATCCGGTGGCCGTCGGCGGACCAGGCGGGCGCGGGGCCGAAGGTACGCGGGGTCACCGGCCCCAGCTCGTCGGCGCAGACGACGACCGCGCCGTCCGGCGGGTCGGTGTACAGGCCGACGACCTGCGTTCTTTTGCGGCGAAGTCCGGGTCCTTGCTGGTGGTCCAGGACCGGGTGCGGCGCCATCTCACCCCCTCTTTCAGAAGGATCCGGCGCACCTGGGAACGGTGAATGTCGATGCCCTGCTCACGGGCGGCGGCGGTGAGGGCATCCAGGGTCCACACCGCCGGCCCATCCTCGTCGTCGGCCTCCAGCTCACCCCAGGGCTCCCAGCGCAGCTGCCCGGGCGGTGTCGTCTTGACCAGCGCGATGAGCTGCGATCGTTCGGCTTGGGTGATCCGCGGTCTGCGACCGGGCCCGGGCCGGTCACCGAGCCCGTCGATGCCTTCGGCGTTGAAGCGGCGCAACCGGCGGCGCACGGTCTCCGGATGACAGCCCAGCATCGCGGCGATGGCCGGGCCGCGCATCTCCTCCCAGCTCAACACGACGATCTGGGCGCGCTGGATCCAGTCGGCCGGGGCGTGCCGGGCACCGGCGAGTTTACGGATCTGGCGTTCCTCCTCGCCGTCTCGCGGCGCTCGAGCGTGCAGCAGTTTCGGCATGATGACACCACCTCCCTGTCATCCACGATGCCCCTGATCAGGATGGCTGGCCACCGCTCAGCTCAACACCCTTTGAGGAACCCAGCACTACGATGGTTTGTTAAGGCGGGGCGTAGAGGTTGAGGGACCGCCCCGCGGTGACGGCTGTGACCAGGCCCTGTAGTTCAGCGGGCGGGGGCCTGCTCGACCAGTTGCGCCACCAGCGTTGCAGCAGTGCGCAGGGGGTCAGCCAACCGCGGACGTGGCGGGCGGCGCGAGGCCAGCACAGTGGCACGGGTGGCACTGTGGCGGTGGGCCCCCCTCTCTCCGCCGTCGGTGTCGGCCGGGGCGGGCGGGAGGTGTGGTGGCGGGACCGGATCGGCGGGCCGGGCATGCCGGCAGAAGGTGAACGCGCAGGCCACCAGGGCCCAGTGGCGGCGGATCGCGGCATCGGAGCGGACCTGGAAATCGGCCCAGCCGAGTTCGTCCTTGACCTGCTTGTAGCCCTGTTCGATCCACGTCCGCAGGCCGTAGAGGCGCACGATCTCGGCCAGGCCGGCGGCCGGATGCGGGCTCCAGGCCGCACGGACGCTCCCAGGGCGGGGCAGGTTGGTGGCCAGATACCAGGTCGCCTTGGCCGGCAGCGTCGCCGGGTCGGCGGTCGCGACGATCAGCCGGACCGCCTGGTGCGGGCCGTAGCCGCCCAAGACCGCGTCCGCGGCCCACCACACGGTGCTACGGCCATCGCGAAACCGCCGCACGACCTTGGTCCAGGCGCCCGGCGCTTGGGGACCTCCCCAGGCAAGCTCACGGGCGGCGTCGATCGGCGTGTGCGCCTCATCCACCGGAGCCCAGGAGCCCTGGTGCGGCTTGAGCGCGAGCACGAACGGCCAATCCAGCGGCCCACAGTTCAGCGGTGAAGGCCGCATTGTCGCCGTAGGCGCAGTCGGCCACCAGCGCCCGAAACGGCACGGCGGCGGCCTGAGCCCGACCTGCCAGAGCGGCCGCGAGCTGCGGCTTGGTGCGAAATGCCGGATCGCTGCGGCCGCGAGGCAGCCGAGCGGCGGGGGTGTAGGGCACCGCGTGCAGCGGGTAGTAGACCCGCTCGTCGGCCCAGAGTGTGGTCACTGCCACGATCCCGTTCTCGATCTTCCCGACCGAGCCCAGATACTGGTGGGCGGTGTGCGCGGTGGCGGTGCCGTCCTTGCGGTCCCCTCCTGTCATCGACCACCGGCACCCCGCCCGCATGCGGCGCGGTCACCGGATCGGCCCGCAGCAGCTCAAGGCGCCGGGCGTTGACTTTCTCGTGATCCCACGGCGACTCCGACTCAGAAGAACTGCAGCCGCTGCACCGCCGCGTTCTGGGCCCCGACCACCGGCTCCGCACCGGCCAGGGCCGTCAGCGTCTTGTTCCGGTCCCGCGGCAACAACAGCCCGGCCAGATATTCGCGGAACCCCCGGCGCTGCGCGAGCGAGCACCACAGATCATCGAACCGGGCCGCGTACTCCTCCAACGGACCCGGCGCCGGTGGACACGGACGCCGCGCGGTCACCACCACGACCACCCCCGAACAGCACCAACTACCCCTATCCACCGGCTTACCGCGACATCGACCCCATGTCAACAAACCACCGACTAGTAGTAAGGACGCAGGAAACAACGGATATGCAGGTCGAAGCCCTTTGCGGGGGCTTCGACCTGCATATCCGTCGAAAATTTCCCCAGTACTACCGGGACCCCCTCCACGGGCATCGCGTCACGCGCCATGGGCCCATTCTGCGGGCCGATCACTCCCAGCGGAACCATCGTGCGGCTGCGGCGATCAGGACGACGCTCCACAGCGCCGTCACGCCCAGCAGCGACCAGTCGGGCCAGTGGCCGCGCATCGCCTGGTCGAGCGCCTGGGCAGCCGCCCCGAACGGGGTGAACTCGATGATGCGCCGGGCGATCTCCGGCAGGACCTGGACCGGTCCCCACAGTCCCGCGGAGATGGCCAGCGGGAAGAAGGCGATCGTGGCGACCGTGGTGGCGAGCTTCGTGTTCGGGACGAACGCGGCGATGATCGTGCCGAGCGCGAGCGCAGCCAGGGTGGCCAGGACGAGGGCCGCCACGTACCCGGGCAGGTGCCGCGGGAGCGATACGCCGTGGATGAGCCGGCCAGCGGCGATCACGAGGACCGCCGAGCCGAGGGCGACGACGGCGTGCAGAACGATCTGCGCCGTCAGGAGGGTGAGCGGCCGTACCGGCGTGGTGGACATGCGGCGCAGGATCCCCTGCTCCCGATAGCTGATCAGGAACCCCGGCATGACCTGCGTACCGGACATGATCACGGCGAGCAGCAGCGCGGGGACGTAGGCATCGACCATCCGCAGGCCGCCGAGTGCCGCGTCGGCCGCCCGGAAGGTCGGCAGCAGGCCGAGGATGATCAGCAGCAGGGTGGGAAAGGCCACGACCCAGAACACCCCCGCACGGTTACGGCCGATGAGGCGGGCCTCGGCTTTCAGCACGGCGGTGGACGCGGACATGTCAGGTCTCCTGTTCGGTGAGGTGGAGGAAGGCGTCGTCCAGGGTGGGGTTGGTGACCTGGAGGTGGTGTGCCGTGATCTGGTGCCTGGCGAGCAGGGCGATCAGCGTCCCGACCGTCTCGTCCGTGCCGCGCACGCTCACCTGGCCGTCCGCAGCTTGCCGCACGGACACGACAGCGGGCAGCGCGGCCAGGTCGAGGTCGCCGATGGGGCGGGAGGGGGTGAAGGTGATGACCGTGGCGGCGTCGGTGCGGCGGATCAGCCCGGCGGGCGTGTCGAGGGCGACGATCTTGCCCGCGTCGAGGACGGCGATCCGGTCGCACAGGCGCTGGGCCTCCTCCATGAAGTGGGTGACCAGGAGGATGGTCACCCCGGAGTCGCGCACATCCTCGATCAGTTTCCAGGTGTCGCGCCGGGCGCGCGGATCGAGTCCCGTGGTGAGCTCGTCCAGCACGACGACCTTGGGAGCGCCGATGAGAGCGAGCGCGATGGACAGGCGCTGCCGCTGACCACCGGAGAGCGTGCCGAAGCGGGCGTCGAGCCGGTCGGTCAGGCCGAGCCGTTCGGCCAGCTGCCGCCAGTCGGCCGGGGCCGGGTAGAAGGCGCTGTACAGCTGCAGTGCCTCGCGGACGGTCAGGTTCTCCTGCAGCGCGCTCTGCTGGAGTTGCACGCCGAGGATCCGGGTAACGTCCTGACGCTCGGTGAGCGGGTCGAAGCCGGCCACCCGCACCTGCCCGGCGTCAGGCGCCCGCAACCCTTCGACGCACTCGACCGTGGTCGTCTTGCCGGCACCGTTCGGGCCGAGCACGCCGAAGATCTCGCCTTCCTCGACGGCGAAGGAGACACCGTCGACCACGGGCCGGCCCCCGTAGGACTTGCACAGTCCGGTGACTTCGATGACGGGCATACGTCGATGATCACGGCCGAGGCCCCTGCCGCGCATCGCCCATCACGCTCGAGCGGGCATCATCCGATCGGATGATGCCCGGTATCCAACCTGCCCGGAACCCCAGTTAGTCCGGGTCTCGTACGGCAGGCACGACGTCCTCGGGCGGTGTGAGCAGCATGGCGAGCTGGTCGCGGCAGAGTCGGCGGTAGTCCACCGAGCCGGTCGACGCCGAGGACCTCCCGCACGAGCTGGGGCATGGCGACCGGCGCGAACGCGGCCATGTGCGCGAGCAGGGACCCGACCGGCGCCACCCCTGATAGGAACGCCGCAGCCAGGGGTTCAGGGCGTCTGCTGCAGCGCCCGGTAGATGGTGCCGCGGCCAACCCCGGGTGTGAGTAGTTGCGGTACAGGAAGTAGCGCTGAGATTGATCATGGTCGCTACCACAGCGAATAGCCCCGGCGTGGAGCTTCCGAATCGGCACGTTCCTGGGGGACGATCCGCTGGCGGTGCCGTGGGAGGTCGTGGACTACCTGGCCGGCCAGCTCGGCATCGAGGACGCGTCGTGCGTGAAGTCGTACGCGGAGCGACGGATGACGCCGTACAAGCACGCGCAGGAGATCCGGGAGCGGTTCGGGTACCGCGACTACAGCGACCGGAAGTGGTCGCGGGAGTTCCGGACGTTCCTGTATGGCCGGGCGTGGACGCACGCCGAGGGGCCGGTGGCGCCGTTCAACCACGCGGTGACGTGGCTGCGCCGGCACCGCGTACTTCTGCCGGGTGTCTCGGTGCTGGCCCGGCAGGTGTCGGAGGCCCGCACGGTGGCGGAGCGGCGGCTGTACGAGTCGGTGGCCAAGGCCGCGCACAAGGCGGACCGGACACTGGCGCCGGCGCTGGTGGGCCTGCTGGAGGTGTCGGAGGGCAAGCGGCTCTCGGAGCTGGAGCGGCTGCGGACGCCGCCGACGAAGTCGACGGGCACGGCGATGGCCCGCGCGATGGAGCGGGTGGAGGAGATCTCGGCGTTCGCTCTGGGTCGGGTGAACCTCTCAAGGGTGCCGGTGAACCGGCTGAACACGCTGGCCCGGTATGGGCAGCTGAGTAAGGCGCAGACCTGGACTTGGCGGCGCTGTGGGCGGCGGTGGAGGAGACCGTACCGAGGGCGGCGGTGTCCGGTGCGGTGGCGATGGTCGAGGCCCTGGTGCCGGAGGGCGACGGGTCGGCCGAGGCGGCGATGCGCGAGAAGCTGGCCCTGCGCTACAACACCGTTCGCCCGTTCCTGTCCCTGCTGGGCGAGTCGAACGCGCTGGGCGCCGCACAGGGCGGCAAGCGCATCCTCAAGGCGGTCCGACGTCTCCCGGCCCTGTCGCGGCGGCGGGTCAAGGAGCGCCCGCTGCTGTCGCGCGAGGTGGACGCGAACCTGGTGCCGGCGATGTGGCGGCGGGCGGTGTTCTCCAATGCCAAGCTGCCGCAGGGCGCAGTCGACCGCGATGCGTACGTGGTGTGCATGCTGGAGCAGCTGCACCGGGCGCTGAACCGGCGGGACATCTTCGTCGTCCCCTCCAACCGGTGGGCCGACCCGCGGGCGCAGCTGCTGGACGGGCCCAGGTGGGAGGCGATGCGAGGGGACGTGCTGGCCGGTCTGTCCCTGAACGATGATGTCGGCGAGCATCTGAGCGGGCTGACCCGGGGCCTGGATGCGGCCTGGCGGCAGATGGCCGACCGGTTGGCCGAGGCCGGGGATGAGACGAAGGTCGAGATCGTCGTCCCCGAGGGCGGGGGACGTGCCCGGCTGAGCGTGGACAAGCTCGGCGCGGTCGGCGAGCCGGAGTCGCTGACCTGGCTGAAGAACACCACGGAGGCGATGCTCCCCAGGATCGACTTGCCGAATCTGCTGTTCGAGGTGCACTCCTGGACCGGGTTCCTGGACGCCTTCAAGCACATGTCCGCCCGGCCCACGCGCATGGAGGGGCTGCTCGTCTCCCTGGTGGCGCTGCTGGTGTCGGAGAGCTGCAACATCGGGCTGACGCCGGTGTGTGACCCGAACGAGCGGGCGCTGACCCGCTCGCACCTGTCGCACGTGGACCAGAACTACCTGCGCGCCGACACCATCGCCGCGGCGAACGCGGCGCTGATCACCGCTCAGGGCCGTATCGAGCTGGCGCAGAGGTGGGGCGGCGGGATGCTCGCCTCCGTCGACGGGCTGCGGTTCGTCGTCCCCGTCAAGAGCATCAACACCGGGCCCTCGCCGAAGTACTACGGCTACAAACGCGGTCTGACCTGGCTCAATGCCGTCAATGACCAGGTCGCAGGGATCGGTGCGATGGTCGTGCGCGGCACCCCGCGCGACAGCCTGTTCACCCTGGACACGCTGCTGAACCTCGACGGCGGGGTGTGGCCGGAGATGGTGGCCACCGACAACGCCTCGTACTCCGGACATGGCCTTCGGCCTGTACAAGATGCTCGGCTTCCGCTTCGCCCCGCGCTTCCGCGATCTGGTCGACCAGCGGTTCTGGCGCGCGGACGTGCCCGTGCCGGAAGGCGAGGAGCCGGCCGGGGACTACGGGCCGCTCGAAGCCGTCGCCCGTAACAAGGTGAACCTCAAGCGGATCGAGACGCACTGGCCGGACATGCTGCGGGTGGCCGGCTCGCTGATCACCAACCAGGTGAGGGCGTACGACCTGCTGCGGATGTTCGGCCGCGAGGGGCACCCCACGCCGCTGGGAGCGGCGTTCGCCGAGTACGGCCGCATCGACAAGACCATGCACCTGCTCGCCCTGGTCGACCCGATGGACGATACCTACCGGCGCCTGATGAACCGGCAGCTCACCGTCCAGGAGTCCCGCCACCGCCTGGCCCGCGCGATCTGCCACGGCGGCCGCGGGCAGATCCGCCAGGCGTACCGGGACGGACAGGAGGACCAGCTCGCAGCGCTCGGGCTCGTCCTCAACGCCGTGGTGCTGTGGAACACCCGCTATCTGGACGCCGCCGTCGCCCAGCTGCGCGCCGAGGGTCACGAGATCAAGGATGAGGACGTGGCCCGCCTGTCGCCGCTGAAGGACCGGCACATCAACTTCCTGGGCCGCTATCTGTTCAACATTACGGCGAGCGGCCCAGCGCAGGGCCTGCGGCCCCTGCGTGACCCGGACGCGACCGACGTCGACGACGAGGACGCCGAAGGCTGAGTGTCTGTGTCACAACTCGTGATTCGTGACGTTGCGTGATGTCGGCGTACACGTGAACGTGCCTCATAACGTCACGCACGTCTCATCTGACTTGACAAGCACCGAACTCGGTGGACAGAGGGTGCCTGGTGATCTCGCGGCGTGACCCCGCTTGACCTTGACACAGTGACAAGGTCTTCACTGTAGCCAAGGAGGTGGTCCCGATGACCGTGCCGAAACAGGACACGGATACGATTCGAGCTTTCCAGGGGCTGGAGGACAGCCGCTCGTCAGTGCGGCTGCGGGCAGCGCTAGCGGTCGGCACGACCCCTGACCCGCGGTTCATCGACAAGCTCATCGAACGATGCGCGATCGAACCCGAATTCTACGTGCGCGACATGCTTACGTGGGCACTCACCCGCCACTCGGCATCAATGACGGTCCCAGAGCTTCTCAATGAAGTCCGCTCGGAGCGTGCGCAGGCACGGAGCCAGGTGTTGCACACGCTGTCCAAGATCGGAGATCGGCAAGCGTGGCCAGCGATCACACGGGCGCTTCTGTCCGACGCCGACGATGAGGTGGCGCGGAGCGCTTGGCGGGCAGCGGTCGTGCTCGTGCCCGAAGGTGAAGAGCCCGAGCTGGCCGCAGTGTTGTCGACACAGCTCGGGCGCGGCGAACGTGAGATGCAGCTGAGCCTCAGCCGGGCGCTGATCGCGCTCGGTGAGGTGATTTTGCCAACTCTGCGCGCTGCGATGACGGATCTCGACCCTCGCGTGCGCGCGCACGCGATCGCCACGGAACGGCTGTTGCGCGACCCGGATGCCGGATTCGAGTTCGCGATCGAGGAGGCGAAGCGCGTCGTAGCCCTCGGCAGGACCAGCCAGGAGGGGTGATAGGCAGTGTTGATCGGTGATGTGGCACGACGGTCCGGGGTCAGCGCCCGCATGCTCAGGCATTACGACTCGCTCGGCCTGGTGCGGCCAACGGGTCGTACCGACGCTGGCTATCGAGAGTACTCCAGCGAGGACATCCGGCGGATCTTCCATATCGAGAGCCTGCGGTCATTGGGGCTGTCGCTGCGTGAAGTCAGGCGCGCGCTCGATGATCCCGGCTTCACGCCCTCAGAACTCGTCGACGACCTCATCCGCCAGACGCGAGAACGCATCGCAGGTGAGACGGAGCTGCTCACGCGACTCCGTCGGATCGATGCCGCGGAACCCGCCGGCTGGGAGGACGTCCTCCAGATCGTTGTACTCCTCCAGGCGTTGGGGTCAAAGAGCGCTGGGAAGCGCCAGCGCGCGGCCTTGTCCTCAGTTGAAAAGGTTCCGGTGCCAGTGGAAGCACTGGTCGAGGCAGCGCTGAGCGAGACGGACCCGAACGTCGCCGGAGCCCTTCGATGGGCTTTGGCGCAATCGGGCGATGGCGGATTGGCGCTGCTGGCGGAGGGCCTCGGCTCACCAGTAGCCGAGGTGCGGAAACGTGCCGTCCAGTCCATCGCTGAGATTCCGAACGGTGAGGCGACCGCACTGCTGCAGGACGCCCTCGCGAACCCCGACATCGTGGTCCGCAGGTATGCAGCTCTGGCGCTCGGGGCACGTGGAGTAGCCGACGCGGTCCCGACGCTCGTCGATATGGTCGTCGAGGGGACGAATGACGTCGATGCAGCCGATGCACTGAGCGCGCTGGCGAGTCGTCCCGCGTTGGCGGATCAGATCGCTACCAGGCTCGTTGATTGCCTCGCCCACGGCACCGTTGAATCGTCTGCACGTCGACGGCTGACACAGGCGCTCGCGGATATCCCGGGAATCACAGCGTCACGTGCCCTCGCAGATCTGTCACATGACGAAGACCGTGCCGTTGCGCTTACTGCGGCATACATTCTCGGGATACGCAACGCACGATAACGGATCTTTCCTGGGGTGCTGTGTGCGTGGGGCCCAGTTGTTGCTGGTCACGGCCCAGGACTCCCGAAGCTACGTCCAGGGGCGAAGTAGTGCCGTAGCAGGCAACGTTCGCCCTGTAGGTCGTGACGCGCGTCGGTCGATGTCCGCGGTCGGCCGGCATAATCGAGGGACATGGCTGCCCGGCCTGCCATCGGCTCCGCCGCCACGACGATGCGCTTCGCGCGTTGTGCTGTTGACTGCCGCGATCGGCGGCCCCGGAAAACGATTCGCCGGCTTTGCGGAGTCCTGACGCAGTGGTGCACCATGACGAACTTAGAGGGAGTTTTGAGAGGGTTTGCCCTCGTATGAGTTTTCCCCAGAGTGAGGATCTCATGACGGAGAGTTGACATCCGATACGGCTGCGATGGACTGGCGGCATGGCCGAGCGTAAGCCTTACCCCAGCGATCTGTCCGACGAGCGATGGGCGCTGATCGAGCCGGTGATCACGGCGTGGAAGACGCGGCACCCCTCGGTCAGCGGACACCAGGGACGCTACGCGATGCGGGAGATCGTCAACGCGATCCTCTACCAGGCCCGGACCGGCTGCCAGTGGCGCTACCTGCCGCACGACCTGCCGACACACACCGCGGTGTACTACTACTTCGCCGCCTGGCGCGACGACGGCACCGACCAGACCATCCACGACCTGCTGCGCTGCCAGGTCCGGGAGAAGGCCGGACGACGCGAGGACCCCACCGCGGTGGTCCTGGACACCCAGACCGTACGCGCCTCGGTCAGCGCGCCCGCCGCCACGACCGGACTGGACGCGGGCAAGAAGAGCCCGGGCCGCAAGCGCGGCCTGGCCGTCGACGTGACCGGGCTGGTGATCGCGGTGGTGGTGGCCGCCGCGAGCGTGCACGACAACGCGATCGGCATCCAGTTGCTGGACAAGGTCGCGATCGACAACCCCGCCGTCACCAAGGCGTGGGTGGACGCGGGATTCAAGAACGCGGTCACCCGGCACGGAGCCGCGCTGGGCATCGAGGTGGAGACCGTCCACCGCGACCCGCAGACCAGGGGCTTTGCACCGTTACCCAAGCGGTGGGTCGTCGAGCAGGTCTACGGCACTTTGATGCTGCACCGTCGCCTGGGCGGGACTACGAACGGCTGACCGCCAGCGCCGAGTCGATGGTCTACTGGTCGATGGCCGACAACATGACCCGCCGGCTGACCGGTACCGCCACCACGACCTGGCGGTCGAGGTCGTTGCTGGGCTTGGCGGCGTGACGACACGCCCCGGCACCGCACCGGTGGTGCCCGATGAGCTGCTGCGGCACCTGGACGAACGCGAACAGGACGTCCACGCCGAAGCCGACCGGCTGCGCGCCGAGATCGCCGAGTTGTCCGCCCGGCTGGAGGACATCCAGCAGGTGGTGTCCCGTCTGCGGCTTACCCGGCAGACCCTGCTGGAGATCGCCGGGCAACAGGGCGAGCAAGACCAGCCCGGCACTGTCGGCGCCGGTGAACCGCTCCCGCCCGCCTATCAGGAGATTCTGGCCGTCTTCACCCGCATCGACGGTGACCTGCGCGCCAAGGACCTGTGCCGCGCCCTGAACCCTCTCTGTCAGACTGCTGTGAGACATAGACGTATGAGTCATTTTGATGTGAAGCAGGGCGAGACGGGACCACCAAGACAGTGACGATCCCGTTGTCGGTCTTACCGAGCCGGCCCAGCCACTGACGGGACACGTGATCGGTGGCGTGCCCGTCTTTGCGGTCGCCGCTGTCGTCGATCACCAACACCCCGCCCCGGTGCGGCGCAACCGCCGGATCGGCCCGCAGTAACGCCACCCGCCGGTCGTTGACCGCCTCGGGGTTCCACACCGATTCCGACAGGAAGTACTGCAGCCGCTGCACCGCCGGATCATTGATTCCCACCACGGGTTCGGCCCCGGCCAGGCAGGTCAGCGTCTTGTTGCGCTCGCGAGGCAGCAACAGCCCGGCCAGATACTCGCGAAACCCGCGCCGCTGCCCGAGCGCGGAGAACAGATCATCGAAACACGCCGCGTACTCTTCCAGCGGACCAGGCGCCACCGGGCACGGCAGACGAGCGGTCATCACCCACCCCCTGAAACGCTCGAACGAGCATTAATAAGGCGATACCCGGCATCATTCTTGATCCAACGAACCACCGGTAGCGGTACGGGATGTTCGAGCATGTCAGGACGGGTGTGCACGACAACGGCGTTGAGTCAGCGTCGGCCCGAACGTGGCGGGAGAGTCTGGCGCGATAACGCGACCTTGAGTGTTTCCGCAGGTCGCGGTGACCATCTGCACCATGATCCATCTCACCGCTAATGGCTGTCCCCGCGTTCCTCGACCCCGGATACCTCGCCGACAGGAGGGATGCCTGTTCCCCCGTGAGAGGGATGGCAGAGATCGCTCCCGTCGGCGATTACTTCCGGCGGGTGAAAATCCAGGATTAAGGGCGTAAGCACCCCTTGCCAAGGAGCCCCGGATGAACCCGCGCATCGCCTTCATTGCCGCCCCACTGCTCACCCTCGCCTACGGCGTGATCCGGATTCTTGACGGGCTCGACGGCAGTCGTGGCCCCGGTCTCGCCTGGACCACCGGCCATCTGGCCTTCATCGCGGCGATGGGGCTGTTCGTGTACATCTTCCGGCAGATGCGCCGGATGGCAGGAGGCAACGCCCTGTCCACTGTGATCGCAGTGATCGCCACCGCCGGCGCCCTCGCTCTGGCCACGCAGTTCACCATCGACGTCGTGGCTGGACTGCTGTCCGTCGACAACCTGAGCATGAGCCTTCTCACCCGTGAGATCCGCGATACCCCGGGGGTCACCCTCGCGGCCTACGACGTCGGCCCGTACCTCTTCTACGTCGGCCAGTTCGCTCTCGTCGTCCAGCTCGCCGTCATGCGCCGGATCAAGGTGTGGACGCCCTTCCTGGTCCTGTGCGACCTCATCATGCCGAACATCGACAAGGACCTCATCCCGCTCGGCGCCATCCTCCTGCTCGTCTCCTTCGCCTCCATCTCCCACCGAGCCACCTCGACCGCCTCCCGTCCGGTTCCCTCGGCTACCGAGCCCATCCCGACCCTGGTATGAGGAAGCGCACTGACCGGCAGGCCACCTGGCCTGCCGGTTTCGCGGCTGCTAGGGGTCCCGGTAGTAAGCGCGGAAAAAACAACGGATATGCAGGTCAACGGCCCTTGGTCGAGCTGTATGCGAAGCCCTCTGCTGAGGGTTTGACCTGCATATCCGTCGAAAATTTCGCCGTTACTACCGGGCCCCCCAGCCCGCCCGAACCGGCCCCCGCCGCCGGGCCGACGGCCGCGGCCGCCGTCGAGCGTTTCCTCGACTCCCTCACCACGACCACCACCCGCGCCGGCTACGCCGAGACCCTCACCCGACTGATCGCCGCAGCCGGCGCCCAGTTCCCGGCCGCAGCCCTGCAACCCGAGCACTACGCGGCGGTGATGGCCCGCTGGAACACCGCGGTGGCCGCCACCTGGAACCGGCACCTGTCCGCGCTGGTCTCCTTCACCACCTGGGCCCAGCGCCAGGACCTGCTGGCCACCAACCCGGCCCGGCGACTGCAGCGCCGCAAGAGCGCCCGCCGTGGCGACCGTGCCATCCCGCGCACCCGGCTGGAGTCGCTGTTCACCGATCCTGCGCACGCTCTGCGCGAAAGGGTGCTCTGGCGGCTGCTGTATGACACGGCTGCGCGCGCCGAGGAGATCCTCACGCTCAACGTTGAAGATCTCGACCTGGAGTTCCGCCGCGCCCGGGTGGTCTCCAAGGGCGGCGCGATCGAGTACGTGCACTGGGCCACCCCCACCGCCCGGCTGCTGCCCCGCCTGCTGGCCGGCCGCACCAGCGGACCGGTCTTCCTGGCCGACCGGCGTGCTCCTGCCTCCGGCCCGCGAACACCCGCGGCCGCCGACATCGACCCTGCCACAGGACGCGGACGACTGTCCTACCCACGCGCCGAATACCTGTTCAAGACCGCCTCGGCCCAGCTCGACCCGCACCGGCAGGGGTGGACGCTGCACCAGCTCCGCCACAGCGCGCTGCAGCATCTGGCCCAAGCCGGCCGCACCGCGCCCGAACTGCAGGCCAAGAGCCGCCACCAGCACCTGGCCAGCCTCGGCCGCTACGTCCGCCTCGGCGAGAAAACCTCCGCCCGCGTCACCGCCGAAGCCGACCCCATCCAGCGCCGCCGTCCACGCTGAACCCCCACACCCTCCTGGCGACCACTGGCAACCAGCGTTATCGCAGGTCAGGCAAATCCATTGAAATTCCCCAGGACCACAGCCAGGCCAAGCTCCACCGCCCGCCCACCGCTCTCCTGTCATCAAGATCATCCCAATGTGGGTTTTGGGCTTATGTGGGCTGACCCCCCTGGTGGGGTGCTCCTTCGGGCTCGACGGGCTGGAGCGCAGGATGCGCGCGGTCGGCGCCGAGGTGAAGCTGCCGGTGCGTGAGGACGACGTGTTCTCGATGCAGTGGGACAGGTGGAGGGGCGAACGCCGCGAGCAGACCCGTTTCTACCGGGACACCGTCAGCGTCAAACCGCAGAAGCTGCCGTCGAAGCCAGACGAGATCATCGCGTTCGCGAGGGAGGGGCTGGCCGCGATGGCCGCAGGCGAGGACGGCTGACAGCGGACCTGGCGTCGGGGGCCTGCCTATCGGCCCAGACGCCAGGTCCGCCACGACTGACGAACTGTCGGACAATCAGCTGATCTTGACGCGTTGATGGCGCGTGTTGTCCAAGACAGTTCGCCCGCTAAGCGGTTGTCTTAGTTTTAGTTTCACGAAACGCACATACCCTATGGCCAGGGTGTCGTTCCCCGAGCTTGGGCAGTTGTTGCTTACTTGAATCCCGATGATCACTTGCGAAGAGGATTCGTTTACTTCGGTTTCCGTCACCTTTTCGCATTGCAACTTATTGTCTTCTGGCGTTGCGAGGAGCACTTCCACGGTCAATGTCCGCTCATCTTTCGACAGCGTCGCCGTATTGATGTCCTGCCACTGAGATCCGCTGCAGGCCGTCAAGGTCATGGCCGCCAACCCCATGAGAAGGGCAGGGGTCATTCTGCTGCTGAGGGAAAAAACCATGGAAGATGACCTGCTCTTATCGGCGCTTCATGACGTCGCCACCGAAGGCTTTGCGAACGTCATGGATATCGGTGAAGTTAAGTTTGCAGAAGCCAAGGACGTCCGCCCCGCCGCTGAGGATTCCCTTGGCGACAACGTACCCGTCCGATTCGATGGTGAAGATCGGGCCGCCGGAGTCGCCTCCTTCTGAGCAGTCGCCGCGCCGTGTTGCCCTAACGCCGTTCGCGAGAGTGCCGGCGAAACCGCCGCCATCTATACCCTGCGGGATTGGCTTATTGACTTCTTCGACCTTCCAGTTGCACGACTGGCCGGTTGTCCTTCCTCCTATGCAGAAGAGGTCACCGGGCACTGAGCGGCGAGTCCAGCTGCGCCTCACAGGGCGCTTCTCGCCTGAGGTCACCCCGCCGACGAATATCGACGCCGTGGGCTTGTACGAGTCAAAGTACTCCACTATCGCGGCGTCCCCGCGGGTCTGCGTCTGACCGGGGAGCTTCACGGACCCCTTGCCCATTACCCAAGTGCTGGAAAGGGTAATTCCAATATGCATTCTCTCCGTGCCTACCACCCTGTCCACGTATTGGAACTCGCCGATGTCGGGAAGGCAGTGCCCGGCCGTCACCATACGCCTACCTTCGGGAACCGCCCAGGCGAACCCCACGGTGCATCCGGCATTCTTCGAGGTAAAGTATGCGCCTCCACCGTTGACGTATTCGTCATTATCGTTGTCTCGCGTGTCCTGAATATTGCTGCGCGTGGCGTCTGGATTCAGCCAGATGGTCACGGTGTTTGTGCCATAGCGCTGCGCCAGGGCCAGCCGCAGCTCGGGAGTCACAGCGTTCGCGGTAAGGAGGACCTGGTTTCGTTCAGGCCACGGGCGTGACTCGACGACGCCGCCGACACCGGGCATTTGGCTCGGGTCCAGCGTCGGGATCTCGCTGGCGATGGTCGACAGCTTGCTGTAGCTGTTGACCACATCCGGGACCTGCGGAGTGAAGTTGTATTCCTCCGACGGGCCCGCCGGCGCTTCGGCGTCTTCATCGGTGTCGGCACCGGTGTAGGTGCCGGGAAGCGTCCAGTCGACGCCGCCGAGGCCAAGGTAGGCGGTACCAGTCAGGGAAGTGGACGCAACGGCCCGGCCGTCCACCGTAGCCGCGGGGACGATGACGTTGCCGGTGACCATGTCGACATACGGGGGAGCCAGCGCGTCGCCATTGGTCTCGACGCGGTCATACGCCGAACTCAGCGCATGGGCTTGTCCCTCGGCCATCGGGAGGAGGTCCGTGCCCCATTCATTGGGCGCGGTGAAGACCTCCACGCCGTCGGGCCCGGCGGGGCTGACGACGGTGGGGCCGCCGGCGGGGGTGAAGGTGGCTGTGAGCTTGGGCGGGGTGTTGAAGTCGGTGTCTTCGGCGGAGGGGAAGACCCGGGAGTTGGCGCTCTTGGCCTCGGTGGGGGACATGAGGACGAGGCCGTAGTTGCCGATGTCGCCCGTCCATTGCTTCGCGATGGCGGTGATGTCCCAGTTCATCGGGGCGGGGGCGCAGGATCCTGAGTGGACGCTGCTGGTGTTGGTGACGGCGTTTTCGGTGGTGTTGGTCGGCTGGGGGGACCAGGTGAGGGTGGAGGGGTCCCATGCGCTGGTGACGCGGCGGACCTGGATGCCGGCTCCCACCTTGGTGCCGCAGCTGGGGCCGTCGACGTTCAGCAGGGAGAGCGTGGCGTTGCTGACGTTTTGGCCGACCATCGGGGAGATGTCGAACTTCAGGTAGGTGCGGCCCTTTTCGCCGGTGGATTCGGTGCCCGCCTTGAGGGCCGGACCGTCGATGTTGTTGAAGTCGTAGACGCTGTTGACGTCGGTGTCGGCGGTGATCGCCATGCTGAACGCGGAGCTGAGGGTCACCGGGTAGGCGGTGGCAGGGTCGGCCAGGAAGTCGGCATCGGGGGTGAGGAGCAGCGTTTGGCGGTCACCCTCGGTGCGCACCTTGACCTCGACGGTGCCGCGCTTACCGTGGTGGTCGCGGCCCTTCGGGTCCGCGGTGTCGCGCAGGGCGGGCTTGGGGGCGACGGCGACGCCCTGACCGTGCTGATCGGTCAGCCGCAGTCGGCCGTCGGATGCCTCGGCCAGGGTCAGGCCCGTGGCGGTGACCGGGATCTCCAGCTGTGGCGTCTTGTCCGGCCGGGTCCGCAGGACCACGTCCTGCCGGAATCCGGTGGGGAGCGCGGTGACCACCAGGTCGGCTCCGGGGCCGGCCGCGTCGGGGTAGGTCGCCCGGCTGCCCTGCAGGATGGGCTTGGGCAGGTCGGTGGGCCACGATAGCGCCAGGGACTGCTGGGCGTTCGGGCGGAAGGTGGCGAACGGGCCGGTGCCGCCCCCGGCGGACAGGGCGAGGTCGCCCTTGATCACCTTGGGTTTCACGGTGCCGTTCTGCTCTGCCAGGGTGGGGTCGATCCACGCCCAGGCGCCGCGCTGCTTGACGCGGACGGGCCTCGACCAGATCTCCGAGGTCACGTGGCCGTCGGGGTGCTTCCAGAACCGGGTGGTCTCCGTCGCCGCGCCCAGCAGCTCGACGGGGTTTTTCGGTAAGCCGGTGGGGGTGGGGGTCTGTTGGGAGGGCGTGCTGGGGGCGGGGTCGGCCGAAGCCGCTGGAGTGGCGGTGATCGCGAGGAGGGGCGTGATCAGCAGTCCCGTCGCGATTCCCTTCAGCAGGCGTTTCCGCGCATGGTGAACCGAGGGCGTGGGGGGGTTGTGCACTCAAGCTCCGATCCATGTGAAGATCATCAAGCGGTCGGAGCCTAACAATTGGTTGACTAAAGGTCAATTAATCTCTTACAACATGATTAGTGCTCACTTACTGATGGTTTCAAAATGAGGTTCGAAGGCGGCGCAGGCAGATGATGCTGCACGCCAGGTCGAGCAGGCCCTGATGGAGATCGGCGCGGTGTTCGTAGCGGACGCGTAGCCGTTTGAAGGAGTCCCGGTAGTACTGGCGAAAAATCCAACGGATATGCAGGTCAGAGCTTCCTTAAGAACCTTCGGGCACAGCCTGGAAGGTGGGCCGCTGACCTGCATATCCGTTGTTTCCTGCGTCGTTACTACTGGGACCCCATCAGTCTTTTCGGCCGGTTACGGCGATGCCCAGGCCGGTGTCCATTCACGGGCCCTCGTGACCTGCAGCGCTGTTCCGGTTTGATCTGCGGGAGGTGATCCTCGATCATGCTGTCCTGTGTCCGACATCCCGCCCTCTACTGCCGAAGAGGCGTGGCGTGCTGCCAACGAGCAGCTGCGCCGGGTGGTGGAGCTCAAGGACGCCGAGGTCGCGGTGCTGAAGACGCTGCTCACCGAGGAGCGAGCAGCCCGAGCTGCTGAACGCGAGGCCGAGCGTGAGGCTCGTCGTCGTCTTGAGTTGCGGCTGGCCGAGCTGGAACGCCGGTTGGGGATGGACAGCACGAACTCCTCCACTCCGGAGTCGAAGGAGTCGATCGCGGCGAAGGCCCGCCGCAAGGCCGAGCGGCAGACCTCGCAGCGGGAACGCTCGAAGGATCGCAAGCCGGGCGGGCAGAAGGGTCGTAAGGGAGCCGGGCTGACCCCGGCGCCGGAGGGCGAGCGGGCGGAGCGGACGGCCGAGCCGCCGGCCGAGTGCTCGGGATGTGGCCATGACCTGGCCGGAGCCCGGCAGGTCGGGGCCGATTGGGCGCAGGTGTGGGACATCGCGCCGATCACGGTGGAAAAGACGCATTGGCTGCTGCCGAAGCTGGTGTGTGGCGGCTGCGGGACGACCACCCGCGCGGCCGCGCCGTCCGGGCAGGCGGGCAGCGTGGTGTACGGGCCGAACGTGAACGCGGCGGCCATCATGGTGCAGGCGCTGGGTAATGTCCCGGTCGAGCGGACCGCGATGTTGATGGAGGCGCTGCTGAGCACGTCGGTCTCGGCCGGGTTCGTCGCCAAGGCCCATGCCCGGTTCGCCGACAAGCTGGCCTGCGCCGGGTTCGACGAGGCGATGAAGGCCGCCCTGCGAGCCGAAGACGTGCTGTGCGGTGACGAAACGCCGGTCAACGTGCTGCGCAAGGACACCGACGAACAGACGGGCGAGCCGCTGCCCGGCCGGCCGCACATCGTCACCCTGCGCACCCCCGATGAGCGGCTGGTCTGGCTGAAGCCGATCGGCGCCCGCTCCAAGGACGCGATCAAAGACCTGGGCGTCCTGAACGGGTACGCGGGCTACCTGGTCCGCGACGACTACAAGGGATGGGCGCAGTTCGCCGGCCAGCTGGCCGGCGTGCAGCAATGCGGCGCCCATCTGGTCCGCCACCTGGCCGGGGTCCGGGACCTGCACCCGGTCGAGCAGGGCTGGGCCGAACGCGTCCGCAAGACCCTGCTGGCGGCGCTCGTCGCGGTCCGCCAGGCCGCCGCCGACAACCGGGACCGCCTCGACGACGATCTGCTGGCCGGCCTGCGGGCCCGCTACGACCACGAGGTCCACTGGGGACAGATCACCAACCGGCACCGCGACTGGCACGATGGCAACCACCCCGGCTACCGGCTGGCCCGCCGACTCGCGGCCAAGGCCGAACAGGTCTGGCTGTTCACCTCGAACTTCGCTGTCCCGTTCACCAACAACGCCAGCGAGCAGGCGCTCAAGGAACCGAAACGCCATCAAGCGGTCTCCGGCTACTGGCACACCATGGCCACATTGGGCCGGTACTGCCGCGTGCGCTTCTACCTGGTCACCACCAAGGGCCACGGCATCCGCGCGATCGACGCCATTCACGCCGTCCTCGCCGGACGGCCTTGGCTACCCACGCCGGTCGCCACTTGACGCGGGCTCACCCCCGTGAATGGACACCCAGGCCGAGACCGATCATTGCCAGGCCACCAGCGCCACCGACGATCCTCAGCCGTTTGGGAGAGCGGCCGAACCACACGCGAGCGCTACTCGCTACCAGGCTCCAGGCCGAGTCAAAGATCAATCCGATCAGCGTGAAGATCCCGCCCAGGATCAGCATCTGCAACGGCACCTGTCCGGCTGGCCGGTTCACGAACTGTGGCAATACCGCTGCGAAGAACACCGCCGCCTTCGGGTTGGCCACACCGACGAGGAAGCCTGAACGAATCGCCGCCACCCGCTCGGCCTGCATCCGGATCGAAACTGAGCCGCCCACCGCGCTCAAGCCACGCCTTGATCCCCAAGTACACCAGGTATGACGCGCCCGCCAGCTTGATCGCTGTGAACAGGACGGCCGACCGCGCCACCAGGGAGCCGACTCCGAACGCTACCGTTGCGGCGAGTACCAGTGCGCCCAGTCCGTTGCCGATCACCGAAGCAAGCGCGGTACGCCTTCCGTATGAAAGGGCTCAGCCCACCACGAACAGCACGCTTGGGCCGGGGATCACGATAATGACGAATGCGGTGACCATGAACGTCACCAGCCGATCCAAGGCGATCACAAATGAGATGATAGATGCACCTGCGTTCAGGGCGACAGGGGTCACACGTGCCGGCGATGGAGGACTGTGGTTTGGACGGGGATGTCGACCGGAGGGCAGAAGCTCGAGTGGCAGAGCGTTCGGAGGAGCGACCGCCGACGCGGCTCGCGACCGGCGCCGAGCCGGCGGGCGGGGTCCGGTGGGCGGTACGCCTCACAGAAGTGCGCAAGACCCATGGTCGAGGGCGGGGCGGAGTGATTGCGCTGGACAACGTGTCGACGGCATTGCCGTACGGCACGTTCACCGCGATCATGGGCCCGTCCGGGTCGGGAAAGAGCACGCTGCTGCACTGCGCGTCCGGCCTGGAGCGACCGGATCAGGGCATGGTCGAGGTCGGTGGTCGTGAACTCGGCGCTCTCAGTGAGACGGCTTTGACGAGGCTGCGCCGTGAACGCATCGGGTTCGTCTTCCAGGGGTTCAACCTCCTTCCCGCCCTGACCGCCGAGCAGAACATCGTCCTGCCGGTCCGTCTCGCGGGCCGGCGAGCGACGCTGGACCGCGACTGGCTGGAGCGGCTGATCGACTACACCGGGCTCGGCGAACGTCGGCACCACCGGCCGGGGGAACTGTCGGGAGGCCAGCAGCAGCGTGTGGCCATCGCCCGGGCCTTGATCACCCGGCCTGACGTGGTCTTCGCCGACGAGCCCACCGGAGCGCTGGACACCTCCTCCGGCCGCAAGGTCCTTGAGCTGCTGCGCCGGCTGGTCGAGGAGGTCGGTCAGACGGTCCTGATGGTGACCCACGATCCAGCGGCCGCCTCGTACGCCGATGCCGTGCTGCTGCTCGCGGACGGGCGCATCATCGACGTGCTGCGCCGACCGTCGGCGGCGACGGTCGCCGAGCGGCTCGCCGGACTGGGGGTGTGACGTGCTCGTCTCGCTGGCCTGGTCCACCGTACGGTTCCGGAAAACGTCCTTCACCGGATCGTTCGTGGCGATGACGTGCGCGCAGCTTCTAGTGATGGCCTGCGCCGCGCTGTTGGAATCGGGGGCGAGGGCGGCGCCGGCCCAGGGCGGGGGAGACGTCATCTCCTTCGCCGTCCCCTTCGGCTTCATCTGCCTGTTCGTCTCCGCCTTCGCGGTGGCCGGCGCCTTCTCCCTCTCGGTTCAGCAGCGCACGCGGGAGATCGCCCTGCTCCGGGCCGTCGCCGCGACGCCCGGCCAGGTCCGCCGGCTCATCGCCTACGAGGCCCTCGTGGTCACCGCCGTCGCCGCCGTCCCCGGCTGTGGGCTCGGCGTTCTGCTGGCGGCCGCGCTGCGGGCCTGGATCGTCGGGCAGGGCTGGGTGCCGGAATCCTTCTCGTTGAGCTTCGGGCCGCCCAGCGTGCTCGGCGCGGTGTCGCTGTGCGGGGTGACGGCCCAACTCGCCGTCTGGAGCAGCAGTCGGCGAGCCGCCAAGGTCCGCGTCCTGCAAGCCCTGGGGGAGGCGTCGGTGCCCGCCCGGCGTGTGGGCGTGGCACGCACGGTGCTGGGACTCGCGGTGCTGGCCGGCGGCGTCTGGGGGCTGGCGGCACTCTCCCGGTCCGCGGTGTCGGACGCCGCCAACGCGGCGGGCGGCATGGTCATGGTGCTCATGGTCGCGGTGGGACTGCTCGCCCCCTGGGTCGGAAGGCTCGCGGGTGCCGCCTTCGGGCTCCTGTGCCTTGTGCTACTGCCGGTGATCGGCCCGCTGGTCCGGGCGAACCTCGGCGTCGGCCACCGCAGGCTGGGCGCGGCCGCCACGCCGCTCGCGCTCACCGTCGCGTTCGCGGCCGTCGCCCTGTTCGTCCCGCAGATGAAGTGGCATGAGCTGCAAAAGCAGGACCACGGTCGGCTGGTCGCCGACCATCTGGTGCAGGCTGCGGGGAAAGGACTGCCCGACTCCGCCGACCGGACCGTGAGCGGACTGCCGGGGGTGGCCGCGGCAGTCGGCACCCGGCAGACATGGGCCCAGGTGCTCACCCGGAACGATCCGGCGGGGCAGGGCGCGGATGCCATCGCCCAGGCGGTCACCGACGGCCCGCTGAACCAGGTTCTGGACCTGGGCGTCGCCCAAGGCGACGTCGACCGGCTCGGCTCGCACGACATCGCGATGAGCCGGGCGCTCGCCCGCAAGGTCCACGCCGCGGTGGGCGATCGGCTGTGGCTCTCCTTCGGCGACGACCGTCGCGAAGGCACCAGGGTCACCGCGATCTACACCCGTGACCGAGGGTTCGGTGACCTCGTCGTCTCACATCGGCTCGCCGCCGCGCACCGGAACGGTGAGCCGTCCGGCCAGGAAACGGTGTACGTGCGCGCCCTGCCGGGACAGCAGCAGACGGTGGCGGAGGGGCTGGAGGCTCTGCGGCGGGAGCATCCGTCCTGGCAGGTACTGGACCGCACCGCGCACTGGTCCGAGGCGCGCCGCCAGCAGGACGCATCGATGGCCGCCACCTACCTGCTGCTGGTCGTGGTGACCGTGTTCACGTCGATCTCGGTGGTGAACACGCTGGTGATGACCACCATGGAGCGCGCCGGGGAATTCGCGTTGTTGCGGCTCGTCGGTGCGACGCGCAGGCAGGTCGCCCGCATGATGAGCGCGGAGAACGCCGTCACGGTGCTCGCCGCACTCGGCGTCGGCGCGACGGTGGCCGCAATGGTGCTGACGGTGTTCAGTAAGGCGTTGACCGACTCGCCGTACCCCTCCCTGGAAGGTCCCACCATCGCTCTGATCCTGGGCGCGGCAGGTGTCCTCGCACTCACCACGGGGCTACTGACCACGCACATCGCCCTTCGCCAGCAGCCGGGCACCGCCCTGCGCGGCGGCGAATAGCCCCCGTGCAGGGCAACCGGGACGACACGGGCCTGACGGTGGTTCCCACGAACCGTCCAGATGATGACGCGGGGGCCCGGGTCATACGGATACGCGATCGCTGCTTCGACCTCACCGGCGTCCTCCACCTTCCGGGCGCAAGATCACGGCTTAGCGTACGTTCTCGTTCCATTGCTCCCCATGGGCCTAGAAATCCCAGAGTTCAGGCGAACTGAAGGGTCTTCAGGCTCTATATGGGTTGTGGACCCTTGGGTTCGTCTCGACTGGCGGGGTTCTGCTCCTCGGTCATGGTGACGAGGAGGGCGCGGGCGTTTTCGGCGTGGCGGATGGCGGTCTTGGGGTCGAGGCCGAAGACGGCGGCGAGGTGGGGTGTCGGTAAGAGTGGTGCAGCCAGGTACACGCGATTGAGTCCGCCCAGTTCAGCGGTGCCCTAATGATCAGTGGGGAGGTGGCTGACGGCGTCTTCGAGGTCGGCGTGGGTGGGCAGGGTGTACCGGCGCGTGGTGTCGAGTCGGGCATGGCCGAGGAGTTCGGCGGCGACGACGACGTCGACGCCCGCGCGCAGCAGGTTGGTCGCCAAGGTGTGCCGCAGGATGTGGGCGCACCGCGAGCTGTTCGCCTACTTCGTCCACCTGGTACGGGAACGCGCCCGCAAACCGGGCGACGACCTGATCAGCCTGATGCTGTCGCCGGACGGCGGCCGGATGGACCCCGGCACGGCCGTCTCCAACTGCTACAGCCTGCTGCTCGGGCCGGCGTCACGCTGCCCCACGTGGCCGGTACGACGGTGTTCGAGCTGGCCCGCGGCGGTGGCTACCGCGCCTGGGCGAGCCGTCCCGACCTGCTGCGCGGCGGCGTGGAGGAGGCGCTGCGGTGGGCGTCGCCCGGCAGCCACTTCATGCGGCACACGACCCGGCCGGTGCGGCTGTCGGGCGTGCAGCTCGCGGCGGGCGAGCCCGTGGTCGCCTGGATCGGCTCGGCCAACCGCGACCCCGCCGTCTTCGCCGGCCCCGACACGTTCGACCCGGCCCGCACGCCCAACCGCCATCTCGCCTTCGGCAGCGGACACCACTACTGCATCGGATCCCACCTGGCCCGGCTGACGCTGCGGCTGTTCTTCGCGACGCTCTTCGCGACGTTCGCCGACGTCGAGGTGGCCGGCGAACCGGTCCGGCTGCGATCGACCTTCCTCACCGGTTTCAAGAAGCTGATCATCTCGGGGACGCCCAGGAGAGGCCAATGACGACAGAGATCCCGTTCACCTACGCCCAGCAACTGCTGCTCGGGCTGGAGCAGGCCGTGCCGGGGAGCGTGCTCAACTCGACGTTCATCGTGCGGGCGGCCTACCGCGTGGCGCACGAGGTGGACGCCGGCGCGGGTGCACGAGAGCGCGTGACCTCGGCGCGGCTCGCCTGCACCTGCGTCACCAGCGGCTCGACCGGCACGCCGAAGCCCGTCACCGTCTCGCGCGCCGCCCTTGCATGGTCGACCGGGGCCCGGCCCACTGCGCAGCGCCGGTCACCGGGGTCCTGCTCTGCTCGTCCAACTCGTTCGACGGCTCGGCTGCCGGGATCTACTGGACGCCGGCCCGCGGCGGCAGGCTGGTCACTGGCCGACGCGTTCGGGGCGCTCGGCACGGTGATCTTCGCGGGCGAGACGTGCCCGCCCGCGCTGGTCGGGGAGCACTACGGGTGAGCGAAGCCGGCAGGGCTCGCTCACGTCGTGGGACCTCTGCCGCCCGATGCCGTGACCGGAATGCCCGCTCACACGTCGCGACAGGTACCGCCTTCCTGCAGCACGGCCCCGGCATGTTGAGGATTTGAGTGTGGCTGGTCCGATTGATACCGCGTTCACAGGGTGAACAGCGTGAGGAGTCGTTGTGGGACGTGGGTGTAATGCCTGCGGGCGTGCGCGATGTTGACATGACCGCGTTGACGAAACGTACTGATGACCAGGTTGCGTAGGGTGGCCAGGACGTGAGGCAGCTGTCCGGTTCTGGCCTGGCAGTCGTCCTCGTGGAAGGTGCGATCTCGGACGTAGTGCTCGGAATTTTCCACGCTCCAGTGCTGGCGAACGTAGGTGCTCAGATGCGCGGGACCGGCCACGTCCGGGGGCGCGTTGGTGATCCCGTAGGCCACCTCTTTGCTGGTGCCGTGGCCGTCCAGGTCGGCGACGTGTCGCACGATCCGGAAGAGCTGTGCGGCGTGCGGGAAGTCCAGACCGATGGCGAGCGCGGTGCGGATGGTGCGGCTTTCGATGCGGCCGTGGCCTCGGTCGGCCTCGGTGTGCCCGGTGCCGGCCCGCTCGTGGTCTGCATCCGTTCCAGGGGCGAGCCGGGCCTGGGCCGCGGCCAGGAGACTGGGCTGGTTCTCCTTGAGGACAAGCACGTAGTAGCAGCCGAAGTCCTCGCTGATCTGCCGGGCGCTTTCGCGGGCGGTGTGCAACGCATCCGCGGTGATAACGGCCACGTCGCTGCCGCACAAGGCGTCGGCCAGCAGGGGCGCGAGCTCGGGCACCTCGTTGGTTTTGTCGGCGATCTGCCGCTGACCCAGCACCACGCCACGGCGGTGATGCAGCAACGACAGCAGTTGCGGTGCGCTCGCCTGCCCATGGCCCGCGCCGCGCACGGTCTTGCCGTCAGCCGCGCCTGCCTCCAGCATCCCCGCAGGCCGAGGACGCTCCCGCGTCCGCTGAGCGGCCCGGCGCCCCTCACGCTCACAGCCCTGACCGACGCGGAGCTCGGCGGGAATTTCCCGGCCATCGCCCCCGTCCCGCTCTCCGGCCCGTTCCCCGTGGCCCGGTGCCGACAGATCGCGGACGTCGTGGCCGCCGGCCAGGTAGGAGCAGGTCTGCCGGTCCAGCTCGTCCCCGTCGGTCTGGGCCAGGACCCGGCGCAGGGTGCGTTCGCTGGGCGGATAGTGCCGACCGGTGAACGGATCGCGCCTGCACCCCAGCCCGGCCAAGATCTCCTGCGGGGCATCATCGGCCCAGTGGCTGATCGCGGTCACCGTGTCCCCTCCCACCGTCGCCGTACCGAACGCGGCCACCGCCAAAATCGACTCCAGGGAATGCAGCGTGTTGTAGACGGCCCGTTTGTCACAGATAACCCGGAATCGCGCCCTCAGCCCGCCCTCACCACCACGACCGGATGGCACGTCATGACCCAAGCCGGCACCTCGGGCGGGGCTGGTCGGCGATGATAGGGCGGCAGCGGGCACGATTCCCCCTGGAGATCGGTTGGTGTGAGAACCCCGATCTTGGGGAGTCGTGCCCCCTCTCATGCCCGGATTGGGGCAGAGATTACCGGCCGCGAAGGTCGGCACCGGTCACACGCAAAGAATCAAACCCGATCAAATCCTCAACATGCCGGGGCCGTGCTTCCTGCAGCACCTGCCCCAGGCCCCATGGGAGACGGCCCGGCCGGCGCTGACCGAGACGTCTCCCATCAGCCGACGTCCCCATCGCGAGGTGTGACGTCACTCTCGCCGGCGCCGGAGGAGTGTCGCCGCTCAAGGGCGGTGAGCACACTCCCGATGACCGCCAGAAGGGATCCGCCGATCAGGAGCGGGACCGCCCAGGACTTCGGGTCGGACAGCATGGTGGCGACGATGAGGGTGGCGGCGCTCCAGAAGGAGAACGCGGACGCCATCACCACCACCCTGCGAAGAATTCGTATTCCACGCCCCGACGTCGACCTACTGCGATCCAATATTCAGTTCCTTGATCATCGGCATGAACATTCCGGACTGCTGATCATAGTACGTGCCCGTTTTGAACTTGAACCAGATCCCGTTCCCCTTGTTGTTGTTCAGGATCACCGCTGTCGCCACGCCGAGGATTCCGGCCGCCGCCCCGCAGACAACTCCCAGCGGTATGCCGATGATTGTGGCGGCGCTTACCCCGCACAATGCCTCCGCGAACCCGGTGATCGAACCGAGGCCGGCTGCGAGGAGGTTCGCGGCGGAGTTGCTCAGGTAGTAGACGCAGTCGCCGCCCTTCGCATTGCATTTCTTCCCGGTGAAGCCGCCCCCTTGCGTGCAGGGCTGCTCGCCCTTCATCTTCTTCGCGCACTCCAGGTAGACGTCGTCGACCCAGTTGCAGTCCTTGACGCGGTCCGTCTTCATGCACGTCATCTGCGAGTCGTACGCGGTGTTGCAGAACTGCGCCGAATGGTTGCCGTACTGCTTGGAGGACATGCAGTCGGAATAGCTGCCGGCGAAGGATTTGCAGCCGTTGTGATTGGCGTCCTTCGCCTGATCCCGGCATTTGACGTAGTAATCACTCTCCGCGGCGCAGACGGGCTGGCTGGTCTTGTTGCCGTAACGGCAGCCGCGATACATGTCCGAAGCGTTGCCGCACATCTCCTTGGAGTTGGGATGGCCGGCCCGGCAGGTTCGATAGTTGCCGGCATCCTCGATGCAGACTTTTCTCGTGCTTCCTTCGGCGCGACAGGCGATGTAGTTGTCCTTCGCGTCGAGACAGGTCGGCCGATCGATCACCGCGGCCCGGCACTCCGCGTACGTCGAGGCCGCGTCCCTGCACGACCCCAGGCTGCCGCCCTTCGAGACCACTCCCATGTGGGACTTCGCGTCAGCGCGGCAGTCCCCGTAGACGTCCTTGGTCGCGCTGCAGTAGCTCTTGCCGTTCTCCTTGCGGCAGGTCGTGTACTCCTTCTCGGACTCCTTGCAGTACGACTTTCCGTAGTCCTTGACGCACCGATTGTGGTCGGAGATGATCTCTCCGCACGTCTTGCTCTTCTTCTTCTGCCCCTTGCATTCCTCATAGGTGTCGACCGGGTTCTTCTTCGACGTGCTCTTGTGCCCGTCCAGGTCGACGTTGGTGAGGGGGTTGTTGTTGGCGTAGGCGTAGCGGTTGAGCTGGACCGACGGGTCGGGGTTCTGCGTGAGGGTGTCGCGCGAGACGAAGCTGCCGGTGGTCGGCTGGTACCAGCGGGCCGCCATGTTGATCATGCGGGTCGTGGGGTCGGTGTAGCCGCCCTGATAGCCGAGCGCGTGCTCGGGGCCGGTGCGCGTGATGACCTCGCCGAAGGGGTCGTAGGCCACCGAATCAGCCAGAGCGGTCGCGTTGGCGGCGAAGGCCCCGACCAGGTCGCCGCGTAGGTCGGAGAAGGCCAGCTGGGCTCCGGTGCCGTCGTTGATGCCGAGAGTGCGGCCGAGCGCGTCGCGGCCGAAGGTGGCCCGCTTGGCGCCGTTGGCGTCGGTGACGGCCACCAGGTTGTTGCTGACCCCCTCGTAGGCGAAGGACAAGGTCTGCCCGCTCTGTGTGCGGGTCTCCATACGATCGAGAGCGTCGTAGCCGTAGGTGACGGCGTCGTCGTTGATGAGCCGGTCGAAGGCGTCGAACTTGGTGCGCCGGACGATCCCGGCCGAATCCTCCAGCAGGGTGCCGCGTGCGGTGTACGTGTAGGTGTGTCCGTCGCCCGAGGTCAGGCGGTTGCGTTCGTCGTAGGTGAAGGTCTTGTCGCCGGCCTTGACCCGGTTGCCCGAGGCGTCCCACTCGTAGGCGGTCTTCGTGCCGCCCGGGGCGGTCCAGGAGATGAGTCGGTTGGACTGGTCGTAGGCGTAGGTGTTGGTGCCGGCCCCGGCCGTGCCGGTGGTGGTCTTGGAGGTGAGGTTGTCGTTGAGGTCGTAGCCGTACTCGATGGAGGCGATCGCGCCACCCGCGGCAGTGGTGAGCTGGTCCTTGGTCAGCCGGTTCAGCGCGTCGTAGGTGTAGCTGCGCCGCGCGCCCGAGGTCCCGTAGGCCATGGACGTCAGCCGGTTGGCCTTGTCGTAGCCGTAGTCTATGGCGGTGTTGCTGACCGGGTCGATCGACTGGGTCAGCCGGTCGGCCCCGTCCCAGGTGAAGGTGGACGTGCCGGTCACGTCGACGCGCTGGGCCAGACGGCCGTTGGCGTCGTAGGCGTAGGCGTTGAGGTCGCCGCCCGCGCCTGCCGTCTTGAGTAGCAGGCCGCGGTCGTTGAGGGTGAAGTTGAGATCACCGGCGGCGGTCAGGCGGCCCGCCGCGTCGTAGCCGAACGTCTTGTCCTCGGTGTTCGCCTCGGCGCCGGTGCCGGTCTGCTTCACCAGGCGGTTCAGCTCGTCGAAGATCCGGTCTACGCGCACTCCGCCGGGGAGGAGGCTGGTCACCGAGTTACCGCCGGCGTCGTAGAGGGTGGTCCAGGTCCGGTCTGCGGGGTCGGGGTGGGCGGCGGTGCTCGGCTCGATCATCGACTCGAGGAGGCCCAGGCTGTTGTAGGTGGCGTAGGTGGCGTTCCCGCGGCCGTCGGTCGAGCGGGTCTGCGCACCCGCGGCGTCGTAGCCGAACGTGGTGGTGATCTTCTCGGTCGCCGAGATCGGTTCGCGCTGTTCGATCAGCCGGTTCGCGGCGTCGAACAACCGCTCGGTGGTGTGCCCCTCACCGGAGGTCTGACTGGTGGCGTTGCCCGCCAGGTCGTAGCCGATGGTGTGGGTGCGCAGCACCGCACCGGCGTCGTCCAGTTCCTGGATCCGGGTCTTGCGGCCGGCCAGGTCGTAGCCGGCCTTGCTGGTCAGGCCCAGCGCGTTGGTGGTCGTCGTCGGGCGGCCGGCGAGGTCGTAGCCGAAGGTCGTGGTGTTGCCCAGCGCGTCGGTCTGCCCGGCCAGCGCGCCGGTGGCGTCGTACGTGCGGATGGAGGTGTCGCCGGTCGGCCGGGTCGTCTTGGTCACCCGACCGGCGTCGTCATACTCCATCTTCGTCACGTACACCGCCTGCGACGGCTTGCGCTCGATTGTGGTCAAGGTGATCTGCCGGCCGAGATCATCGTACGTGGACTCCGCACGCGCCCCGGTCGGATCCGTCGTCCACAGCGCCTCGCCCAGCAGGTCATAGCCGTAGTTCCACACTCCGGCCGCGGCCGAGCCCGTCCTGGGCGCGGTGACCTGCACCTTGCGACCGAGCCCGTCGTAGACCGCGGTCGTGGTCTGGCCGCGTGGGTCGGTCACGCTGACCGCATCACCGGCGGCGTTGTAGACGGTGGTGGCCTTGGGCGAGACCGGCTGTCCGCCGGGAGGCGTGTAGGTGGGGAGGTTCTGCTCCACGACCCGCCCGACCCGGTCCAGGGTCGAGCTGACGAGCCGGCCCTCAGGGTCAACCTGCTGCGTGGGCTCGCCGAAGGTGTTGTAGCCGATCTTGGCCGTGGGCCGCTGCGTCGCCGGAGCGGCGCCCGCCCGCTCCACCTGCACCGACGGCAGTCGTACCTGCGTCTTCTGGCCCCTGCTGTCGTAGGTGACGTCGGTGGTGTAGGCGGCCGGGTCGGCCCCGGCGGCGTTGCCGCGCGGGTCGGTCGTCGCCGTGACCAGGCCACGGTCGTCCACGGTGAGCGTGGTCACCAGGTCCTGCCCGTCGTTGTGCACGGTTTGCCGGACAGGGTGGTCGCCTGCGTCGTAGGCGTACTCGACGGACTCGACGCGGTCGGTGCCCGCCGCGGACAGGCTGATCTTGATGATGTTGCCGTTGGCGTCGTAGACGGGTGTGGTGACCCGGTTCAACTTGCCCGGGTCCACGATTTGAGAGACGACCCGTCCGGCCGCGTCGTAGGCGGCCTCCACCCGCAGTGTGCCGTTGCCGGTGGTCTGGCGGATGAGGTGGTTCGCGGCGTCATACACCTTCGAGTCCACCACCACGTCCAGCACGGCATCCGACCCGTTCAACCTGGCGCCCTTGGCCGTCGTCTCCGCCGGCAGGTTGTCGGCGTAGTAGGTGTAGGCGGTGGTGCGGCCCATGGCGTCGGTCTGCGAGGCCAGCCGTCCAGCCGGGTCGTAGGCGTTCGAGGTCAGCACGATGTCCGTGGCCGCCTGCGGCGCGGTGGGGCTGCCGGTCCAGCCCTTCAGCACCGTCGTGGCCGGCTCGCCACGCGGGGTGTAGGTGTACGCCAGCGTCGTGCCCCGTGCGTCGGTGGCGGAGATCTTCTGACCCTTGTGGTCGTAGGCGAACGTCTCCACGCTCCCCTCGGGCCCGGTGATCGTCGCCTGCCTGCCGTAGGCGTCGTAGGTGTAGACGGTCCTGCGCGGCGCGTCCCCTCCGGTCAGGTCCTCATTGGTCTCCGTCATCGGCAGGCCGTCCTCGTTGTAACCCGCCGACCAGCGCAGCGTGTGCGTCTTGCCGTCCACCTCGTTCTTGACGGCAGGGCCGGTCCTGGACAGCACTCGTCCCATCCCGTCGTAGGCGACCGTGGTCGTGACCCCCTCGGGGAACGCCTCGGAGATCTCCGTCGTGGCGGTCACCCTCCCAAGGGCGTCATGGGTGTACTTCTTGACCAGCCCGGACGGCAGCGTCTCCGTCGCGAGGTCGCCGGCGGCGGTGAAGGCGTACGTGGTCTCGTAGCCCTTGTAGTCTTTGTCTGACTTCACCATGCCCGCGGGCGTCGTGCCGCCGCCGACGGCCGGCTCGGTACCGTCGGTGTAGGTCTTGACCGTGCTGCGCCCGGCCGGGAAGTCCGCCGTCGCCGGAGTCGTGGTCCTGGTCTCCTCTCCGAACGAGTTGTACGTCCACGAGGTCATGTAGGTCTCGTCGGCGGCCGAGGCGGACCGGCCGTCCCGCTCACCGATCTTCACGTCGTTGCGGGCGTCGAACGGCTTGTCGACGTCGACGAAGTAGTCGTAGTACTCGGTCGAGCAGTTCGCGCCCGCCGTTCTGCAGGTCTTCTTCGCCAGCAGGTTCCCACGGGCGTTGAACGCCAGCTCGACCACGTTGCCGTTCGGGTCGATCACCTTGGCCGGGTATCCGCCCACGTCATAGGCCCACTTCGTGGTCGCTCCGACCTGGTCGGTCACCGACACCTGCCGGTAGCCACGCTGCGCGTCGGCGACGTAGGTGACGACGCCGTCGTGCGGGTCGGTCACCGTCACGGTCGCGAAGGTGGAGAGGGTGGTCTGCTTGGTGTACACCGGGTTCGACAGCTTCCAGGTGCCGCCGTTGGAGTCGGTGTGCGTCACCAGCCGGCCGCCGTCCGGGTTGTAGACGTTGACCGCCCACACGCGGCCCGACGGCTGGGTTACCTTGGTGAGCTGCGGCTGCGGCTTGCCTGCCGCGAAGTGCCGCTGCACGGCCGCCTTGCTCAGGGGCCTGCCGTAGACCGCGACCTCGTCGATGTCGCCGTTGAACGGGAACGGCGCGGTGCTGGTGGTGCTCGACGGCCAGGCCGGGGAGCCGTACCCGGACCCGATCCGGGTCTCCGCCATCTCGTCGTGCTGGACCTCGCCGGCCAGCGTGCCCACTGCGGCGCCGTCCAGGTAGAGGGTCTGCGTGTGTTCGGCGGGCCTCGTGCTCGAGGCGGGCCTGGTCTCCACCGACGACAGCACCGCATGGTGCCAGTTGCCGTCGTTCACCGCACCGGTGGAGGTGAGCGGGGTGTGCGCGGTGGTGGAAGTGCCGGTGCCGAACTGGCCGCGCAGCTTGCCGTCGGTGCCCACGTACATCACCGGCACGAACGACGGAGGCGTGCCGTTGTCCGCGCCCTGCATCCCGATGACCGTGCCGGACGTGGTGGTCCTGAACCACGCTTCCACCGCCGGCTCGCCGCCCTGACCGCTGATCGCATCGGCCGGGAGCTGCACGTACGTCGAGGTCGCCGCCCCCTTGAAACGCATCGCGGTGTCCGGCGAGCCGGCCAGCGCGCCCGGCACCCGCGCGCCGAGGTCCGCCGGGATGGTCCCGTTCAGCTTGGCCTGCTGCTCGGTGATGTTCCAGCCCGCTGCGCTGGCGACGACGGTGCCGGTACGGGTCTCGCCCTCGTTCAGCCGGTAGTAGTACTTCGGCCCGGAGTCGGTGACCACGCTCTTGTACCGCGAGCCTGTCCCGTACTCGTAGGTCGTGCAGGCCGTCGCCGAGGTCGGCGGGCACACCTTGACCAGCAGGTCGCCCTCGTAGGCGTAGGTCCAGGTGAGCGGGTTGCCGTCCACCGGGTCGGTGGAGACGCTCGCGACGTGATTGCCGGCCCAGGTGAACGTCAGCGACCTGCCGCCCGTCGCGGCCACCTTGGCCAGCTTGCCGTCGGCGCCGCGGGTCAGCTCCTGCGCCCGCCCCCGATGATCGGTGATCTTCGAGAGGAGGCCCGAGGCCTCGAACCAGTAGGAGGTGGCCGACTTGTCCATCAGGCGCCAGCCACCGGTCTGCTCGGCGGCCATCGTCGCGAACGTCCCCGACGGCGGCGCGTAGGCGCCGTTGCCCATGGACGCGAACCGCAGCTGCTCGCCGCCCGGATAGGTCACCAGCAGGCTCCCGGTCGGCTCCTCCTCGATGCGCATGTCCCAGCGGGTCGTCCACCCGGCGCCGAAGATGCCGTCGGTCCGCGGGTCCAGGCTGTTGTACGTACGGTTCACCGACAGCGGCGGCCCCACCGTCGTCACCGAGGCGTCCGTCGCCGTGGACGCGTAGTTGCCAGAGACATGGTTGAACTCGCGACCTTGCGTGCCGGCGGCCAGCAGGCCGTTGATGTTGCCCTGCTCGGGAACGGGGGTGAAGGTCCGCCACGACGAGGTGACCGTGGTGTACGTGGTGGCGGCCTTCGCCATCCACGAGTACGTCTCGCCCCACTTCAGCCGGGCATCGACCACCTGCCAGACGCCTTCCTTGGTCCAGTCCTCGGTCTTCTCCGCCGAGTCCTTGCACCAGCGCCAGTTGGGCGCGCTGCCCGCGCAGAGCTGGAACCAGTACTTGACCTCGCCCTTGTTGTAGGGGCGGGCGTTGACCGACAGCACCGGCGTCAGGGTGCCGACCTGGCTGTTGTGGGCCGGGGAGAACGACTCGAACGGCAGGGCCGTCACGGTCGCGTACACCCAGTCCGACCAGGGCCCGGAGACGCCGGAGGCGGTGGTGGCGCGGGCGCGCCAGCGGATCTGCCAGCCGTCGGTCAGCTTGTCGGCGGGGACGGCCGCCCAGGCGCTGGTGCCGGAGGCGTACTCCTTGTCCGAGGTGCCGGTCCAGATCAGGCCGGTGCCCTGCTCGCTCTTGGCCGGGTCGTGCTCGACCTCGACGTTCAGCCTGCTGAGCCGGTTGTCCGGGTCGGTCACCCTGGCGTACATCGACGGAGTGAGCGACTCGGCGGTCCAGGAGGTGGTGCCGCGGATGGCCGGGTTCATGCCCAGGCCGTCCACGCTGGGCTTGCGCAGGTCCACGGTGGCGGCCTGCCACGCCGACCACTCGCCTTCGGCGCCCGCGGTGGTGACGCCGCGGACCCGCCAGCGGATCTTCATGCCGTCGGTCAGCTTGCCTGCCGGCACCTGCACCCAGGCGTTGCCGCTGGAGGCGTAGCTCGTGGCTCCCTTGCCGGACCAGATCACGCCGATGCCCTGGCCGGTCGCGGGGTTGTGCTCGATCTCCGCGCCCAGCACCAGCTTCGAGCCGCCGGCGTCGGTCACCTTCGCGTACAGCCATGGGGTGGCCGAGGAGAGCGTCCACGTGTCGCTGCCGCGCGTGGCCGGGACGGCGCCCAAGCCGTTCCCCGCGGTGCCGCTCACCTGGACCGTCGCCGTCTGCCATTCCGACCACGGACTGGCCACGCCGGACGACGTCGACGCCCGGACGCGCCAGCGGACCAGCCAGCCGTCCTTCAGCTTGCCGGACGTCACCGTGGGGGTCTGCAGCGAGCAGCGGCTCCAGGTGGCGCACGAACCGCTCGACACCTGCCCGCTGTCGCTCCAGATCAGCCCGGTGCCCTGCCCGGCGGCGGACGGGTCATGCTCGACCTCCGCGTCCAGCTTCAACGACCGCGACTCCGGGTCGGCGCCGTAGGCCGAGAAATATGGGGTCGTGGACGACAACGTCCACAACCCGGAGGCGAGCTGCCCCGTCGAGGCGGACAGGTCGGACACGACCGGCTTGGAGGTGTCCACCCGCGCCATCTGCCACTCCGACCACGGTCCCGCCACGTTGGCAGAGGTGGAGACGCGGACGCGCCAGCGGACCAGCCACCCGTCCTTGAGTTTCCCGGCCGGGATGGCGGGAGTCTGCAGCGAGCAGCGGCTCCAGGTCGAGCACGAACCGCTCGACACCTGCCCGCTGTCGCTCCAGATCAGCCCGCTGCGCTGCCCGGCGGCGGACGGGTCATGCTCGACCTGCGCCTCCAGCTTCAACGACCGCGACTCCGGGTCGGCGCCGTAGGCCGAGAAATATGGGGTCGTGGACGACAACGTCCACAACCCGGAGGCGAGCTGCCCCGTCGAGACGGACAGGTCCGACACGACCGGCTTGGAGATGTCCACCCGGGCGGCCTGCCATTCCGACCACGGGCTCGCCACACCGGCCGAGGTGGCGACGCGGACGCGCCAGCGAATCAACCAGCCGTCCTTCAGCTTCCCGGCCGTGACGGCAGGAGTCTGCAACGAGCAGCGGCTCCAGGTCGAGCACGAACCGCTCGACACCTGCCCGCTGTCGCTCCAGATCAGCCCGGTGCCCTGCCCGGCGGCGGACGGGTCATGCTCGACCTGCGCCTCCAGCTTCAACGACCGCGTCTCGGGGTCGGCGCCGTAGGCCGAGAAGTTCGGGGTCGTGGAGGACAACGTCCACAACCCGGAGGCGAGCTGCCCCGTCGAGGCGGACAGGTCCGACACGACCGGCTTGGAGGTGTCCACCCGCGCCATCTGCCACTCCGACCACGGTCCCGCCACGTTGGCAGAGGTGGAGACGCGGACGCGCCAGCGGACCAGCCACCCGTCCTTGAGCTTGCCCGCGGTCACGGCAGGGGTCTGCAGCGAGCAGGCGCTCCAGGTCGAGCACGATCCGCTCGACATCGAGCCGTTTCCGGACCAGATCAGCCCGCTCCCCTGGGCGGTGGCCGACGGGTCGTGCTCGACCTGCGCCTCCAGCTTCAACGACCGCGTCTGAGGGTCGGTGCCGTAGGCGGAGAAGTACGGGGTTGTGGACGACAACGTCCACAACCCGGAGGTGAGCTGTCCCGTCGAGGCCGACACCCCCGTCACGAGCGGCTTGGCGGTGTCCACCCGCGCCAGTTGCCAGTCCGACCACGGACCCGCCACCACCGCGCCGGGAGAAGCGGTGGACTGCACCACGGCCCGCACGCGCCAGCGTATCGACCAGCCGTTCTGGATCCCCTCCGCCGCGGGTGCCGTGTGCGAGGCCGCACACGGCTGGCCCGTGAAGCAGGTCTCCCCGAACGTGGTGCTCTGCCCCGACCAGATCAGCCCACTGCCCTGACCCGCCACAGCCGGATCGTGCTCGACCTCGGCCTCCAGCACACCAGGCCGACGATCAACATCCGAGATCGCCGCCGTGAACACCGGATACTCACTCGGCAACGTCCACACACCCGACACCGACTGACCCAGCGAAGGCGCCACCTCACTCGTCACCGGACCAGGCGGAACCGTCCGGAACACCGTCGTGTCCACCCGCGCCGACACCCACGCCGACCACGGACCCGACACCCCCGACACCGTCGTCGCCCGCGCCCGCCACCGAACCTGCCAACCATCGGACAACTTCCCCGACGGCACAGCCACCCAGGCGATCGCCCCCGTCGCATAATCCTTCGACGACGAACCCGCCCAGATCAGCCCCGTCCCCTGAGCTTGCGATTTAAGCAGGTCCGGGTGTTGGTGCAGTCTGGGGCAGATAGCGGCCGATAGTAGGACTATTGCGACATGGCGGGATGCACCGGAATGTAACCGTCGTGGTACGGCGTGTCGCGCCCAAGAGAGCGGCCACCATCTCCATCTTCGGTGTTGTCAAGACGCCGGAGACCCGAGAGGTGGCCGCAGATGCCGACTATCGCAGCAGCGCGCGAGGTGACGGAGCACATCGGGGCATCCGGTCGGTCACATCTTCGTCCCCTGATCGATTTCCGGGCCGGCCTCCACCGGCTCTTGTGGCGCCGGGCGGACGCGTTGTTCGAGCTCACCGATGCGTTGCTGTGCGCGCAGGGGCCGGTGCGCTCGCCGGTGGAGTTGTCGATGGAGCCGGAGTTCCGCCGCGGGCACGGCTCGGTCTACGCCGCTTTGGATCAGGGCCGGATCGACGCGGGCGGGCTGCGGCGCCTGCTGCTCGGGGTATCTGCCGCGGCCCGGCCGGGCGAGCCGTTGATGTTCGCGCTGGACATCACGCCGGACGCGCGGCCCGACGCCGAATATGCCGACGAGCGGGTGATGGTGCAGGTACGCGGCAAGGGCGGCGACAAGTTCCTGCCCGGCTGGCCCTACAGCCTGCTGGTGGGTGTGCAGTGGGGAGACTCCTCATGGGTGGACCCGATCGAGGCGCGCCGGCTGCGGCCGAGCCAGGAGCACACCGATGTCACCATCGAGCAGATCACCGGCCTGCTGGCGGACCTGGAGTCGACCGGCCGGCTCACCGGGGGCGATCCGCCGCCGCTGATCATGCTGGACGCCGGGAACTACGCCACCGACATCTCCCACGCGCTGACCGGTCGGCACGTTCAGGTCCTGGTTCGGCTGCGCGCCACCCGCGTCTTCTACGCCGACCCCGAACCCCGGCGACCTGGCGAAATGGGCGCGGGTAAGCGTCACGGCCAGGAGTTCTCCTGCTCGGATGCGGCCAAGCGGTATGCCCCGGACATCGACCTGGCCGCAGGATCGGCCCGGTACGGCACCGTGAGGGTACGCGCGTGGAAGGGCCTGCATCAAAAGCTCACCCGCACCGGTCGCTGGGCCGGTCACCCCGCCGATGAGCGGCTGCCCATCGTGCGCGGTACCGTCCTGCAGATCGTCGTGGACCGGCTGCCCGACGGCCGCAAGCCCACCAAAGATCTCTGGCTGTGGCATGCCGGGCCCGTCGAGGTCGATCTGGATCTGGTGGATCTGCTGTGGAAGGCCTACCTGCGTCGCTTCGACCAAGAGCATTTCCACCGGTTCGCCAAGGTCTACCTGGGCATGGCCCGCGCCCACCTTTCCTCCGCGCAGGCCACCGACCGCTGGATGCATCTGATCATGGCCGCCTACGCCCAACTCCGGCTGGCCAGCCCGCACGTCGATGACCTGCGCCGCCCCTGGCATCCACGCCCCGAACCGGGAAGGCCGCTCAGCCCGTACCGGGTCCGCCTCGGCTTTCGCCGTCTCCGTGCGAAATTGGGGACGCCCGCCGGCTCGCCGAAACTCACCCGACCCGGACCCGGACGCCCAAAAGGATCAAGGAACCGGCCGAAGGACAAGCGTCCGCCCTACCGAAAGACCGTAACGACCGGCAACGAACACCGAGAGTGACGTTAAATCGCAAGCTTAGTAGTACTTCGTTAAGTTACGAAGTGTTATGGGGCGCGTACATTTGATGGCATACGTGGCAAGCGCCGGTCCAGGTGGCGAGTAAAGCCTGGAGTTCGCCGAGAACCTCATACAAGGTCAGGCCGGCGCAGGGACTTTTGGGTCTAGTCGTAGTTCGGTACAGAATGCCTGCGCTAATGCGGCCAGGGTGACGTGGCGGTGCCAGCCGAAGAAGCTCCGCCCCTCAAAATGCTTGAGGCCAAGACCGGTATTGAGCTCCCGGTAGTCATGCTCGATCCGCCAGCGGATCTTGGCGAGCCGGACGAGTTCGCGCAGCGGAGTCTCGGCGGGGAGATTGGTGATCCAGTAATCGGTGGGTTCGGATTCGCCTGCCGGCCATTCCACCAGCAGCAAACGCGCAGGCAGGCTGCCGTCGGGGTTGCGGGGGATGTCTTTGTTGGCCAAGAGAACCGGTAGAGCCATGAAGCGTGATCGCATTTTCGCGCCTGGATTACCGCTGGTCTTCCTTGTGCCTTGCCGCCAGGTCACCCGCCGCAGATTCGCCCGCCCTGCCGCCAATGCGAGATTGCGCAGATTCGATGGCTTGCCTGGATAGCGTGGTCTCGGCGGGCGCCCCTTGCCGCTGTATTCCGGCAGTTCAGGCACCGCATCTCCGGGGTAGGCCGACAGATCATCGGAGACGGCCGCCACGTAAGACAGGCCGCGGTCCTCCAGTCCCAGCCGGAAAGCGGTGCAATCGCCATAACCGGAGTCAAAGACCACCGGAAGATCGGTGCCGACTCCCCACTCGTCGTACATCTGGTCGATCATGTTTAACGCCAGTCGCCACTTCTCCTGGTGACCGACGTCCTGAGGGATCTTGCACCGGTCGCGGCGCTTGTGGACCGTTTCCGCCTGAACCGGATCCTCGATCTTGGCCGGGTCCCACGACTCGGGGATGAACAGCCGCCAATTGACCGCGGACGAGGCATGATCGGTGACCAGATGTGCGCTGACGCCGATCTGGCAGTTTCCGGTCTTGCCCAGGGCTTGTTCGTGAATAACTGTCAGAGTTGATCTGCGGGACCGGGTCGACGGTGAGACGCTGGAGCATGACCGCCTCTTCGAAGGAAGATGTACCCGCAGCCGAGCTGCGGGCCAAGTTCGAGCAGATCCTGCCGCACCTTGACGAGCGGTGCCGTCGCCTCTACCTGGCCAGCGAGGCCGCCGTGCTCGGCCATGGCGGGATTGCCCTGGTGGCCGCAGCCTCCGGCATCAGTACCGCCACCATCGCGCGTGGCATCATCGAGCTGGAGACGCACCCCGCGCCGACCCGCCGCATCCGGGCCTCGGGCGCCGGGCGCAAACCGCTGACAGTCACCGACCCCGGCCTGCTACCGGCCCTTGAGTCACTGATCGAGCCGCACACTCGCGGCGACCCCGTCTCCCCACTGCGCTGGACCACGCTGTCGCTGCGCAGCCTGGCCCATGCCCTTTCCGCGCAGAAGCATCCGATCGGTGCCACAACCGTCGGCCACCTGCTGCACGGCCTGGGCTACAGCCTGCAGGGCACGGCCAAGACCACCGAAGGCACCCGGCATCCGGATCGCGACGCCCAGTTTGCCCATCTCAACGCCACCGCCGCCGCCTTCCTCGACGACGACCAGCCGGTGATCAGCATCGACACCAAAGCCAAAGAGTGGCTCGGCAACCGCGACCGGCCTGGACGTACCTGGCAACCGGGAAAGAACCCGATCAAGGTGGACAGCCACACCCTCGTCACCAGCGACCAGCCAGTGGCCATCCCCTACGGAATCTACGACCTCGCCACCAACAGCGGCTGGGTCAACGTCGGAACCGATCACGACACCGCCGAGTTCGCGGTGGAGTCCGTCCGCCGCTGGTGGCGACGCCGCGGTTGTCTCGACCACCCGCACGCCACCCGGCTGTTGATCACCGCGGACGCCGGTGGCTCCAACAACCCCCGCTACTGGACATGGAAGAAGCAACTACACGACTTCGCCCGCGAGAGCGGCCTTGAGATCACGGTCTGCCACTTTCCTCCCGGCACTTCGAAGTGGAACAAGATCGAGCACCGGATGTTCTGCCACATCACCGCCAACTGGCGTGGCCGCCCGCTGACCAGCTACCAGGTCGTCATCGAGACGATCGCCGCGACGACAACAGAGGCCGGACTGAGAGTCAGCGCCGAACTGGACACCGGCAACTACCCACTGGGCACCGCCGTCACGCCCGCCGAGTTCCATGCCCTGCCGATCACACCCGATGCATTCCACGGCGACTGGAACTACACCCTGGCCCCCACCCCTCCCAGACTTTCCGAAGAAGCCGAGACCAACCAACCGATCGATCCGGACGTGACCTGGATGCTCACCGATCCGGCCCTGACCGGCATGCCGCGCTCGGACTTCGCCCGCCTGGTGCAGATCTCGGAGCCCTACTGGGACGCGCTGGCAGAGGCGGCCTTTCAACGCCGTTTCCACCGCCCGCGCCGCTACCTCCATCCGCAGACCAGCAGCCTAGATCACTTCCACCGGCTCCTGACCGCTTTACTCCGTCGCCGCAAGGCCGCGACCAGCACCCTCCTAGCCCGCCTGCTGGGCGTCACCCGCACCAACCTGTCCAACCAGTTCCAAGATGGCCACCGGATCCTCGACCTGCACAAAATCTCCGTCACGCCGATCCCCGGATCGCCCGCACGTACGCTCGAGCAACTGCAAGATCGTATTACGTCCGCCGATGACTGCCCCGCAGATCAACTCTGACAGTTATTCACGAACAAGCCCCCAGCGTCCCGGAATACATCCGGGCCACTCCCGGAGAATTCGGGCCGTCCTTGGGGAAGCCGACATCGTCGATGACGACCGCCTGCGGACCGATCCGTTCCAGCGCCCAATGTGTGAGGTTTTCCCGGACCGGTTCGTAGTCCCAGGTCGAGTCGGCCATGAATTGCTGTAACCGCTGGGTGTCAACTCCCAGACGCTCCGCCATCGGATCCATCGACTTGCGCCGCCCGTCCAGCATCAGCCCCCGCAGATACAACTCGCCGGTGGCGAGTTGATCACGGCGACGAAGCACCCTCCGCAGCATCTGATCTGCAAACTTCTCAAGCCGCGGGCGCACCGGCGCCATCTCGTCAGGTGTCACGACAACATGATCCCGAAGTGACTTCTCAAAATGATCACGCTAGGTGATCGACAATCTAACGAAGTACTATTAGGCGTCTTTTGTGGATAGCCGACTGGCGGAATCAGCCCGCGTTGCTGGGTTCTCCGGTTCACGCCGGGTGAGCACCAAGGGGGCGTCCTCGGTGATGGCTACCGTGTGCTCGGAGTGGGCCGTGCGCGAGCCGTCCGCCGACCGAATGGTCCAGCCGTCGGCGTCATAGACGATCCGGTCGGTCGTGCGGGCGAACCAGGGTTCGAGCGCGAGGGTCAGGCCCGGCCGGAGTGTGAGGCCGCGCCCTGCCCGGCCCTTGTTCGAAACGTGGAGCTCCTCGTGCATGGTGCGGCCGATGCCGTGGCCGCCGAACTCGGTGTTGACCGGATAGCCGTAGTCGTGGGCTACCGCCCAGATGGCCGCCGAGATGTCACCCAGGCGGTTGCCGGGACGCGCCATCTCGATCGCCGCCTCCAGCGCTTCCTCGGTGGCGCGGATGATCCGCAGGTCCTCCTCGGCAGCAGTGCCGACGACGACCGTGCGCGCCGAGTCGGCCACCCAGCCGTCGACGCTGACCGCGAGGTCCGCGCTGAGTACGTCGCCGTCACGCAGTGTGTAGTTGTGGGGTAGGCCGTGCAGGACGGCGTCGTTGACGGACAGGCAGATGACGTTGCGGAACGGGCCGCGTCCGAAGGACGGCGCGTAGTCCCAGTAGCACGACTCTGCCCCGCGCCGTTTGATCATGCCGCGCACGTGGTGCTCCAGGTCCAGGAGGTTGACGCCCACGTCGGCGAGCCGGCCGACCTCGGAGAGCACCTCGGCGACGAAACGCCCGGCCACGTGCATGCGTTGGATCTCCGCAGGCGTCTTCAGTTCAATCACGAATACCTCGCGTCACAGGGTGTTGGTATAGTTATACCGGCACTCTAACACTTGCCGGTATAGTAATACCAGCCCTATTCTGGGAGCATGGTCCGCCAACCGCTCACACCTGAGCAGATCGAAGCCGGCAGGCGTCTCGGCGCCCTGCTGCGCCACGCACGAGCGGGACGCGACCTAGCGGAAGTCGCGCACGCGGCTGGCATCTCGCCGGAAACCCTGCGCAAGATCGAGACCGGACGACTACTCTCTCCCGGATTCGGCACGATCGTCTGCCTCGGCGAGGCACTCAACGTGCCGGTTCAGGAGTTGGCAGCCACCTGGCGCGGCAACGACCTACCGCTGGAAGCCGTCTCATAGCCGCTGTTGCGCCCGCCCACGGAGTCCCGGTGGACACGGCCGGTCCCTCATCCAGCGCCTGTGCCTGTTGATCCAGCCACTGCTGGTCGAGCCAGCATCGTGACCCGCCCGACCGCGCCTTGCAGTTGCCGCCCGGCGGCCGGTTGATCTGTTTCCGGCACGAGGCCGCCGGGGTGCATGTGCTTCCCGCCGACTACCAGGCGCTGCTTTCCGCGGTGTGCCCCGGCCAGGCTCCGCTGTCCTGCAAGACGATCTGTGAGCAGCTGGGCCTGTCTGTCGAACCGGGCCAGGTAGAAGGCACCCGGGCCAAGCCGAACCGGCTGGTCGAGCGGGGCCGGCTGCGCAAGACCGCGGCCGGAGCGTTCGCCCCGCCGTCCTGACCAGCACCCCCGAGACGCCTATCTCGCACCCCTGACCAGGGGTGATGCCTGCGGACGCCGGTACGGCGGTGACGTAGCGCGCCCCCGGCAGGGGCATGGCGGTGTGTGAGAACAACCAAAACACTCGCCGAGGACGCGCCGTCTGCTGTCTACCAGTGCCGTCTGCCGCTGTCGACCAAGACCCTCACTCTGGTGGCCGGCTTGCTACGCGGCCACCTGAAGGCGATCGGATCCCGCCGGCGGAAACCGCCGTCCGGGAAGATCGCGCTCATCGTGCTCGCCGTCCTGCGCCACGACCGGCGCCTGGCTGACATGGCCGGCGGCAACAACGTGTCGGCCTCCACCATCCGCCGCTGGGTGCTGGAGGTCATCGACCTGCTCGCCGCGCGCGCCCCACGCCTGGACCGCATCCTGAAACAGATCGCCAAGGCCGGTGGGCAGGTCGTGCTGCTGGACGGCACGCTGGTGCGTACCCGCCGCCGCACCGGGCAGGCCAACCGCAAAAACTACTCCGGCAAACACAAGGTCCACGGCTTGTCGTTCCTCGCGCTCACCGATGAGCAAGGCAACCTGATCTGGATCTCCTCCGCCAAGCCGGGCCGTTCCAGCGAGATCACCACCGCCCGCCACAACAAGATCACCGCCTGGCTGCGCCGCTTCGACCTGGGCGACCTGAAGAACTGGCGGGTACTGACCCGGCTGCGCCTGAACGCCCGGCATGCCACCGCGCTGCTACGCGCCCTGCTGGTGCTCACCCGCCTCGAAGTCGCCCGCTGACAGGTGATCTACTTCCATGATCTTGCCCTGCTACCACGACGTTCACACCTGACCGCCACCACACCAGCCCGTTCTACCTGCGGAAACAGGATGGAACTCCCTCACTGAGGACAAGGCCATCCCGCCCGCGCTGGAGCGCTTCTTCTACCAGCGTGCCAAGGCCCACGTCGTCGAGGCCAAGGGCGCTTCCCTCGTCGCCATGATCAGCCGGCCGGACCTGACCACCCGCCTCATCGAATCCGCGGCCAAGGCAACCGACTGACCGATAACCTCGAAATCCGGCCCGGTCCCATGTTCACGGGGCCGGGGCTCACGCAATTCCGAACGTCTTCTCACCCGCAGGGACACGATCAGCCGAAGCCGCGCGATCGACAGGCACCTCCTTGTGGCATCTGCCCCGCAACGGGCAAGTCGCGCCGGATCCCTTACGATGAATGATCATTCGGGGTGAGAGAGGGTAACTCCCATGGTCGCTCCAGCCAGCTTTGCAGAGGTGTGTGCTGGTTCACGTCCAGGGAGATGGTGTGCGGGTGATCTAGGCCTGGACGTCGTCTCCAGCGAGGACGGCGCGGGTTGGCTGGCGTTCCTGCGCGGCCTGGTCGCCCGCGGCCTGTCCGGCGTGCTGATGGTGACCTCCGACTGCCACGCCGGGCTGCGCGACGCGATCGCCTCCACTTTGCCGGGCGCATCCTGGCAGAGGTGTCGAACCCACTACGCGCGAAACTTGATCACGCGCGTTCCGAAGTCGGCCCAGCCATGGGTGGCCACCATGCTGCGCACCATCTTCGAGCAGCCTGACGCCGAGTCGGTCTATGCCCAGCATCGTCATGTCGTGCAGGTACTGGAGGCCAAGTACCCGAAGGCGGCCGAGCATCTGGACGAGGCCCGCGAGGACATCTTGGCCTTCGCCGCCTTCCCCAAAGCCGTCTGGCGTCAGACGTGGAGCAACAACCCTCAGGAGCGCCTGAACAAGGAGATCAGGAGGCGGACCGACGTCGTCGGTATCTTCCCCAACCGCGACTCGATCGTCCGGCTCGTCGGCGCGGTACTGGCCGAGCAGAACGACGAGTGGACCGAACAGCGCCGCTATATGGGGCTGGAGGTCCTCGCCGAGTGTCGCAAGAACACCGATTCACCCGATTCTAAAAATAAGACAAACGATGCTAAAGTGACTATTGAGGCGATTGCTTCCTAATAGTCACCGATTACGGGTGGCCTTCTCAAACACCACCTCCCTGGACGCGGCCAGGTGCTGCGCCGCCACCGGCGCGCGGCCCGAATGACCTTGGAGCAACTTGCCGAAGCCTCCGGGGTCAGCAGCCGGACGCTGTCGGACATGGAGCGAGGCCGCAGCAAAGGACCCCAGCATCGCACCGTCACCGCACTGGCCGACGCTCTTGCCCTGGAGGGCGACGACTGCGACCAGTTCCTCGAGCTGGCACGCGAGGGCCGCCTGCGCGACCACTGGACCCGCCCGACCGGCCAGTGCGATCTGCCCCGACCAATCGACGACTTCACCGGCAGGACCGCCGAGCTGACCTGGACCACCGAGCTGGTCCGCCCCCGGGGTGCGCCCGGCGCCGCGGGCGTGGGACTCATCACCGGATCCGCCGGGCTGGGCAAGACGACGTTCGCCGTTCGCGCCGCGCACGCTCTGCGGCCGGACTTCCCCGGCGGCGTGCTGTTCCTCGATCTATTCGGCATGTCGTCCCACCCCATGCCCGTGACGGAGTCCCTGGCGCTGCTGCTGCGCGCGCTCGGTGTCATCGAGCAGGAGATCCCCGCTGACGTCGCCGGGCGTGCGTCCCTGTACCGATCGCTGCTGCGGCAGCGGCGCGTGCTCGTCGTGCTCGACAACGCGGCTTCCGAGGGACAGGTCCGGCCGTTGCTGCCCGGCGACGGCGTGGGCCGAGCGTTGGTGACCAGCCGCCGGTTGCTGGCCGGGCTGGAAGGCGTCCGCAGGCTCAGCCTCGGCCCCTTGCCCCTGCTGGAGGCCACCGAACTGCTGACCGGGATCTTGAAAGGGCGCAGCGCCTCCGACGACGGAGCGGCGATCTCCAGGCTCGTCGAGCTGTGCGACGGCCTGCCGCTCGCGCTGCGCATCATCGGCAACCGGCTGGTCAGCAGGCCCGGCTGGAAGGCCGCCGAGCTCGCCGCCCGCCTGGGGAACGAGCAAGGGCGCCTGGAGCAGCTCAAGGCAGGCGACCTGAAGATCGCCAACGCGTTCGCGATGTCGTACGAGCAGCTCACCCGCTCATCGCGCCAGGTCTTCCGGCGGCTGTCCCTCATCCCCGGACGGGACTTCGACGCCACGCTCGCCGCCGTCGTGGGCGGGGTCGACGTCGAGGACGCCTGGGACGTGCTGGACGAGCTCGTCGATCTCGGCCTGCTGCAGGACAGCGCGGCGAGCCGCTACCGCTTCCACGATCTGGTCCGCCTGTTCGCCGACGACCGCCTCCAGCAGGAGGACACGGTGGCCGAGCGGGAGACGGTCACCGAGGCGGTGACGTCGTGGCTGCTGCAGATGGCCACCGGTGCCGGGCGGTGGTTCGAATCCGGCCATGGACAGGCCGCCAGCGGCCTGTCCTCTCCGGAGGAAGCTGACCGTTGGCTGCGCGTGAACGTGGACAACTGGATGGGCGCGTTGCGCGCCGCGGCGGGCACGGGTCGGCACTCGGCGGTCCTGGACTGCGCCGAGTCGTTGGACTGGTTCTCCGACCGGTGGATGCACGCGCCGCACTGGCTCGAGGTCTTCACCCTCGGCGCCGATGCCGCCGCCGCCCTGGGCGATCAGGCCCGGCAGGCCAACCAGCTGAACCTGCTTGCCTGGGTCCATCTGGTCCCGCGTGACGACCCGGAGACCGCGCTGCGGTACACGGCCCAGGCATTGGACCTCGCCACCCGAAGCGGCGCCACGGACGAGATGGCCTCGGCTCACCACAACGCGGGAGGCGCGCTTCGCAGTCTCGGACGGCTCAGCGAGGCCATCGCGTCAGAAACCCGGGCGGCGGAGATGTTCAAGGCCAGCGGCGACATCGATTCCTACAGCCAGTGCCTGGGCGCCCTCGGCACCTGCCTGCGCGACGCCGGACGCCACACCGAGGCACTGGAGCAGTACCTCGGGCTGTGGGGCCTGCTGAACGACAACCGGTCGGGGATGAGGCCCAGCGTGGTGGCGTTCACCCGGCCCATCGCGCTCGCCCGCATCGGCGAATGCCTGGCGCTGCTCGGCCACCGATCCGAAGCCATCTTCAAGCTCACCGAGGCGATCAGCCTCATGGAGCAGGCCCAGCTACCATCGCAGCAGGCCCGCTCCCTGGAGACACTGGCGGCCCTGCTGGCCGAGGAGGGCCGGAGCGAGGAGAGCCGCAGCGCGTACGCGCGGGCGGCCGAGGTGTACGAGGAAGTCGGAGACGCCGAGGCGAGCAGCCGCTGCCGCGATCTCGCCTGACAGTTCTGTGTGCTGTTCTGCATGGTCTGGTGTCCCGAGCGCCACTTGTATGGGGGCACGGGAGCTGTGCCACCTCCAGCTCCCGGTCCATTGCCCTCGTCGGAGAGTCATGAACCGTATCGCGCTCGCTGCTGCTGCCGGTGGTCTGGCCGTCGCGTTTTCACCGTTCCCGCCTCAGCAGCGACCGCCACCTCCTCAGCCAAACCCACGATCGTGCTGATGCACGGCGGCTTCGCCGACGCCTCCGGCTGGAACGGCGTCGTCCGCCGCCTCCAGGCCAAGGGCTATCCCGTGCTCGCCCCCGCCGACCCGGAGAGCATCTCCACCTGACGGATCGGCAAGCTGGACCGCGCGAAACCCGGGCGTAAGGTCGGTACGTGGCTGCGATCACAGGTGGTCCGCTGATCGGGCGCGAACGAGATCTCTCCAGGATCGGCGACGCCGTCGGTCAAGGCGGCGCGTTCATCCTGCGGGGAGAGGCGGGGGTGGGCAAGTCCGCGCTGCTGGAAGCCGCCGCGGCGCAAGCGCTGGCCGCCGGTCACCGCGTGCTGCACGGCTCCGGCTCGCAGTTCGAGGCCGAGGTGAGCTTCGCCGGGCTCCATCAGGTCCTCTACCCGCTCTTGGCGGACCTGCCTCGCCTGAGCCCGGCGCACGAGAGAGCACTCAGCGTCGCTCTCGGGCTGGGCGAGGGAGCCCCACCGGGCCAGCTCCTGGTTGCCAACGCGGCCCTGCTGCTCCTGCGCCAGGCCGCCAGGTCCCAGCCGTTGCTGGTGGTAGTCGACGACATCGCCTGGCTGGACCGTGCCAGCGCCGTGCTCCTGGGCTTCGTGGCCCGCCGCCTCACCGGCAGCAGGGCCGGGCTGCTCGCCGCGTCCCGCTCGGGCGAGGAGGGCTTCTTCGAGTACGGCGGGTTGCCCGGCCACGAACTGCAGCCGCTCGACGAGGCGGATGCCGCGGCTCTGCTGAACGCGCGTTTCCCCGCGCTCGCCCCGCGGGCCTGCCAGCGGCTGCTGGCCGACGCCCGGGGCAACCCGCTGGCCCTGCTGGAACTGCCGGTCGCGCTGGGCGACTCGCCACCCAGCGTGCTGCCCCAGGTCCTGCCGCTCAGCGGGCGCCTGCAGGCGGTGTTCGCCGCCCGGATCAGGAACCTGCCGGCCGCGTCCTACGACCAGCTGCTGCTGGCCGTACTGGAGGGCAGCGGCGACGTGAGCATCCTCGACAGAGAGTCGCTGGCTCCCGCGGAACGGGCGGGCTTGGTCCGGATCGAGGGGAGGCTGCTGTTTCGCCACCCCTTGATCGGCTCGGCGGTGGTGGAGCTGGCCACGGGCGAGCAGCGCCGCCACGCGCACCAGAGGCTGGCCGTACGGCTCGCCGGCCGGCCCGAACGGCGAGCCTGGCACCTGGCGGAAGTGGCGGAGGGACCTGACGAGGAGGTCGCCGCGCTACTGCAGGCGGCGGCGCACGCGAACCTGCTACGCGGCGACGGCGTGCGCGCCATCACGCTGCTGCTGCGCGCGGCCGAGCTGAGCCCGGACGGCATCGGCCGCGCCGGGCGGCTGGGGGAGGCCGCCTACCTCGGCTCGGTGGTGAACGGTGACCTGCGTGACGCACCGCGCCTGCTGGAGCAGGCCCGCCGCGCCGACCGGCGGGGCGAGTCGCTGCCCACCGCGGTCGCGGGCACCTACCACCTGCTCAACGGCTACGGGGACGTGGACAGTGCGCACCGCCTGATGACGGGCGGGATCGGGACGCTGGCCGACGCCCACAACAAGCCGCTCATCGAGGGCCTGTACTCGCTGCTCATGGTGTGCTTCTTCGGCGGCCGCGGCGAGCTGTGGGAAACCTTCCACGCGGCGATCGATCGGCTGAAGCCACGCCCTCCCGAACTGCTGGACATCCTCGGCAGGACCTTCTCCGACCCGGCGCGCCTGGCGCCGCCAGTGCTCGACCGGCTGGAGGTCGTCGTCGCGGGGCTGGAGCGGGAGATCATCCCGGCGCGCATCTCCCGCGTCGGCATCGCCTGCGCCTACGTCGACCGGCTCGGGCAGTGCCGCGAGGCACTGTGGCGGGTCGTCCACCACGGCCGGGACGGCGGGGCCGTCACCTCGGCGATCGAGGCGCTGTTCCTGCTCGGCAACGACGCCTTCCTGGTGGGCGAGTGGGACGAACTGCAGCAGGTCGTGGAGGAGGGCCTCGCGCTGTGCGACCAGCACGGATACCAGCTGCTGGCCTGGCCGGGGATCTACCTGAAGGGCATGCTGGCCGCCGCGCGCGGCGACGACGGCACCGCCACGGCGCTGGCCGACCAGATGACGCGATGGGCGAGTCCGCGCAGGGCCCGCGCGATCCAGTACTACGCCTGGCAGGTCGGGGCGCTGGCGGCGCTGAGCAGGGGCGACTTCGAGGAGGCCTACCGGCAGGCATCCGCCATCAGCCCGGCGGGCGAGCTGGCGCCCTACGTCCCGCACGCGCTGTGGACCATCACCGACCTGGTCGAGGCCGCCTGGCGCAGCGGCCGCCACGCCGCGGTGGCCGCCCATGCCGCCGCTGTGCAGCATCTGGCCGTGGTCTCACCGCGGCTTGCCATGGTCGCCGGCGCCGCCGCGGCCCTGGCGTCCGGCGACAACCGGCTGTTCGAGGCGGCCGTGGCCACCCCAGGCGCGGAACGCTGGCCGTTCGAGCGGGCCCGCCTGCAGCTCATGTACGGCGAGCGGCTGCGCCGTACCCGGGCCGGCGGCGATGCCCGCGTCCACCTGGTGGCGGCGCTCGGCACCTTCCGCAGCCTCGACGCCCGGCCCTGGCTGACACGGGCGAGCGCCGAACTACGCGCCACCGGCCAGTCCGCCGTGCCAGGCTCGGCGGAGCTGACTCCCCAGCAGTGGGAGATCGCCACGCTCGCCGCCGTGGGACTGACCAACAAGCAGATCGGTGAGCGGCTGCTCCTGTCGCCGCGCACCGTCGCCAACCACCTGTACCAGGTGTTCCCGAAGCTCGGTGTCACCTCCCGGGCGGCGCTCCGCGACGCGCTGAGCAGGAATCGGAGTCAAATGACTCAAGAGAGCCCCCCGCCCTGAGACCTAGCGTGCCTGGCATGAGTACACCTCGCATCGTCCTGGTCCACGGCGGGTTCGTGGACGGGTCCGGCTGGCAGGGCGTCTACGACCTGCTGAAGCAGGACGGCTACCAGGTCGCCGTCGTCCAGAACCCCACCGTGTCGCTGGATGGCGACCTCGCCGCCACCCGGCAGGTCATCGACGCCCAAGAGGGCCCGGTCGTGCTGGTCGGCCACTCCTACGGCGGCGTGGTCATCACCGAGGCGGGCACCCACGAGTCCGTGGCGGCGCTGGTCTACATCGCCGCCTTCGCCCCCGACAAGGGCGAGTCGGTCAACTCGCTCATCGCCGACCCGCCGCCCGGCGCGCCGGTCCCGCCGATCCTGCCGCCGGTGGACGGGTTCCTGTTCCTGGACCGGGAGAAGTTCCACGGCTCGTTCGCCGGTGACCTACCTGCCGGGCAGGCCGCGTTCATGGCCGACTCGCAGGTGCCCTGGGGCGTGGACGCACTCGGCGGCGCGGTCAGCGAACCCGCCTGGCGGCACAAGCCCAGCTGGTACCTCGTGGCCACCGACGACCGGATGATCCCGCCGCCCGCGCAGCGCGCCATGGCCGAGCGGGCGGGCTCGGCGGTAACCGAAACGCCCGGCAGCCACGCCGTCTACGTGTCCAACCCGGCTGCGGTGGCGGGCGTGATCGCCCAGGCAGCCGCGCGTTGACCAGTTTCGCGGAGCTGCTGCGCCTCCACCGGCACGCGGCACGGCTGACCCTCGAACAGCTCGCAGCAGCCTCGGGGGTCAGCGCCCGCACCCTGTCCGACATGGAGCGCGGGCGCAGCACAGGACCTCAGCACCGCACGGTCACCGCTCTGGCCGACGCGCTCGCACTCGACGGGAACGCCCGCAAGCAGCTCGGCGAACTGGCACGGGAAGGCCGCCTGCGCGACCATGGGACACGCTCGAGCGGCCTGTGCGAGCTGCCCCGGTCCGTCGACGACTTCACCGGCCGCGCCGCCGAGTTGGCCTGGACGAACCGCGTCGTCCAGGCCAACGCGAGCCTCATCACCGGTCCGGCGGGCCTGGGCAAGACCACGCTCGCCGTACGCGCCGCTCACGCCCTGCGGCCTGACTTTCCCGACGGCGTGTTCTTCCTGGATCTGTACGGCATGTCGGCTCAGCCCATCAGCGCCGGTGACGCCCTGGCGCAGCTGCTTCGCGCGTTCGGTGGCGCCGATCGGTTCGCACCGCAGGACGTCGCCGCGCGTGCCTCGCTGTACCGATCGCTGTTGCAGGACAGGCGGGTGCTGATCGTGCTCGACAACGCCGGGTCGGAGGAGCAGTTACGCCCCTTGCTCACGGACGGGGGGAACAGCAGGGTGCTCGCCACCAGCCGGCGGTTGCTGGCCGGGCTGGAAGGCGTCCACAGGCTGAGCCTCGGTCCCCTGCCGCCGGCGGAAGCCGTGGTGCTGCTGACCGGGATCCTGGGCGAGCGCGGTCCCTCGGAGAGCGGACCGGCGATCGTGGAGCTTGCCAAGTTATGCGGTGGTCTGCCACTGGCCCTGCGCATCGTCGGGAACCGGCTGGTCAGCCGGCCGGGGTGGACCGCCGCCGACCTCGCCGCCCGGCTGTCGAACGAGGAGCGCCGCCTCGACCAGCTCAGGGCCGGCGACCTCAAGATCGCCAATGCTTTCGGCGTCTCCTACGAGCAGCTCCGGGAGGTAGGGCGGCGGGTCTTCCGAAGACTGTCGTCGGTGCCCGGCAAGGACTTCGACGCCTCTATCGCCGCGGTCGTCGGTGACACGTCACTGGAAGAGGCATGGGAAGTCCTCGACGAGCTTGTCGATCTGGGGCTGCTGCAGGAGGGTCCATCGGGTCGTTACCACTTCCACGACCTGGTCCGGCTCTTCGCCCGAGACCGGCTCCAGGACGAACCCGCGGCCGGACTGGACGAGATCACCGATTCGGTCTCGTCGTGGCCCCTGCGGATGGCCACGACCGCCGGGCGCCGGTTGGTACCAGCCGATGGCCTTCCCGACAGGTCCTTCCTCGACGAGGCTGCCCGTTAGCACGCCGAACGCGCGCTCGGCCGACGAGCTGAAGCGATCACCACCCTGTCCGAGGCGAACAGCCGCCGCCGCGTCCCGCAGGGATGCCGCCGCGTGCCGGGTCGAGGTAGAAGTCGATGTCGTACGGCATGGCCGCGCACGCCTCCGTGGGCGAGACCAGCGGAAGCCGCCCGCGCCGCTGGGCCGGACGCGGACCAGCATGGTGACGCCGCCCTGGCGCGGGGTGTGGTCGAGCAGCGTGTAGACACCGCCGATGACCTGGTTGGCGGCCCAGCGGCCGATCGCCCTCCCGGCCGCGGATCTCGCGCCCGACGTCGACGATCACGCCGTCGGGGGTGAAGGCGGTGGCGACCGCGGTGGAGTCCTTGGCGGCCACCGCGTCCAGGTAGCGCTGCGCGGCCGGGTCCAGCGGCCCCGCGCGAGGCGGTGGGGGAGGTGAGCGGCTGGACCGCGTCGCTGATCGCGAACGTCGCCGCCGCCCCGCCGATGATCAGGGCGGCGCCCGCCGTACGGCTCGGCCTTGCGACGGGTGGCCTGGTTGCAGATCCTTGTGCGCGCCCGTCGACCTGGAGTGAACCTCAGAGGGGCGTCAGAACGGGGATGGACTGTCCTGGAAAGAGGATTCAGCGCGGGTACCGCGTACATCCCGGCCACGGCCTTCTCATCCCGGTCGAGCAGGGCGCGGGCGTAGCGGGTGAAGAACGTGCGTACGGTGCTGTCGTTGCTCATTCGCCCCCACGCTAGCCACGGACCGCGACAACCACCTGACGCTGCGCCGGGTCGAGCGCCGGCACCTCGTCGAACGACTGCATGCCGGCCCGGCCCGGATCAGCCTCGCAGCGCTCGCCCGGGACTTCGACCTCTCCGAGCGCACGATCTCTCGCGACCTCGAGCGCCTGCGCCTGTCTGGTGTCCCCGTCGACGTGGCCACCGGCCGCGGCGGGGGAGCGGTCATCGACCGCGGCGGCTCCATCCCTGCCATTGCGTTCGACCTGCGCGAGATCGCCGCGATAAGGCCAATTAGTCAATTCCCTACTGTTCAGCGGGTTCGATGGTGCCACGTCTGATCGCCGGTTCGGAGGAGCCGCGCAGCCTCCATGCCGGCGGAACCCGATCCAGGGGGCCGACCCGCTTGCGCCGGGACTGGCCGCAGGCGCGTGTCCTGAAAGCCCGCGATGAGGCTCCTCCTCATTGACTCTTGACTTCCAACATGTTCGGCTATAAAAACAGGCACTACAACATTGAAACGGTGGTGAATCAACAGCATGTACGCCGAGGAGCGGCAGCAGGAGATCCTGCGTGAAGCCCGGGCCTCCGGGCGGGTCAACGTGGTGAGCTTGGCGGAACAGTTCGGCGTCACGACAGAGACGATCCGCCGGGACCTGACGGTTCTCGAGGGCGCGGGTGTGCTGCGGCGGGTGCACGGCGGGGCGATCCCGGTCGAGCGGCTCGGCTTCGAGCCCGCTCTCGCCGCGCGGGACGAGGTCATGACGGAGGAGAAAGAGCGCATCGCCAAGGCGGCGCTGGCCGAGTTGCCGCAGGACGGCGCCATTATCATCGACGCGGGCACGACGACGGGCCGCTTTGCCGAGGCCATACCCCCCGACCGTGAGCTCACCGTCATCGTCAATTCGCCGCCTCTGGCCACCGTGCTGGCCGCCCGTGCCAATGTGACGGTCTACATGCTGGGAGGCCGGGTGCGGGGACGCACCCTGGCCACCGTCGAAGACTGGGGGCGTCAGCAGCTCTCCGAGCTGCATGTCGATGTAGCCTTCATGGCGACCAACGGCTGCACTGTGGCCAAGGGACTGACGACGCCCGATCCGGCAGAGGCGGCGATCAAGCGGGCCATGATCGCCTGCGCGCAGCGGTCCGTTCTTCTCGCCGACCACACCAAGTTCTCCCACAACTACCTGACGCGCTTCGCGTCGTTGTCCGAGATTGACGTGATCATCACCGACACGCAGCTGGATCTCCAGCTCGCCGGTGATGTGGCGGTAGCCGGACCCGAGGTCGTGCGCGTATGATCCTCACGCTGACGCTGAACCCAAGCCTGGATCGCACCATCGAGGTCGGCTCGCTGACACGGGGAGCCGTCATCCGGGCGGCGGCCGCTCACCTGGACCCCGGAGGCAAGGGGGTCAACGTGTCACGCGCGTTGCTGGCCAACCAGGTGCGGTCGCGCGCCATCATCCCGTTCGGCGGGGCCGAAGGGCAGCAGCTCGTGGCCATGCTCGCCGAGGGCATCGACATGATCACCGTTCCGGTGGGAGGGACGACCCGTTCCAACGTCACGCTGGCGGAACCCGACGGAACCGTTACAAAGATCAACGAGCCCGGCAGGGGGCCAGCCCAAGTACGGGAGAAAGGGGCAGTGGCCCGTTCCGCCCTGACGAAACTGCTGGTCAGTGGGTACGGTGGCGGGGTGCCAGGACTTCGGTGACCTTGGCGATGGCTTCGGCACCGGGTTTGACGTAGCGCATGGCGGTGCGGGGGTTCTTGTGCCGGGTCTTGCCCATGATGAGCTGCAGCGGTACTTCGGCTTCGCCAAGGTGGGTGGCGGCGGAGTGGCGCAGCTGGTGCAGGTCGAGGCCGGCGTAGGTGTCGAGCAGGACGCGGGCCCGGTCGTAGCCGAGGCGGGCGCGGCCGGTGTGCGGGCAGATGTCGGCGGCGGCGGGACGGCGGGCCGGGACGGGGCGCCGCTCGGACAGGAACAGCGGGCCCCGAGCCCGTGAGCTGCCATCGGGCAAACGGAGCAGGCGGGGCAGCAGGTGGGCGGTGCCGCTGTCCCAGTACACCCATTCGATGGTGCCGCCCTTGGACCGGACGGGGGCGCGCCGGTGCTCCAGGTCGAGGTCCTCGACGTTGAGGGCGAGGATCTCGGCGGCCCGGGCGGCGGTCTCGTACAGCATGCGCCACAGCGTCTTCTCCCGCAGCGGGATGTCGCGGCGTGACAGCAGCCGGTGGATCGTGGTCTTGGCCACCGCGCGGGTCTCGTCGGCGGTCTCCTTGCGGCGTTCGGCGTCGGCCGGGACCGACGGGGCGGTCCAGTGCTTCTTGGTCTGGCACCAGATCAGCCAGGAGGTGACGGCGGCGCGGTTGCGGTTCCAGGTCGCTGGCGCGCTCGCTCCCCACAGCTCGGCGAGCGCAGTTCCGATCTCGGCGTCGGAGATCTCGGCGAGCGACCGGTCGCGGCCGAGCCGGGCGATGACGCGGTCGATGGCCGAGGCGTAGGCGCGGTGGGTGTTCGGGTTGGCCGTGCGCGGGGTGGCCAGAAAGGCGTCGGCTGCCGCGGCGAGGCTGACGTGCCCGCCGCGCAGGGCGGCGACCTTCGGTGCGGCGCTCATGCCGACCGCCGCGCGACGTCTGTGGTGATGTACCGGATAACGTGCCGGAGTCGCGCACCGTCCCGGCGGAGGGTTCTCCTGCTCGCCGCGCCGCCATGATCGCCCATGTACGTGATAATAGATCATTATCACGTACATGGCTTTCGCCGATGGCGCCACAGTGGGACCGGTGATGAAGGCCGCGTCGGGCGACGGGGCGGCAGGGCGGACGGCCAAGGAGTCCGAGGGAATCGCTTCCGTGGTCTGCGCTCACCGCTTGCTTGGCGTTGGCTCACTACTCTGTGGTACCGTATAGCAGTACTCGGTAGTACGAGGTACCAGAAACCGAAGAGGACCCACGATGGACGACCTGACGGAGATGCTGAAGGGCACGCTCGAGGGCTGCGTGCTCGAAATCATCGGCAGCGAGGAGACCTACGGGTACGCCATCACGCGCCGGCTGAACGAACTCGGCTTCGCCGACGTCGTCGAGGGGACGGTTTACACCATCCTGCTGCGACTGGAGAAGAACGGGCTCGTCCAGGTGACGAAACGACCGTCCGGGCTGGGCCCGCCGCGCAAGTTCTATGCGCTCAACGACGCGGGGCGCGAAGAACTCGCGACGTTCTGGGCGAAATGGGAGTACGTCACATCACGGATCGACAAGCTCAAGGAGGGCGGGAGATGAACTTCTGGGAGACCATGACAGGCAGCGATCTCACCAGGGAATGGAAGGCGTTCGAAGTTCGGGCCGAGGCATTGTCGGCCGACTACCGGGCGGCGTGGGAAGAGATCAAGGGTCATCTTTCTCCCTACTCGGACTTCACAGGTCGAAACCTGATGCCGATTCTCGACGGTGCTCTGGGGCTGCTCGAAGAGACAGCGGCCGATGGGCGGAGCATTCACGAGGTGCTGGGTGACGACATCGAGGGTTTCTGCGCGGCGCTGGCCGGCGGAGAAGGGGCTCGGAGCTTTCGCGACCGGTGGCGCGAGCAGTTGAACAGGAACGTCGCAAGGAAATTGGGCCAGCTAGGAGGCTGACGTGGGCATCCAAGACATCATCGAGGGCAAGAAGCAGTGGCGGGCGCACATGGCGCGGGTCAAGGCGCTCCCGCCGGACTACCAGATCGTCTACAAGGAGATTCAGAGGTACTTCTTCAAGGTTGGACCGATCAACTTGCCTGACGGGTCCCTGCTCTCAGGGATCGTCGATTTCTTCGAGGAGGGCGTCGCGGCCGGCAAGGGAGTCCTGGAACTCATCGGCAACGACGTGGCTGCCTTCTGCGACGACCTGGTCAAGGACTCGCGCACCTACGCGGACATCTATCAGGAGTCCATCAGAGGGGAACCCGGCACGGCCGAGAAGTAACACCCGTCGACCGGTGCCGGCGGAGTTCTTCGATGGGTGCGCCGAAGGAGAAGGCAGGGCACCCGACCTTCGACAGCCTGCTTGCCGCTGCGCGCGCCGAGTTGCGCCGGTTGTCTCCCGCCGAAGCCGCCGTCGTGGTCGCCCGCGGTGCTCGGCTGGTGGACACCCGCCCGCACGTCCAGCGGCCGGCCGACGGGTGAGATCCCGGGCACGATCGTCATCGAACGCAACCATGACGTGATGCTGGACCTGACGAGCGCGGTGCGCAGCGCCCCCGAGCTGGTCATCGAGCTGCGGGTGCGCGGCGGCAACGTGGAGCTGGTCCTCGCACCGGGCATGGTGGTGGAGGCCAACGAGCTGTCGGTATGGCACAGCCAACTCACGATCGGCAGGGACGCGGGCGACAACACGCCGGAGACCCTGCGCGTCCGCTTGGTAGGCCGAATGCGGCACGGCCGCTCGACACCCGGTGGCAGGCGCCGCGCCGGTGACGCGGCAGAGTCCCGATACTGCGGTAACCAGGGCCTTCGCCACCACGCCCCCCTGATCATCACGGTGAACGGACCGAGCAAGTCCCGGCCCAGACCACCGAGGCCATACGCGCCCCGCAGGCCGCCTCGCAAGATCGAACACTGATCGAACATTGTAGGTAAGGAGATTCATCATGGGAACCGGCTTTTCCGAAGCAGGGCTGCGCAGGCTGCGCGAGATGCTGGCCCGGCATGTCGAATCCGGAAAGATCCCCGGACTGGTCGCCCTGGTCAGCCGGGGCGAGGAGACACACGTCGAGGCGATGGGGACGATGCGCCATGACGGTGGCGCGCCGATGCGCCGAGACACCATCTTCCGGATGGCCTCGACGACCAAGCCGGTCGCGGTGTCGGCGACGATGGTCCTGCTGGACGAGTGCCGGCTGCGGCTGGACGACCCTGTTGATCCGTGGCTGCCCGAGCTCGCCGACCGGCAGGTGCTGACGCGGCCCGACGCCCCGCTGGACGACACCGTGCCGGCGCGCCGGCCGATCACCGTACGGGACCTGCTCACCTCCACCTGCGGGCTCGGACTGGACATGACCGCGCGGACCGCCCCGATGATGAGCGCGTTCTTCGAGCGGGGGGTCTACGGCCAAGAGGACGGATGGCTGCTGCCGGGATCGGACCCGGATGAGTGGATGCGCCGCCTGGGCACACTTCCGCTGATGTACCAGCCCGGCGAGCGGTGGATGTACAATCTCAGCGACGACGTGCTCGGCGTGCTGGTGGCCCGGGTCACCGGCCAGTCGTTCGAGGCGTTCCTGCGCGAACGCATCTTCGATCCGCTGGGCATGAAGGACACCGGCTTCCATGTGCCCGCCGACAAGATCGACCGGCTGCCGCCCCTGTACGCCCCCCACCCGGAGACTGGGGAGTTCCTCGTGGGAGACGAGGCCGAAGGGGGGCACCACAGCAAGCCGCCGGCGTTCCAGTCGGGCGGCGGCGGGCTCGACTCGACCGTCGACGAGTACCATGCCTATTTCCGGATGCTGCTCAATGGCGGGATGCACGGCACCCAGCGGATTCTGTCCCGGCCCGCCGTCGAGTTGATGACCACCAACCGCCTCACGCCCGAGCAGACGGCCGCCCTGCAGGCATGGGCCCGCAGCGTCGTCCATTTATCGCATGGCCAGGGGCAGCACGGCGGCTGGGGCTTCGGGATGACGGTGCGCACCTACCGCGGCGACTACGCGCCCATCGGCCAGTTCGGCTGGGACGGCGGAGCCGGCACCACCACCTACGCCGACCCGCACAACCAGCTCGTCGGCATCCTGCTCACCCAGACCGGCATGTCCACCCCGGCCTCGGCGCGGGCCATCCACGACTTCTGGACCACCCTCTACCAGGCCATCGACGACTGACCCGCCTCCCTGGCCGAGGTCGGTCCGGCAGATTACCTCGACCAGGCTCCGGCCTTCGACGTCACCACGTTTGCGATCAGATGCATGACCGGCTCCAGACAGTCGCTGGCGAGGTCGACGACGGCCTTGGGCTGATGGCCCTGGCCCAGCATTGTGTCGCGGACAACGTTTGAAGGGCCGTATTTCCGTGGCGCGATGTCAAGGTGCGCAACCCTACCGACGCCGAAAGATCACGCCGCCAGCCCGACCTCGGTGAAGTCGACCTCCTTCAGGAGGGGATCGAACGGGCCAGGCTGACGGCGTAGGTCGTCGGTGGCGTAGGCGCCGAAGCGGCTGATGTGGGCGCGCAGGTAGGGGGCGATCCGGCCGAGCTGGTCGGCGGTGATCTGCCAGCCTTCCGCGACCAGCTGCCGTACGATGTCGGAGATGTCCAGGGCATTGTGAAAAACGACCAGGTTGGCCAGCAGGGTGTTGAACTTGATTAATTTCTCCTGCTCTTCGGGGTCGTTGTCGGCCAGCACTCCGCCGAATCCGAGCCACTTGGAGAATCCGTTGTAGGACTCGACCTTGTTCGTCGCCGCGGTGACGCGCGCCCGCAGCGCCGGATCGGCCAAATACCGCAGCAGAGCAACGGTACGTACGCTGCGGCCGACCTCCCTAAACGCCTTGTAGATGCGGTTCTTACGGGAGTTGGACCGCAGCCGGCGCATCAGCGTGGCCGAGCTCAACCGGCCCTCGCTGATGGAGATCGCCACCTGCATCAGATCGGCCCAGTGCTTCTCGATCAGCTTCCAGTCGATGACGTTGCGGCCGCTCTCGCCGAACAGCTGGTCGATGTGCGGGTAGACGATCTTCTCGGATGCTCGGAAGAAGATCAGGTCCTTGAAGTTGCGGATGCGCGGCATCAGGTCGAACCCGAACAACGTGGCCAGGGCGAAGACCGGGAAGTTCTGGCCCTGGGTATCGGCGTGCACGGTGGAGGGCTGGATGTCGGAGGTGTTGGCCAGCAGCCCCTCGATCAGGTACACCGCCTCCCACACCCCGCAGGGGATGAACCGGGAGAACAGCGCCACGTAGGTGTCGGAGATGTAGTGGTAAGCGATGCCTCCAAATCCTCCGTACCGGATGCTGGTCTCTGCGAGGAGGTTGTCGATGTAGGTGTCCACCTGTGTGCCGTCGGCGGCCACCGCGCTGCCGTCGCCCCATGCTTTGACTACGTCCAGCTCGGCGAAGGCGTTGACCACGTCCGCGATCGCGGCATTCAGCTTCTTCAGGTTGATGTGCCGGTTGCGGACCATGGACAGCTCGCGGGCGGTGATGCCGGCGATGTGCTTGGCCGCCTCGTACGGGCCGATGTTGATGCCGCCGGTGAACACCGCCAGCGAGTAGCGGCCCAGAGGGTCCTTGATCTTGGGGTCGGAGCCGGAGGCCGGGCCGAAGTGGCGATACCAGCCCAGCCAGTACGCGGTGCGCGCAACGATCGACAGCAGCGAGCGTTCGGGCATGCGCCGTTCAATCGCGGCGGCCAGGCGCTCGGCGTCGGCATCGGTGCCCTTGCCACGGCGGCGTTTAAGGGTGGGCACGCCGCTTTCGTCGATGACCAGGTCGGCGTTGTGGAGGTAGCCAGCGTCCAGGTGCGCGGCCGCACTCAGGTGGGCGTCCTTGAGGTGGGCGATGAAGGCGGCGGGGGTGTCGGGCAGCCCGACCTTCTCGCAGAACGCCGCCAGTTTCGGCTGGCATTCTTCCCAGGGCAGCAGGTGGGCGCTCCAGTCGGCGTGCTCCGGGGTCGGGGAACCTGGGAACAGCCGTTGGCGCTAAGAATGATCTTGCGCGAAGGGTGACGTCCAATTTCCACGTGTGACCGCTCTACCTGGAGGTCTCTGGCCCGTGGATGATGCGGTGGATGGTGGAGCGTCCGACGCTGTACTCGGTGGCCAGGTCGGCCAGGGACACCTCGCCCGCGGCGTATCGCCGGCGGATGGAGCGTCGGGCGGGTTCGGGCAGTTTGGGTTGCTTGCCCTTGAGCTTGCCGTTCTTCTTCGCCAGCTCCATGCCCTCGCGGGTGCGCAGGTGCCCGAGGTTGGCCTCGAACTCGGCGACCATGGCGAGGGTCTGCAGGAACAGACAGCCGCCCGAACGGGTCGTTCCAGTCGTAGACGGACGCGCCCAGGCCGAACAGGACGCCGCGTCCTGACAGACCGGTGAGGATCTCGTTGGCCTCGGCCATGTTGCGGGCGAACCGGTCGAACTTGGTCACGGTGAAGACGCTGCCGTCCCACACGGCGGCGAGGGCCTGGTCGAGGCCGGCGCGGTTGCGGCGGGTGGTGCCGGAGAAGCCGTGGTCGATGTAGATCCGGTCTTCGGGGACGCCGAGGGTCAGGAGTTGCTCGGTCTGGATGATCACGTCTTGCTCGTCGGTCGAGCAGCGGGCGTAGCCGACACGGGTTCCGTTCACGGCTCCAAGTGTTCCGGATAGGGGGCCTTCACCGGAACAGTTCGCGGAACACCTATACGGAACACCCTGACCTGGGGCGGTTGTCCGGGCGGTTGGTGTTCCGGTGGGGGATCCCCTTACGGAACACCACTCTGATCACTTGCGGCTGGGGCACTGAGCTGAACGCTCGCCCCGAAACCCCTCAGTGATTACCAAGTTACATTTCCTTCGGTGACGCCGACCCGAGCGGCGGGCCGAGGAGGTCGCGGCCACACACGGGCGGCTGGGCCGGGCCCGCTTCGCTTTCATCGAGCGGCCGAATGTGCTGGTGCTGCGCCACCGCTTCGGTATGGGCGGCTGGGGGGTGCAGCCGTGGCAGGTCGTACGGCAGGACCACCCTGGCCTCTACCCGCCCGGCCTGCCTGCCGCTGAGCGGTTTCCCATCCACGTCTATCTCGCCGATTCTCGGACCGGGCGGGTACTCGCCGTGCAGGTGAACGGGGCCCGATCGCGGACCAGCCGTCCGCTGTCGGGATAGCGCTTCAGCAACTCCTCCGGCTCAACGCCGGCAGCGGCGTCATCCTGCGGGCCGGCCACGTGCCGCTTGATTGCCTCCTGCAACGGGGCCGCGAACTTTCGCGCCCGCGTTCGCGCCGTTGTCGCCCGGCACCGTGAGACGGTCCAGTGACAGGCCCGCAAGCCCGGCGGTGTGAGCGAGCCGCATCACCGGCACCAGGCCCGCGGCCGACACGAGATTCGGGTCATCGAACGCTACCGACACCGCCTGGGGAGCGTGCTTGAATTGCATCTACGGGATGCCTTCCCGACAGTGAAAACGGAACCCTAGACAAGTCCCATTTTCCCTGGTCAGAAAGGTATTCTCACTTCAACTCACCGACACTCTCCTGCTCGTGCTCGCGCTGACCGTCGCCTGAGTGCGACCGGCGCAGCCCGTCCAGCACGAGGGTGATGACACCGTCGGCCTCGGCCCGCCAACCGGGGCGGTCATGGGCCGCACCGATGCCATGCAGTGCCATCATGACGGCACCGGCACCCACGTCGTCGCGGACGGCGCCGTCCTTCACGGCGGCGGCCACCAGGTCGGTGACAGCCTGCTCCAGCGCCCGACTACCCTCGGCGAGCGCACCCGAGCCGGTGGCCATGAGCGTGGCCAGCGTCCGGGCGAGGCCCTGGTGGGCATCCATGTAGCCGACCATGCCACGCAGGAAGGTCGCCAAGGCCTCCTCCGCGGGCAGCGTGGCCTGCAACTGGCGGGCGCGGTCGCACAGCGTGGCGACCTCCTCGTGATAGACCGCCTCGGCCAGCGCCTCCCGGGTGGGGAAGTGGCGGTACAGCGTGCCGGTGCCCACACCGGCCAGACGGGCGAAATCATCGAAGCGCAGGTCGAAGAAGCCTCCGGCGTCGAAGACCTCCCGGGCCTTGGCGAGCAAGGCCTCGCGGTTGCGCTGGGCGTCGGCACGCAGCGGCTTGGCGGAGTTCATGCGCTACCTCGCGTTGACAAACGGAAACTACCTCCATATTTTTTGGAAGTGGAGATGACCTCCAATTCGATTGTATCCCACGAGGTGCAGCTTGAAGATCCTGATGTTCGGCCGAGGCGTGATCGCCACCATGTACGGCTGGGCCCTGGAACGGGCCGGGCATGACGTCGAGTTCTACGTCCGGCCGGGCCGCACGGCGGCGTACGGGGAAGCGATAGACCTCGATCTGCTCGATGCGCGGCGGCGGGTGTGGGGGCAGCGCGTCGTCCAGAAGTGGCCGGTGCGCTACCGCGAGGCGCTGGAGCCAGACCACGACTTCGACCTGATCGTGCTGAGCGTGCCGCACCACCGCCTCGCGGAGGCGACGGCCTTCCTGTCCCCGCGTGTCGGCCAGGCCACGGTGCTGGTCTTCGGCAACATCTGGACCGAGCCGCTGGCCGCGATCGGCGCACTCCCTGTCGACCAGATCGCCTGGGGCTTTCCCCAGGCCGGTGGCGGTTTCGGCGCGGACGGCGTGCTCCGTGGGGCGCTGCTGCCGTCGGTCATCTTCGGCACCTTCGGCCAGCCGCCGACCGAACGTGAGCAGGCCGTGCGCCAGGCGTTTCGCGAGGCCGGGCTCCGGCTTAAGGAGCAGCCTGACTTCCGCGGCTGGCTGTGGGTCCATTTCGTGTCGGATGCCGGCCTGTTCTCGCAGGGCCTGCGGCTGGGTTCCTTGTCCAAGCTGGCCGGGGCAACGGGCGACCTGCGCGAGGGGCTGCTGGCTGGCCGCGAGCTGCTGCCGCTCCTCAAGGCGCGCGGCGTTGACCTGCGACGTCACCGGGGCGGTGTGCTACCGTTCCGTGCGCCCACCTGGCTGACGGCCCCCGCGCTCGCCTGGCTGCTCGCTCATTTCGCGCCGGCGCGCGTGAATTTTGAGGCGCACTCCGACCCCGAGGCCGAGGAGCCGCGTGAGATCTGCCGAGACACCCTGGCGGAAGCACGCCGGTTGGGGGTCGCGGTACCGCGACTGGAGGCGGCGGAACCGAGCTTCGCCCGCGAGGTGACAGGCTGAGTGAGCGGCTACGAGACTTCCCCGCAGTTCCGCTGTGATCATCCCTTGGCGACGAGGGGTAGGAACGTCGACGACCTCGCCCCACGCCGGGTGCATCTCCTCAGCCGTCCGCGCATCCTTCGAAAGATCGGCCAAAAGGACAGGATCGCGCAGCCAGGCCGGGCACGGCGGACGATTCGCCGGATCCCTGGGGTCTACCCCTCCTCCTCCACGCCGCCGCCGTCGGGGAGAGCGGAGATGTCGGGGATCTCGCCGAGCTGCCGCAGGCCTTCGGCCGGTGCAGAGGAAGAGATGGGGGTCCAGCCCACATACGCCCAAAACCCACATCCGATCTCGATGTACCGGATGACGCGCCCGAGTCGTGCGGCTGCCCTCGCGGTGGACCCGCAGGTCAGCGCCGTCCCGGCCATCACCATGTACGGGATAAGGAACCGTTGTCCGGTACATGGGCTCGACCGGATTCCCCGTCTCACACCTGCCCCTGACCAGCGGGAACGCCGGGCCAATGTGGGTTTTGGGCGTATGTGGGCTGGACCCGTCCATGGTCTACGACGCCAACGGCGAACGGCTGATCCGCCGCGAACCCGACGGCACCGCCACCCTCTATCTGGGCGCGGTGGCTGGCCTCGGGCCTGCACGGCTCCACCCAGCTGGCCGTCGACGACGCCACCGGCCAGGTCGCCCGCGAACGCTACCTGCCCTACGGCAAGCGCCGCGGCTCCGACGATCTGCCCTTCACCGACCGCGGCTTCCTCGGCAAGATCGAAGACGACTCGGGGCTTGAGCAACAACGGAACGGCCAGTGGCGTTAGGGAGCCGACGCGGGCGGGGGTGCCGTCCTCCGGCGTTCCGCTCAGCTTGAGGGATCTTCATATCCGCCGGGCGTCGTGACGGGTGGTCGGGGCGCGTCCGGGCCGGCCGGTGCGCGGAGGCCGGTGAGCCGGTCCTCAAGGCCGTCGAGGAGGGCTTGGAGGCCGAACTCGAAGGTCTGATCAGGGGCGGCGGTGTAGTCCACGGCCTTTGGTGTTTCGAGGCGGGTGCGCAGCCGGGGGAACTGTATGGCGATCTCGCTCGCCTTGACCATCGTGTCCTGGATCAGCGCTTCGGCGTCTCCACCGTCCTGGCTCAGCCGTCTGGTCAGGGAGACCGCGGCCGATGCGCCGAGGACGCCGCCCAGCACGAACGTGAAGACGGTGGCCGCGGCGCGGTCCGCCTGTGTGCCGACGAAGCCGGCCGCTTCGTAGACGGCGAGGCTGTGGTCGTCGTGGCGCGCCTTGCCCGGGCCGTAGAAGAGGTGGGAGCCGAAGGCCTGGACGAGCCACGGGTGCCGGCTGAGCATCGCGTGCAGGCCGGTGGCCATCGCCGTGGCCGCCGTGCGCCAGTCGAGCGCGTCGAGATCCGGCAGTTCGACCTCGTGCCAGACGTGGTCGCCGGCGAGCAGGATGAGGTCGTCCTTGTTCTTGACGTGCCAGTAGACCGCCGTCGCGACGGTGCCGAGCCGCTTGCCCAGGCTGCGCATGTTCAGACCGTCCAGGCCCTCGGCGTCGAGCAGCTCGATCGCGGTCCGGACGATCTGTTCCTTGGTCAACGTGTCACGCGGCATGCGCCCACGATAGGACACCCGACCCGACTTGCACAAAGTTCAGGACAGCACTTGCACTTAGTTCAGGTGGTGATCTACGGTTGCCTTGAACTTAGTGCAAGTCAATGTCGGCGCCGGAGAGCGCCCGATCAAGGAGAACCACCGTGAACGCTTTCGTCGCCGTCATGCAGCTGCTCGTCGCCACCGCCTTCGTGAGCATCCCGCTGGTGCGCCACCGCTACGGAGCCACCGCGATGGCCAGCGCCGAAGCGGAACTGCAGCGCCAGGGCGTACCGACCACCGTCCTGACCGAGAACGGGATGAGGTTCGACGCCGGCGGCCACGAGACGTGGGCTCCGGTCTCGATCGCCGCAGTGATGGCGGCGACGGCCGCGGTGAACCTGTTCGACGGCTCCTGGGCCGAGCCCCTGACCTGGGTCTTCCAGACGATCGTGCTGCTCATCAACTGTGTGATCCTCTACAGCCAGCTGACCGCCGCGAAGTCCGTGCAGGCCGCCTTCCAGCGCAAGGGCGACCCGATGCTGGCCCGCATCGACGTGCCGACCCTGCTCAAGGCGGCCGAGGACGGCTTCCCCTCCTGGACGTGGACCCTCCAGAACGTACGGCACACCGTGGTGTTCGGCGCTTCGATCCTCGCCCTGGCAGCGATGGCCATCGCCTGACACAGAGCCGCCCGCCACACCCCCCTTACGCCTGAACCCAGCGAAGTCCGCCCTTGAGGAGGTTCACCGTGCCGCATTCCGTCGCCATCGCCGCCACCTTGCAGACCCCGCTCGCCGAGTGCGGCCACGCCCAGCCCCATGATCTCCGCGACCCGATCGAGCGCCTTGATGAGCCTCGGTCCGCTACCACGCGGCGGCGGGCCCTTGCGCCAGCGTCCGGAACGACGGTTGGCGGTAACTGCGCCCGCGTCGCTCCGCTAACGCCACTGGCCGTTCCGTTGTTGCTCAAGCCCCTCGCCCGGCGCGCCGCGCCGGACCGGATGGTCTCCACCGTCGATCCCGAATCGCGGCACGTGCACAAAAGCCGCACCCAGTACCAGGACGGCTACAAGGCCCACCTCGCGGTCGAACCCGAGACCGGACTGTTCACCGACGTCGCGCTGCGGCCCGGCACCGGAGCGGCCCATCATGAGGCCGCCGTCGCCACCGACCTGCTCGCCGACGAGAGGGCGCCGGTCACCGTGCTGGGCGACGCCGCCTACGGCACCGGTGCAGCTCGCCGGGCACTGACCGACGCCGGCCACCGCCTCATCATCAAACCGCCGCCGCTGAAGCAGACCATCGCGGGCGGCTTCACCGTCGATGACTTCCACATCGACACCGCCGCGGGCAAAGCCACCTGCCCGGCCGGCCACACCACAGCGCTGGGCCGCCCCCAGCCCGACGGCTCCCACATCGCCCAGTTCAAGAAGGTGTGCGCGCCCTGCCCGCTGAGGGCCCGCTGTACCACCTCCGCGACCGGGCGCAACGTCACCATCCATGCCCAGCACGACCTGCTGGCCGCCGCCCGAACCCAAGCCGTCACCGACCCGGCCTGGCAGGCCGACCACCGCCGCTGGCGGCCTCCCGTCGAGCGCGCCGTCGCCCAGGTCGTGGCCCGAGGCAACCGGCGCCTGCGCTACCTCGGCGTCATCAAGAACAACACCTGGCTCCATACCCGAGCCGCCGCCCTCAACCTGCGGACCCTGATCAACCTCGGACTCACCCGGACCAGCGGAGCCTGGACCCTGGCTCCCAGCTCCACATAGCGACAGAACCGTCCCGCCTTGACCCCAACCACCGAGATACCCGGCAAGATCTTCAGTGGCCTTCTAGAAGAAGACCACGGTCTTGGCGTCCACCCGCCGCCGGAAGGCCCACCACATCCACGCCTGGGCCGCGGCCAGCAGCGGCAGCGTGACGAGGGCGAAGCCGCCGAGCGTGCGCAGCGTCGCCTCGTCCGCCGCCGCGTCCGGCAGGTCCCAGGCCAGCCGTACGAGCAGCACGGCGACGGGGGACGCGGCGGCGAGGGAGCTGAGCGTGAGCGCCCGGCCAGCACGGCCAGCGCGAGCAGGCCCGCGGCGGGGCGCAGCAGGCGCGCCGCCTCCGCCTCGGCCCGCTTCGCCAGATCCCCCGACAGCCGGACCGCGAGGAAGACCGACCCGTGTGCGGCGACCAGCGCGACCAGCGCCGCCGCCCACAGCAGCGGGTACGGCCCTGCCAGCCGCGCCGCCCCGGCCGTCGTGCCCGCCGGAGGGAGGCCGGCGAGCGCGGCCCCGGTGAGCAGCCCCCAGAAGGCGGCGAACGCGGCGCTGGTCGCGACCAGCATCCGGTCCCAGCCCGCCCGCCAGCCGGGCGACGCGCGCCGGCTGCGGAACCAGATCGACACGTCACGCAGCACCCAGACGAGCAGCCCCGCCACGACCAGCGCGTACATCCCGCCCAGCGCCCGGTCCTTGACCAGCGGGAACGCGCCGGCGAGCACGCCGCCGACGGCCACGAGCCACACCTCGTTGCCGAGGAAGAACGGGCCGATCGCGGTGATCAGCGCCCGCCGCTCCCCCTCGGTGCGGCCGACCCGGCGCAGCAGCAGGCCGGTGCCGATGTCGAAGCCGTCCACCACGAAGTAGCCGCAGAACAGCAGCCCGAGCAGGACCGCCCATACGAGATCCACAGTTTCCTCCTGCGTTCAGTAGGCCGTCAGACGGTCCCTGGCGGGCTCGGCGAGCGTCGTCCCGAGCAGCGTGTGGCGGGGGCCCCGGCGGGCGAACGTGGCGATCAGCCAGTAGTCGAGGACCACCAGCAGCCCGAGCACCAGGGTGAAGCCGATGTAGGAGGCGAGCACGAGCCCGGGAGGGACGTCCGACACCGCCTGCTCGGTGGTCAGCAGGCCGTACACCGCCCAGGGCTGCCGGCCCACCTCCCGCACCAGCCAGCCCATGATCACCAGCACGAACGGCACCGGCATCATCGCGACCAGCGCGTAGAGCGGCACGCGCAGCCGCACCAGCCAGTTCCTGAACAGCAGCACGAGGCATGCGAGCGTGGCGAGGGCGAGGACGAAGGCGCCGTTCATCATGACCTGGTAGGGGACCGCGACCCAGGAGGGCGGCGCGAAGTCGCCGGGGCCGAACCGCTGCAGCATCAGCTGCCGCGCGGCCTCCAGCCGGGTCGGCTCCTGGTACATGACGGCGAGCTTCATCGGCTGGTACCGCTCGATCGCGACCTCCTGCAGGAAGCCGAAGTGGATGATCGAGAACGCCCCGACGGGGGCGGCGGCGACGCCCCACCGCAGCGAGCGGCGGAACACGTCCTCCTCGTTGGTGCGCCGGATGAAGTGCCAGGCGCTGATCCCGGCCACGAACAGGCCGCCGGCCAGCAGTGCCGCCGAGACCACGTGCAGCAGCGAGTCAGTCAGGCTCGCGTTCCGCAGCAGCGCGCCGAAGTCGGTCAGGTACGCCCGGCCGTCGCGCATCTCGTGGCCGACCGGGTTCTGCAGGAAGGCGTTGGCGGCCAGGACCCACAGCGTCGAGGCGTACGCGGCGGCCGCGACCAGCCAGATCAGCGCCAGGTGGATCCACTTGGGCAGCCGGTTCCAGCCGAAGGTCCACATGCCGAGGAAGGTCGCCTCAACGAAGAAGGCGATCAGAGTCTCCAGCGCCAGCGGCGCCCCGAAGACGTTGCCGGCGACCTCCGACAGCCCGCCCCAGTTCAGCCCGAACTGGAACTCCATCACAAGGCCCGTGACGATGCCCAGAGCGTAGTTGATGACGTACAACGTGCCCCAGAACTTCGTCATGCGGGCGTAGACGGCCTTGCCGGAGATCGCGTAGGCGGTCTGCATGCCCGCGACGAACACGACCAGCCCGAGCGAGAGCGTGACGAAGAGGAAGTGGAAGGAGGTCGTGGTCGCGAACTGCAGCCGTGCCAGGAGAAGGGTGTCCATATCGCTCCGAATGCTTCCGTCACCGGACAGGCCTGATCACGGTGATCAAGCCTGTCACGGCGGCCGAGGACGGTCATCGGGTCATGGGAGGCTCGTTCGGCTGCTCCCCGGGGAGCAGCCGCGCGGCCGGGCTACTCCCCCGGGAGTACTCAGGCGGCCTCGGCGAGCTTGACCTTCGGCCTGGGCATCCACTACTGCCTGGGGGCGCGGCTGGCGAGGGTCGAGCTGGAGCTCGCGCTCGCCGTGACGCTGCGCCGCCTGCCGGGGCTGCGGCTCGCCGTTCCCGTCGGCGAACTGCGCTCGGAGGGCGGTCATCTCATCCGCGGCCTGCCGGAGCTGCCGGTCGCCTGGTGAGTCAGTGACGCGGGCGCGGGCGCACCAGCCCCGATTCGAAGGCGAACACCACCAGCTGGGCCCGGTCCCGCGCCGACAGCTTGGTCATCGCCCGGCTCACGTGCGTCTTGGCCGTCGCCGGGCTGACCACCATGCGCTCGGCGATCTCCTGGTTGGACAGCCCGGCGGCGACGAGCGCCACGACCTCGCGCTCGCGGTCGGTGAGCACGTCCAGCTCCGGCGTGGGCGGCGCGTCGACGGTCCGGCCGGCGTACTCGGTGATCAGGCGGCGGGTGACGCTGGGGCTGAGCAGCGAGTCGCCGGCCGCGACCACCCGTACGGCCTGCAGCAGCTGGGCGGGATCGGTGTCCTTGACGAGGAAGCCGCTGGCCCCGGCGCGGAGCCCCCGGAACACGTACTCGTCCAGCTCGAACATGGTGACGATGACGACCCGCACGGTGCCGAGCCGCGGATCGCCGGCGATGCGGCGGGTCGCCTCGATACCGTCGAGCACCGGCATCCTGACGTCCATCAGCACGACGTCGGGGAGGAGCTCGGCGGCCCTCTCTACGGCCTGTCCCCCGTCGGCCGCCTCGCCGACCACCTCGATGTCCGGCTCTGAGTCGAGCAGGGCGCGCAGCCCCATCCTGATCAGCGGCTGGTCGTCCGCGAGCAGCACCTTGATCACGCCGCCACGCTCCGCGCCGGTAGCCTCGCCTGCACCCGGAACCCCTTTCCCTCCGCCGGTCCGGCGGTGAACTCCCCGCCGATGGCCATGACCCGTTCCCGCATCCCGACCAGCCCGTTGCCCTCGCGCAGCGGCGCGCCCGCCAGCACGCCCGCGCCGTCGTCCGCGACCTCCACCAGGACGTCGCGGTCGGTGACCCCGATCGTCACATACGCCCGGCTGGCCCCGGCATGACGGATGATGTTGGTGAGCGACTCCTAGACGATCCGGTAGACCGCCAGGTCCACCCCGCCGGGCAGCTCGGGCCGTTCCTCGGGCAGGGTGACCGACACCTCCAGCCGCGCCTCGCGGGCGCGATCGACCAGCTCGTGCAGGCGGTCCATCCCGGGGGCCGGGGCGAGAGGGCGCCCGTCGTCGTCGACGGCGCGCAGCACGCCGAGCATGCTCCGCAGCTCGACCAGCACCTCCTTGCTGGCCTGGCGGATGGCCCCGAGCGCGGCGCGCGCCTGCTGCGGGTCGCGGTCGATCAGGTGCTCGGAGACCCCCGCCTGGAGATTGATCACCGAGATGCTGTGGGCGAGGACGTCGTGCAGCTCTCTGGCGATGCGCAGCCGTTCCTCGGTGACGCGGCGCCCGGCCTCCTCCTCGCGGGCCCGCTCGGCCTGGGCCGCCTCCTCGCGTTCGGCCCGCAGCCGCTCGCGGCGGGCGCGCGAGACCTCGCCCCCCACGAGGATGACGGCCATCCAGGTCGCCAGCCACACCGTCCCCTGGACGTCGGGGGCGCGGCCCCATAGGCCGCCGAGCAGGAACGTGGCCAGCGTCCACGCCACCATGGCGGCCACGGCGACGACCCTGCGGCCGGCGCTGACCGCGCTGAAGAAAGCGACCGCCGGCGGGATGGTGAAGGCCCCGCCCGGCAGGTTGAACGCCTGGTAGAACAGCGAGCCCGCCAGCACGGCGACCATCGTCAGCGTCGGCGCCGCCCGCCGGGTCACCAGCAGCGCCGACATCCCGAGCAGGATCAGGTATCCGGCCCAGTCAGGCAGCCGGCCGGGCGAGGACGACCAGGCGATGACGGCCGTCCCGCCCACCGTGACGGCGGCGACCATCGCCGCCAGCAGCACGTCGATCGCGGCGTCTCTGGACAGTGGGCGCGGCATAGGAGCCACTGTACGAACTTCAGTGCCTCTTGAGGAGGAGACCATGAGACGTGGACGGCTCCTCGATTCCTGCCTGAAATCGTCCGAACGAACCGACATTTCCCACGAAACCGGCCATTTCTACGAGGGCCCGCGAGAGCAGGGCCGCGTGCCTCTCTCTCCGCTCCAGACCGCACGCGAGATCGATCTGGGGCCGTACGGAGAGCTGAACGACCCCGAGCGGATCGTCGGCAACCTGCACCGCGCGTACGCCGAGCTCGGCGGCGCGGCGCTCACGCCCCGGGCTTTCCGCAGGCGCGGCCCGGCTATTCGGGGGTGACAGTGAGGGTGATCCGGCCGGACGCCTTGGTCCTGACGGTCAGGACACGCCTGGCCGCGTCCCAGGTGGCCTCGCCTTCCGAGGCCCTGCCCCCGTTCGGGAAGCCGGCCGTGGGCAGGTAGATCTCGGTCGGGCCCGTCTCGTTGCCGTCGAAGGTCACGGTCAGCGAGCGCCGGTCGGAGCTGCTGATCAGCGGGACGCCGCCGATCGCCCGCGGATAGGGCCTGGCGTAGGCGCCGACGAGGGGCGTGGCCTTGCCGCTCTCGTCGTACGGGCCCCAGGACCACGGGTCCCGCGATCAGTACGCCATGCCCGCGCCCATCTGCTCGCCGAGCCGTACGACCCGGTTCACCAGGTCGCTCGCGCCCGGCCTGGTCATGTCCAGGCCGAACTCCCCCAGCAGGACCGGGGCGCCGAGCCGGCCCGCCGTGCGCAGCACGTTCTCGCGCCACCAGCCGAGCGTACGGTCGGTCCACTCCTTGGACCCTGCGGTGTAGTCCTCGCCCAGGTCGAGGGGAAGCGGGTAGAGGTGCGGGGCGAATGCGATGCGGGGCAGGCCGCTCCGGGGGTCGTCGAAGTGCGGGAGCGCCGAGGGCAGGCCCCAGTTGACGCCCACCGCCTGCGGTTCCAGGAAGATCCAGCTGTCCTTGTCCACGGACCGGATCTCGGCGATGGTCCTGCGGTAGAGGGTGGCCAGCGGGCCGGTCTCGAACTGCGGGCCCTGGATCGAGCCGCCCCAGGGTTCGTTCATCAGGTCGTAGCCGAGCACTGCGGGGTCGTCCTTGAACCTGGCGGCGACCGCCTTCCACGCCTTGGCGTAGCGGTCCATCAACTCCGGGTGCTCGCCGGTGGTGTTCCAGAAGTGGTCGAAGGCGCGGATGACGCCCGGCTCCAGGTAGTACATGGGGGTGGACCTGCAACGGAACCGTTTCGTACGTTAAGTCGGTCCGGGCAGGTCAATGCGGGTGCCAAATGGGGCCGACGTGGAGGCGTTGGCGTACGTTCCGGTTCCGGCGCAGCCCGGATGTGATCACGGGCTTGGGGTCGGATCACCCGGTGCGGCGGCGTGCGGTGCGGGTGATCTCCGTGTCCGGAAGTCCTCAGCAGCGGACAAGATCGAGTAGGGCTGCGCGCGGGCTCCGACCGGCCCCGACAGGCGTCCGTAACTCCGTCCGGAATCAGCGTCCCGAAACTTGCGGATCGGAGCCGGGTTCCGGAACATGACCAATCTCCCGAGCCCCTTGTTCGATCATGTCCGATACCACGTTCGAAAGCTCATCACCCTCGACGATCAGCCCAACGGCCCTCTCGGTATTCCGTTGACCTGAATGAACAGAGCTAATCGTGCGTTCTGGTTCCGTTGCAGGTCCAGCCCCGAACCGCCCCGAGTGGATCGAGAAGATCGATCCAGATCTTCATATATGAGCAGTGCTCATATATGGTCGTCGACACTATGAGGAACCGTTGGTTGTCGCCGATCGCCGTCGTGGTGCTGGCCGCCGTCATCGTGCTGGGGGCGGCGTTCGACCCGTCGGGGCTGGCCGCGCCGTACACGTGGACGGGCGCCGACCTGCTACCCGTCGCCGGGCTCTGGCAGGTGGCCGCGCTGGCCATCTACGTGCCGCTGCTGCTGGCGGGGGTCGGGGCCCTGGCGTGGGCGGTCGCGCGCGGGCGTGCCCCGCTGCGTACGGCACTGCTGGTGTGGGGTGCGGTGGTGTGGTCGGCGATGGCGGCCAAGCTGATGATGTCGCTGGTGATGGCCTTTGATGATGTGGTCTACCTGGCGTGGTCGACCGGCTTCACCGGCGTCAAGGCGGCGGTCTTCGGCCTGCCGGTCCTGGCGGCCACCTGGCTCACCCAGCTCCTACGCCGCCGCCCCACCCCACCCCCTTCGAGCTCGACCTCCCCGTCCTCCCTGGGGTCGGGCGCTGGACCCGCTGCGGCCTCGGGGTCGTTCTTCCCATCGGCCTGGGGGCCGGGGTGGGTGGTGGCGGGGGTGGCCGTGGTCTTGGGCGCGTCGGTCGGTGGGGTGTGGTGGGGCGGCTCGCCCGTCGGGTACGCCATCGGCGACTCCCCGCTGGCCCCGGCGCCTGAGGCGGGACCGCTGGGCTGCCTCGCCGCCGTCACCCTGCTGGGCGTGATGACCTGGGTACTGAACCGCTGGCTCAGCACCACCACCTCGCCGCGGGCCATCGTGGCCGGGATCTCCGCGCTGGGCGCGGCCGCGACGCTGGGCCTGGTCGAGGTGGTCATCGGGCTCCCCGGCGACCTGGCGGGCGGCGACACGTTCTGGGCACCGGCGATCATGCTCCGCCTCGCCCCCGCGCTCTCCCTCGGCGCCCTCCTCGCCCTCGCAACGGCAGCCCTCATCGCCCTCCTCCCCACCGCCCTCCCGGCGCGAAGAGCCACCCTTCTCTCGGCGCGTAAGGGCGCCGCCTTCTCCGCGCCGATACGGATGGCGGCCGTCGTGGCCGCGGCGGCGCTCGCCGTACCGCTCCTGCAGCCCGGCACCACCACCGCGCAGCCACCACGCACCAAGGGGCTGACGCTCTCAGCCGACCGCAGGATCGTCGACGCCGACGGCAACGAGGTGCTGCTGCGCGGCGTGAACGTCAACCAGCTCGAAGACTACTTTCAGAAATTTCCAGACAAAGCGGTGACGCGACCGCTCACCGAGGCCGACTTCGCCGGCATGGAGCAGATGGGCTTTAACGTCATCCGCCTCGCCCTGTCCTGGTCAGCCCTGGAACCCCAGCCCGGCCACTACGACCCGGCCTACCTCGCCAGGGTCTCCTGGGCCGTCGAGACCGCGGCCAAGCACGGCCTGCGCACGGTCATCGACATGCACCAGGACGCCTGGGGCAAGGGCGTCAACGCCGCCCCCGGCACCACCTGCGAGAACAGTTCCCCGATGCACGGCTGGGACGGCGCCCCCACCTGGGCCGACCGCTTCGACGGTGCCCCCAAGTGCGAGTTCACCGGACGCGATATCTCTCCGGCCGTCGCCCGCGCCTTCACCAACTTCTACCAAGACAGGGACGGCATACAGACCCGCCTGGTCGCCGCCTGGGGCATGCTGGCGGAGCGGTTCGCGAGCGAGCCGATGGTCGCCGGATACGACCTGCTGAACGAGCCCGGCTTCGGCGAGGCCCCGCCGATCACCTCCGGCGTCCTACTCGGCCGCTACTACGACCGAGCGATCAAGGCCATCAGGGCGGGCGAGAAGCGCGGCTTCCCGCACCTGGTCTTCTTCGAGCCGTCCGTGCTCTGGTCGGGTCTCGGCTTCGAGGTCTCGGTGCCCAAGGACTTCACCGACGACCGGCTGCTCGTCTTCGCTCCCCACCTCTACAACGAGTCGATCACCATCGACCAGGGCACCGGCCTCACCGTCACGAGCATCGAGCGCGGCTTCGACCTGGCGAGCCGGGCGGCGGCGTACTACGGCGCCGGGCTCTGGTCGGGGGAGTGGGGCTGGTTCGGCGACCCCACCTCGGCCCCGATCACGAAATACACCGACCAAGAGGATCGGCACCGCATCGGCGGCGCGTTCTGGGTCTGGAAACAGTCCTGCGGCGACGCCCACGCCGGAGCCGAGGCCAAGACCGGCGGCAACCTCATGATCGAGGACTGTGCCACCGGGAAGGATCTGCCCCCGCCCCCCGAATACGTCGCCGAGCTCTCGCGCCCCTATCCCCGCTCCGCCCCCGGCCGCCTGACCGGCCTCACGTCGGACCAGGCGAGCCTCACGGCCCAGGGCGAGGGCGCCGGGTGCGGCCTCGACGTCTGGTTCCCCGGCGGCGCCCGGCCGGTCGTCCGTAGTAGCGGACTCACGGGCGTCACCGCCCGGCAGGCACCGGGCGGCTGGCGCGTCACTGGCTGCGCCCGGGGCGCCTACACGCTGACGGCACACCGCTAGGGCCCGGGGCTTGATCGACAACGGAACGGCCAGTGGCGTTAGCGAGCCGACACGGGCGGAGTTGCCGCCATCCACCGTTCGGATGTCGGTGGTTTCGATATCCGTGCTGGGTGTCGAAGAATCGAAGGTTTCTCAACACCTCGTCCGAAGTTCTCTTCACGGGGTCCCAGTAGTAACGGCGCAGGAAACAACGGATATGCAGGTCAGCGGCCCACCTTCCAGGCTGTGCCCGAAGGTTCTTAAGGAAGCTCTGACCTGCATATCCGTTGGATTTTTCGCTAGTGCTACCGGGACCCCATGTCGTGCACACGTGGAGGATTCTGCGTCGGGCCATCACACACTCCCCCGGCACCGGCGGCGGCCTGGGTAAGCGCATGCCAAATACGCCGCCCAGGCCCGGTCCGGGTAACCGGAGTCTGTCGAGACACACTCAACAGCCCTTGACTCAACGTTCGCAACCGATTCCGCACACTCCGCCATCCGCTACCCTTAGCGACTAAATAATTACACAATGAGAGGTTCGGTCAGCCCCGGCCTGAGCTTCCACCATCTCGCCGTTGAGCTGGGATAACGCGGGAATCCCGGCCCCCCGGTACCCGTCTGGCACGTTGCAGACGGGGAAACGGTGCGTGACGTCCAGAGGAAGAATCTGGCTTTCCCGATGGCCTGACGCCCCTCCTTCCCGCTGGCGGCCGCCCTGGCACAGAGCCGATGCCGGGCCCTGGGCGAGGAGGATCACTGAGGGTCAGGCCTTCGAAGGGACCGTCGGGACGACCGTCATGGAGTGGACGGATCAGGGTCGTGCTGAGACGGCCACCTCCGCAGCAAATGGTGAGTCGCGAGTCTTCGTCAGGCCTCGTTTTCGAGCTTGCGGCGCAGCTGCGCGTGCTCATCGTCGGTGATGCCTGCCGTTCCTCCCTGCCTCGGCTCTGCCGCCACACTGCGTTTTGAGGCTCTCTCCACGGGCCGTACCGCTGCCTTGCAACGCCGGATTTCGTCTCTTCCAAGAGACGAAAGCGTGCCTTATCTCCCCATACTCAGCTCGGCTTTCCGCTTCTATCGTTCGGAGTCGGCAACGTCTACCTGCTGGCAGGGCCCCGGCGTTCTTGAGTTCTGATGCGGTATGGCGCGGTTGAGGGTTTCGGCAGGTGGCATGCGAAAGAGCGCGACTTCTGGTGATCTTTCAGGTCTCCAAACCCAAGATCGCAGCAGGAGTCGCGCTCGTGTCCCATCTTCCCCGACCAGCCCCTGTTCCGTCCCGTGTCTTGACCGGCTCGCCGACCTGGCGTTGTGGGAAGCGGAACCGGCCGCCGACCCGGTCGTGGTGGAATCGGCGTTGTTGGGCCGGTTGGCGACAGCGCCCGATCAGCGCTCGGCCTGCGGGCTGCGGCATCCGCTGGTGGTCATCTTGGCGTTGACCGCGTGCGCGACGCTCGTGGTCGGCAGCAACAGCATCGCGGCGATCTGGCAGTGGGCCGCCCGGACCTCCCAGCAGGTGCCGCAGCGGCTGGGCGCCTACCGTGACCCGTTCACCGGTCTGTTCACCGTGCCCGGCGAACGAACTTTCCGCCGGGTCCTGGCCGACGTGGACGCCGACGCGCTGGACGCGGCGATCAGCGGCTACGTGGCCGATGCCGTACGCCAGGCGGCACCCATCCCACAGATCCCCGATACACCCGGCCCCGTCGAGCGCGAGCAACGCCGCGCAGCCCGACGGCAGCTCACCCATCCCGCCCCGGACGGGCTGCTGCCCGGTGCCGCCCTGGACGGCAAGGTCAGCCGCGGCGCCCGGACCGAGCAGGGCGGGCGCGTCTTTCTGGTCGGGGCGATCAGCCACGAGCACGGGGTGATCCTTGGACAGTGCCAGGTCGCCGGCAAACGGGGCGAGGGCCCGGCCGCCCGCACGCCGCTGCCGCAGCTGGAGGTCGCCGGGATGGTGTTGACTCTGGACGCCCTGCACACCACCAAGGCCACCGCCCGCTTGATCACCGAGCAGTTGGAAGCCCACTACATCCTCATTTTGAAGGGAAACCAACCGCTGGCCCGCACCGCCGCGCAAGCCCTGCTGAGCGGCCCGGATGCCGAATGGAGCGACACCACCGCCATCGAGTGCGATCGTGGGCACGACCGCACCGAACGCCGGACCATCCGCACCGCCGAAGCAGACGACACCCTCTTCCCAGGTGCCCGGCAAGCCTTCCGGCTCCGCCGCGACGTCGGCGATCTGGACGGCGCATGGACCAGCAAAGAGATCGTGTACGGCATCACCGGCATGCCCACCACGCTGGCCGGGCCCGCCCAGCTCAACCATTACGAACGCGCGCACTGGGGAGTGGAAAATCGTCTCCACCGGGTCCGCGACGTGACCTTCCGGGAGGACCTCTCCCAGCTCCGGACAGGCACCGCACCCAGAGCCCTGGCCAGCTTCCGCAATCTGGCGATCAGCACCGCCCGTCTGGCAGACCGAGCCAACATCGCCCATGCCCGCCGCGACCTCCTCGATCACAACGACGCCTTCGCCGTCTACAACATTTGATCAACCCGAAGAAGCGGGACATAGCGAATCAACGCCGGGGCCCTGGCCGCGGATGCGGTCAAGCTGGTACGCGACACCACCGGTGAGACCGACACCGAAAAGAAGGACTTCGCCTACACCTACGACCCCAACGCCAACCTCACGAGAATCGCCGACAACTCACCCACCGCGAAGATCGACACCTGGGACATCGCCTACACCGGCCTCAACCAGATCGATCGGATCCTCGAAAAGGTCGGCGGTACGGGCGGCACCGTCAAGAACACCACCACCTACACCTACAACGAAAACAGCGCCGTCACCGAGCGCACCCACGACAAGACGCTGGCCACCTACCGCTACGACGTCCGCGACCTGGTCGACCAGATCGTCAACAAGAAGTCGGCCACCGACACCGGCCCGAAGACCACCTCCTACACCTACACGCCCAAGGCCGAACGCCTCACCGAGACCAAGGCCAACGGCAACACCGTCACCTACGACTACTTCCTCGACAGCCTGCTGCGCCACAGCATCGAGAAGAAGCCCAACGCCACGGTGGTCTCCGAGCACACCATCGGCTACCAGGGCAACGGCCACCGCTCCCGTGATCTGGCGAAAATCCAGAACGCCGACAACCCCGGCGCCTACCTGGAAAACGACTACACCTACACCTACGACCCCCGCGACCGCATCGCCAAGTCCGTCAAGACCCCGGTCGGCGGTGGCGCCGCGACCACCGAGACCTACAGCCACGACGCCAACAGCAACGTCTACGACCAGACGGTCCAGGGCAAGCAGACCACCTTCACCTTCGACCGCAACCGGCTGATGACCTCCGCCACCGCCGGGCAGACCTCCACCTACAACTACGACCCCTACGGGCGGCTGCGCACCATCACCGGCGGCGGCAAGACCCAGGAGAAGTACACCTACGACGGCTTCGACCACGTCGTCAAACACGAAAAGCTCGGTGACGCCGGAAGTACCGTCACCACCTACGCCTACGACCCGCTGGATCGCACCACCACCAAGACCGAGAAGACCGGCACCGCGAACGCGAAGACCACCGCCTACTCCTACCTCGGCCTGTCGGCCGAAGTCCTGGACGAGGAGGTCGCCGGGAAACTCACCCGCTCCTTCCAATACAGCGCCTGGGGCGAGCGGCTGTCGCAGGTGAAGATCAAGGCCGACGGCGGCGAGGAGTCCTCCTACTACGGCTACAACGCCCACACCGACGTCGAGCAAGTCACCTCCGAGGCCGGTGACACCCGGGCGACCTACGGCTACACCGCCTACGGGTCCAACGACGACACCCTCTTCACCGGCGTCGACAAGCCCGACCCGGTCGACCCCACCGCGAAGGAGGAGTACAACCCCTACCGCTTCAACGCCAAACGGTGGGACAACTCCACCGGCATGTATGACATGGGGTTCCGGGACTACAACCCCGGCCTCAACCGCTTCCTCACCCTCGACTCCTACAACGGCGCCCTCAACGACCTCTCCCTCGGCACCGACCCCTGGACCAGCAACCGCTACGCCTTCACCGGCGGCAACCCCATCACCGGCATCGAACTCGACGGCCACATGCTCGACGGCGGAGCGCAATGCGGGATTATAGCCAGCAATCCCTGCAACCCGTCCGGGCCGTCGCCGTCCCCCTCTTCTGGACCGTCACCATCACCTTCATCAGAAACCCCGGCCGAGTCACGTCCGGTTGCCGCTCCGACCCCTAGTCCTAGCCGGGGTGTCAATCCCGAATCATGGCGAAGCTTCTGCGAGCTCAATCGACTTGATTGTAAAGCAACCTTCTCGGACGCCGCTCACTCATTCCTTGGTGCACTTGGATTTACCCCTCTGGTTGGAGGCGGTGCCGATGCAGCCGACGGGGTACTTAATGCGTTCGAAGGCAATTACAAAGAAGCAGGGCTGTCGGCGATCGCTATCATCCCCTTTTTTGGGGATCTGATAGTCGCAAAGAAGGTCTTGCGGGCGAGCGTCAATGCAGCCCGGGCGGGCCTGCGGAGAGATTTTGCGGTTGCGGAAGCAGCAAATCCCTTGATAGATAGCCTCCGCACACATGGCACCCTCCCTTCAGAGTATGTAACAAAAGCACAAGCGGGAGCGGCCGGATGGGAGCCAGGAAAGGCTTTAGGGAATCATATTCCAGGCGGTCAAATAGGAGGAGACATATTTCAAGATGCAGCCTCCGTAGGGCTACCTGTGGCAAAGGGGCGAGTGTGGCGCGAGGCGGATATTGGTCTCGACCCGATGAAGAGGCGAGCCCGCCAGCCCGGCACTCGGCTACTATACTCAAGCGATGGCCTCGCGTACGTAACGTCCGATCATTACGAGAACTTCTACCAACTGCCGAACTGGAGGTGATAGATGGAACTGATTGTCGATGGCCGCGAGATTCAGTCGGAGTCCGATCTTCATCGGACCCTCGCGGAGAGTTTGGACTTCGGTCCATTCTACGGCGGCAATCTAGCGGCACTTCGAGATCGCTTGACTACTGATGTGCCACGCCCCATTTCGCTTGTGTGGCGGTTCTCCGCAGAGAGTCGCCAAGCAATGGGAAGCGAACTGTTCGAAAAAATCAAAGACCTATTGGTCTTCGTCGAAGAACAAGATCGAAAAATAGGATTCAAGAATCGGTTTACCGTAAGGTTCGAATGATGCGCATCAGGCAATGAAGCGCGGAAACGTAACTTACGCCAAGGGTACTGGGTTAAAAACTCTCAACTGCATCGCCAGTTAATCAAGGAGGCTTATTCATAAGCCCTGGTGAATAAGCCTCTTGTGCGGCTCTTATCCCACAGTAATCGAACCAAAGAATGAGTCTGGAGCGGAGCGACCCTCCTGGAGTCGCTCCGCTCCACGAAGCTTCCAGATCACCGTCGACACCGACGGCAAGAAGGGCCATCAGACCGGCCTGGTCATCGCCACCGAGATCCACCCCTTCTGGGTACCCGCACTGCGCAAGTGGGTCAACGCCAAGGACCTCAAGCCCGGCATGTGGCTACGGACCGCCGCCGGCACCCATGTCCAGGTCACCGCGATCAAGAAGTGGACCGCCTACCAGCGAGTCCACAACCTCACCATCGCCGACATCCACACGTACTATGTGCTGGCGGGCGAGACTCCGGTACTCGTTCACAATTCCGGTGGCTGCCCGACCGTTGGGTCCGCTGATTCCCTCATAAAGAATCTCGACGACGACGTGATCTTCCATTACTCAGATCAGAAGGGGTATGAGGGGATTCTCGGATCCGGAACGATCCGAGCGGACTCAAAGGGACGCGCGTACGTGACCCAGGAGATGGTTTCGTCTGGCGATATACACAATGTTCTCTTTGCTGGTAACCCTGCCTATGCGGGCAAGGGTGGTTTCATGATCGCGATTCGAAGGCGGGAAGGCGTGTCTCTCCGGGTTGGAGAGCAGCCGAACGAACTGATACATCAGGGATCGTTGAGGTTTAATCGATCCGATGTGTTGTACGCCGGCCCGAACCCGTTTGGCTAGGAGAGGTTTATGCAGGTAGAGCTTGCCCTTGAGGAGCTTGAGACTCTCGCTTCAGCGTTGGTGCGCTTGAAGTTTGAGGACGACGAGCCTCCCGAGCCGTATTTCGGTAGCCCCAGGCTGGCAGTGGCACATCGCCGAATCGTTGATTCGATCATCCTGGAAAGTGAGCGAATTGGGGACTCGGGGCGAGCTGCGCAATGGGAATCCTGGCGAAAGTGGTCCGCGAGGGGATATGAGAAGGGCGTCGTTGTTCGCTACGCCTCGTCCTTGGACGTGTGGGACCAATGGGGTGACGGGCAGAAGCTTGAGGTACTGAGGACCTGCTCCGCGCCGTTCGCCCCAAGCGAGGAGGAGCTGGAAGAGCTCCGCAACGAAATCGATGCGGTTCGTAACTCCCCCAGCTCCGACGGCCTCTCGCCAGGCGCTTGACGGCAACGCTGACGGCAACGTCAGCGGACGGCTACCGCTGAGGGCGGCGGTTCCTCGAGTCGTCGCCCTCGCCCAGCACCTCGGCCAGGGTGTCGATGGCTTGGCGTTGGAGGCGGAGTCGGACGTGTAACGGCACCATCGGATATCAGAACTGTCCGAATGCCTGCTCTGTCGGCCTGTTCTGGTAGCGAAGGTGGACGACGTCGCGCCTCCGCTGACCGAGATACCAGCTGGCGGCCTCATCCGTGTCGATGGTCGCCCGCAGTATGCCGGCGCTGTTGGCGGGCAGCTCGGCGAGACTCTCTCCGCGTGGCGAGATGATCACGCTGGGGCAGTGCTGGTGGGGATCGGCGACGTTGGCGGCGAGGACGAACCGCTGGTTTTCTGCTGCCCGGCTGATCAGGTGGCTTCGCCAGACTCCGGCGGGCTCGGTGGGGTTGGCGGCGTGGGTGAGGTAGATGAAGGCTTGTGCTCCTGCGCCGGCTAGATACTGCCACTGTTCGGGGAAGCGGATCTCGCGGCAGATCTGGACGCCGACGGTGAGGGGGCCATCGGCCAGGTGGAGTTGGAGCGTGGGGAGCTCGGATCCGGCCTCCAGCAGGCCGCGCTCGTTCATCGCCAAGTTGATCTTCCGGTAGGTCCATCTGGTGCCGTGCGGTGAGAAGTAGAGGGCGGTGTTCCACCAGGCGCCGTGCTCGAAGAGCAGTGAGCCGCAGAACAGGTGCACCGCTTTCTCGCGCACCAACGTGGTGACATAGTCGATGGCGCGTGCGAGCGCCGTGGGGTCAAGGCGGCTGAGAACCGACAGGTCAGAGCCGTAACCTGACAGGGCGCCCTCGGGCAGCACGACGATCTCGTCCGGCTGAGCGTCGGCCAGGACCGCCGCGATGGTCGACAGATTCTCTGCGATGTCCCAGGTGATGGGGATCTGCGCGACCACTATCGACGCTTTCATGAGTCTTTCCTTCGGCGACTGACGGCGGCGGCGTAGGTCATCCAGTCACCGGAGGAGGCTCGTTGCCAGGCGACGGCGACGTCGATGTGGATGCCGAGCATGCGGGCGAGGATGGCGGCGGGGAGTTCGGTGGCGAGCTGGAACAGGGCCGTGGAGCGTGCTTGGCCGGGTTGGATGCTGAGGTCTTTGAGGCGTTTCCCGAGGTGGGTGGCGCTGATCGGGCGGCCGGGTTGTCCTCCGGGGAACAGCCAGGGTGAGGGGTTCCCGGTGCCGGTGGTGGCGTGTCCGCGTTTGCCGTCCAAGAGTTGGCGGGTGAGGTCGGCGACGGGTTCGGGCAGGGTGATGGGTGCCGATCCGAGGTGGATGCGGACCGCCTGGCCGTCGATGGTGATCTGGTCGGTGGTCAGTCGGCTGATCCGGGCGACTGGCTGGGCATAGAGCAGGACGAGAAGACCCGCGAGGCGGTCCCGGTTGCCGATGGTGTCGTCGTGGAGCAATCGGCGGGCTGCCTCCCAGCGACTTTCCTCATCCAGTACTCGGGTAGGGCCGTGCCAGCGGGTGGCGGGGAAGGACAGCGTGGTGAGTCGCTGGCCGACGCTCCAGCGGACGAAGTGTCCTGCCTGGTAGCGGTGGGAGGCTTCCCCGCTGGCCAGCCATCGTTCGAGGTCGGCCTGGCGGCAGGTCGCCATGGTCAGGTGCTGGGTGGTGAGCCAGTCGAGCAGGACGACGGCGGCTCGCGTGTGCTGGTGCACGACGGCGTACTGCTGGATCGTGGTGGCGTGGCCGCCGGTGCGGCGGCGGAGCCGGCGCAGCAGATGCCAGACGGCGTAGCGGTGCAGGATCTGACGCTGGTCGGGATCGGATTGGGTGGCCAGGACCTCGTCGAGGAATTGTTCCAGCCGGGCCATGTGCTCATCGCGGGGCGGGAGCGTCCCGGTGGCGACCAGCACGCTGCGCAGGTGCGCGAGGATCGCGGTCTGCTCCAGGTCGTCGAGTTCGGCGTGGGTGAGTGGGCGGCGGTCCGCTGCGATGTCGGCCAGCACCTGCGCGACGGGTTCCTTGGCGAGCCAGCGCAATGCCGTTCCGGGCGGGTCGGTGGCCGCCAACGCCTCCTTCAACGGCTGCAGGACGGGGTGGATGACGCCGTCGCCGCCGGTGAACAGCTCCCGGAACCGCAGCTCCAAGCGGCAATCGGGGCATCGGCCCGGCTGCGGGCTGCTCTCGCAGACCGAACAGTCAGGAAAGACCGGGACGGTGCAGCTGTGGCAGAGCGGGTCGTCGAGGGTTCCCGACCGGATCGGTTTCACCAGATCGCAGCGTGAGCAGCGTGCCGATTGGTTCTGGCAGGGCGGGCACCACGGCTGCCCGGTCAGTCGGGAGGTGCCGCTGGGCCGGTGCTGCCCGCAGATCGAGCACGTCGCCGTCGGTAGCGTCGGGCAGCTGGGGCAAAGTGGCCCGTGCGGGCTGCGGGTGTTCACAGTGCGGCGGCGGCCGCAGTTCACGCAGATCTCGAGGTTGGCCGGGTGGCTAACCAGGCAGTTCGGGCAGATCGGCCGTCCGTGGTCGTCGCGGGCCGCGGCCTCGCAGACCCTGCCGCAGCCGGAGCAGGGCTGGGCTCGGGACTTGGCGACGCAGTTGCGGCAGAGCCACCGTCCATCGATCGGCCGGTGCAGCTTGATGACCCGGCCGCAGTGCGGGCATGGAGGTCGGATGATCCCGCAGGCGCCGGCGTCGCAGAGCTTGTCGATCAATCGCAGCACCGCGGGAACAGGAGCCTCGGCGCCCGCTCCGGTGAGCAGGCCGGGCCGGTCCTGCACCGCCCAAGCGAGTTGGTGACGTTTCCCAGCCTGGGTGGCCGCCGTGTTCACCGCTGCGGTGATGGCCTGCGGTGGCAGGGTGGGGTCGAGTGCCGTGACGACCTCGATCACGATCTCGACCGGGTCGCTGCCGCCGTCCGCCCCGGTGCCGGGGCCGCATTTCTTGCATTGGGGCTGCCCGTCGCGGTCGCGGGAATGGACGCGTTCGACGTCGCCGCAGTTGGCGCAGGGCAGCCGGATCGGGCCGCAGAGCCAGCAGTACCAGTCCTCGCCGCGACGTTGCAGCGTTCGAAGCTTCTTGCCGCACTCGGCGCAGATCGGCGGTGAGATCGTCGTCGCACCCGCTTTGACCAGTGCGATCAGCAAGTCTCCCAGCGCGCGAGGTGCGGGTGACCGGCCGTCGGTGAGGATCTCGGGCCGCTCGGCCAAGGCCTGAGCAAGCTTGCGGCGCTTGGCCCGGCCACCAGAGATACCCATCACCATGGCCTCGACCTGGCAGCGGTCCAAGCCCGCCTCGATGTCGGTGATCAGGCCGATGATGACACCGATCGGGTCGCTGACGACCTCGGAAATCTCTTCCACCGCTTACCCGTCGGCTCGGGTGATTCGCGCCCGTCTGGGCCGGAGCTCGCCGACCCCTGTCTCACTGCCGGCGACCTTGGTCTTCTTGGCCTGCCCGGCGGCGGGGACGGGTTCAACGAGGTCGGTCATCGTGCAGTCCAGGATGTCCAGCAACGCCATCAGGATCTTCAAACTGAGACGTTCGGGCCGGTCGACGACCAGGCGGTAGACCTGCGAGGACGACAGCTTGATGCCCCGCTCGGAGAGCGGTTGGAGCAGGTCGGTGGTGGAGAACATGCCGCGGGTAGCCATCACCTGCCGCAGATGCCACTGGTAGTCCAGCTTCGCCGTCATCGCTGATCCTTCCGTCCTGGCCGACTACCGTGGCCGCTATCGAGGGCCGGGCCCAGAGCCCGCCGCAAAGCGGTGTTCATGAAGTCGTCGCTGACATGGGTATAGACCGCCGTCGAGGAATCACTCTCGTGCCCGACCTGGGTCTGGATGAATCTCCGGTCAACCCCGTCTTCGGTCAGATGCGTGACATAGGAATGCCTCAGACTATGGACGACCAGGGCAGACGGTAGCTTCAGCGCCTCCCGGTAGGCGACGAACCGGGCATTGATCTCGGCCGGTTTCACCCGACCGCCGCGCTCGGTCACCCACAACGCCGGATGATCCTCACAACCGAACCGGGGCCGTACGTTCTCCACGTAGTCAACGACGGCCTCGACCGCCCAGTCCATCACCGCCGCGACGTTCCGCCGCCGGGGCGGCTGCCCCTTCTTGGCCTTGCCGTAACGGACGTTCAGCATCCCGAACCGGCCGAACTCCGGAGCAGCCGGGTTCCGTCCAAAGTCCACCACATCCAGCTTGGCGGTCTCCGTCCGCCGCAACCCCCATCCATAGATCACCTTGAACAAGGTCGCGTCCCGGTAAGCGGCCAGGGCGCCTTTGCGCTTAGACTTCACCGCGCGTTCCACCTGGTCGTCGGCATAGTCCAAGAACCGCTGCAGCTCTTGGCGGCTGAACGGCCGGGCCTCGGGGTTGCCTTCGTAGTCGTTGAGGTGCGCGATCGTGTTCCACTCATGCGCGATCGCCACCGGATGCCGCCCGGGGCCGAACGCCTGCTCACACGCCACCGCCCACCCATAACGGCCATCGATCAGGAACTCGGTGAACTGCCGCAGCGTGCACTGATAGCTGCGGATCGTGGACGGCGCCAGATGCTGCTCGGCCGTCATGTGCAGCGACCACTCATCCATGTGCCCCGGTGACCACGCCCACGGATACTCGTTGGTGAACGCCAGGAACCGGCGGACCAGCCGCTCCCGCGGCACGATCGTGTCGTCCTTCAACCCGCGCGCCGTCTGCTGCGCCCGCCAGCCCCGCAGCATCGCCTCGACCATCGCGTCCTCCGGACGCAACTGCACCACGCCCGAGACCAGCTCCATGTGGGCCGCACCCGCAAGCTCAGCCCGCCGCAACCAGTCCTCCATCCCGTCAAATCCCACCCGTTTCAAGGGCAGATCTTGCATCAAGCGGGATCAGTCTGGCAAACTCCCTGCTCGGGCAGCCAAGACCCAAGGCTCCGGAAGCCCCAGCAGCTGCCGCCCTGACCTCACGACCTGCGGCTTCTCGCTCGTCTGATGCAATTCCTGAGCTTTGCGAAAGTAGCGGGCGGTGGTTTCGATGGAGGCGTGTCCAAGCAGGGCTTGGATCTGGGCGTGGTCGGCGCCGGCTTCGCGTAGTCGGGTGGCGTAGGTGTGGCGTAGCCGGTGCGGGCGCAGGCCGGGCAGGCCGGCGGCCTTGCCGGTCGCGCGCACCACGTCGGTGACCCCGTCGACGGACAGCCGGCCGCGCTGCCCGGTCCACAGTCCCTCCCCGGTGGCCTCGGCGAGGGTGGGCCGGGTGGCCAGGAGGTCGGCGCGCGCGAGCAGCCAGGCGGCCAGTCGTTCGCGGGCCGGGATGGGCAGCGGGACGGTGCGGACCTCGTCGCCCTTGCCGTGCAGGCGGGCGGTGCCGCTGCGCGCGGTGATCGGCACGTCGGCGACGGTCAGGCGCTGGGTTTCCTCGGTGCGGGCGCCGGCGCCGAGCAGGAGGGCGATGAGGGCGGCGTCGCGGGGGCCGCGCCGGTCGGCGGCCCGGCGCACCGCGTTCTCCTGCGCGCGGGTGAGCGCGTCGGGGGCTCCGGGCTTGGGCACGCGGGCGCGTTTGACGGCCAGGCGCAGGCCGGGGCCGTGCTCATACAGCAGCGTCACCGCGGCCAGCGCCTGGTTGACCGTGGCGGGGGAGGCACCACCGGCGAGCAGGTGCCGGCGCCAGGCGGTCACGGCGGCCTCGGCGCCGACCAGGTCGACGAAGGCGTCCGCGTGCTCGGCCGCGTGCGCGAGCAGCCAGTCACGGTAGGCGATGGCCTGGCGCCGGTAGGCGGTGACGGTGTTGGCGGCCAGGGCGCACCGATCCAAATGCGCGGCGAAGGCGGCTAGCGCCGCCTGCCCGGCGGCGGTCACCGACCCCGGGTCGAGGCCGGGCCGGATCGCCACCACGGTTCCGACGCCGGGGCCGCCGCGCTCGGCAACGCGGTTGTCGACGTGGTCGCCAACCGGGTTCCCGATCTCGGCACCGGCACCATTGTTGATCTTGTTGTCGGCAGTCGCGGTCACCCTTGAACCCCTCTTCTTATTATCCGGGGAGTTTTTCCGGGGTTAGCTCCGGGCCCGGATCGGTGTTATCCGGGGAGATCATATCCATGCTCCCCGGATAATGGTACTTATCCGGGGAGAGTTGAATCATCCGCTGACCGGAGCTTTTTGCCGCGGGGTGCCTTGATCCTTAAAGAACTTCGGCAACTGCTTTCCGGCCCTCCCGGAGGACCTACCGTCTTGTCCATGGACGTGCTGCTGTGTGCGGATTATTGCGACGGCTGTGGGCGCTGTGTGGACTGCGGATGGCGCGTCGGGAGCATCGGGCCGTCCGACATGTGCGAGGCGTGTATCGCTGCTAAGCAGCGCGCTACGTACGAGACCGAAGAGCGCCTTGCCTACGGTGCTGAGTAAGTGGCCCTGCACCCGGCCTCCGTGCGGCTCGTCCTGGTGGATTCTTTCGGCAAACGCCTGCGAGGGCTGGGCGTCGCGGGTCGGGACCGGCCGGAAGAGCCGCATGCCCGGCCTGTGGCCGTCCGGCGACGCGTCAGCGGGCCGCCTTGAGTAGGCGGTGGCGATTTCCGCCAATCGAAGCGTTCAGTCACGGCAAACGGGCCGTACGTCTGTGCCGCCCGAGACTGATGGGACAAAATGGCGCGCATGCCTACCGTGCCCGAAAATCATGTCGAGACCGCACATCCGTCCCGATTCAACGACTACGACAGGATCGCCGAGGGGTACACGGCCGAGAACGAGACCAGTCTCCTGAACGCGTACTACGAGCGGCCCGCGATGCTGGAGCTCGCCGGGGACGTGACCGGAAGGCGCATCCTCGACGCCGGCTGCGGCTCAGGCCCCCTGTTCCACGCGCTGCGCGATCGAGGCGCCATCGTGACCGGCATCGACGCGAGCGCCGGGATGCTGGAGCTGGCCCGACAACGGCTGGGCGCCGACGCGGACCTGCGGGTCGCCGACCTGGCCAACCCACTGCTCTTTCCCGACGACGCGTTCGACGATGTCATCGCGTCCCTGGTGCTGCACTACCTGGAAGACTGGGGACCGACACTGGCCGAGCTGCGACGCGTACTGAGGCCTGGCGGCCGACTCCTCGTCTCGGTCGAGCATCCTTTCGCCATCACCCTCATGCGTCACATGGCAGGGGAAAAGCCCAGCTATTTCGAGACCCGTAACCGGATCGAAGAATGGACCATGGGCGGGCAGACCGCCCAGATGAGCTTCTGGGACCGGCCGCTGCACGCGATGACCGAGGCCTTCACCGCGGCTGGCTTTCGCATCAGCGTCATCAGCGAACCGCCGCCCGTGCCGGAAGCCCGCGATGTGTTCCCGGAGGTCACCGGGAAGAGGATGCTGGGCTTCCTGTTCTTCGTTCTAGAAACCGACTAACGGCGCCTCGTAACGATCAATTGTGGTGGCTTAGCGTTTCAGCGGGCGATTCCCGCCAATTGAAGCGCTCAGGGGTCCCAGTAGCAACGGCGCAGGAAACAACGGATATGCAGGTCAGCGGCCCACCTTCCAAGCTGTGCCCGAAGGTTCTTAAGGAAGCTCTGACCTGCATATCCGTTGGATTTTTCGCCAGTGCTACCGGGACCCCGAAGACGGCGGGCGTCGACCGGGTCAACCACGCCACCTACCAGACGGTCTTGGGCACGGCGCCCTCGCTGGCCATCGTCTTGGATCCGCAGGCATGAGAGGCTGAGGAGGTCGTCGACTACGTCAGCGACATGAACAACAGTCCCAACCGCGACCTGCTCGTCTCGGCGCTGCTCGCCGACGACGCCGTGACCCGCGCCGAGCTGGAGGCCGAGTTCGACAAGCAGCGGGCGGAGCGAGAAGAACAGGGCGGCCAGCAGCCGCCGAAGCAGCCCACGGGCAAGCCCGATCCCAGCGCCGCGCTGGTCGCCGATCTGCTCGCCCTGGCCGCGCAGTCCGCACGGATCATCAGATGCCTTCCCAAGACAGTGCAGCTGGACCTCGCGCAGCAGGCCAACGCCTCTGTCGCCCTGGACGACCTGGACGTCTTCACCAAGAGGGTCCGTCAGATCGCCGCGATCCGCACGGTCAGCGTCCCGGCGCAGCGGCGGCCGCAGCGCGAGAAGGCGACAGCATGAACCAGGACCCGCCCGAGGAGGCTCTCGACGACGGCGAGGAAGCCCTGCAGGCGGACATCGACGAGTTCGTCACCCTCGATCGCAAAGGCCCTTGGAAGCTCGCCCTTCTGGTCGCCAGGCGAGTCACGCCCGGCGAGGGCACCGGCGTGAGAATCGATTACCAACCTCGGAGCGGCCTGAACGCCTTCCGGCGCATCAGCGCCGGAGAGTTCGCCCGCCGGGCCAGCACTACACCCAGGCGCGTCATGGCCCTCTTGGATGCGTGGAATCGGCTCGCCGCCGACGGCGTCGTCCCGCACGCCGCTGCTCTACGCCCGGACACGAACATCGAGTCTCCTGATACCGGGGAGTATCCCTTTTACGGCAAGAACGGCTATTACCGCAGTTGGGAGGCCACGGGTCTCTCGACCGAGCGGCGTGATGCGGTCGAGAAAGAAGCGGAAAAGAGCGGGACCCGGCCTTCGGCTGTCACCTATTACGGCAGCCGCCATTCGCTATGTGAGCTGGGATGAAGCGCCGCTGATCGATGCGGTCTTGTGACGGTGATCCCGCACAACGAGAGCAGCCGCTCGTGATCATGTCTGTGTGACGAGAACAAGATCGAGAGCGGCTGCTGCTCTCATCGTAGAGGCCGCGCGGGTGCGGCGGAACGCTGAGGACCTGACAGCCGCGCCGGCACCGATGTTCGCCCGGATCGAGCCACGGCTGCAGGCCGCCAAGTACGTCCGCGCCCTGATGTCCGACCTGCCCAAACGCAACGGCTGGACGATCGCCGAGTGGGCAGGCGACCACAGCCCGGACGCCACTCAGCGCCTGCTGAACCGCGCCAGCTGGGACACCGCGGGCGCGATGAGTATCGTGCGCCGCTTCGCCGTCGCCCGCCTGGACACCGCCGCCCCGCCCGCCGCCTTGAAGGTGGGCGCGCTGGACGAGACCGGCCAGGAGAAGAAGGGCACCGCCACGGCGGGCGTCAAGCGCCGGCACATGGGCTGCGCGGGCGGCGTCGACAACGGCATCAACACTGTGCACCTGGCCTACATCCGCGCCGGTGCCGGGCACGCGCTGATCGCCTCTCGGCAGTGGATCCCCGCCGAGCAGATCAGCGACCCCATCACCGCGATCACCACCGGACCACCCCTGAACCTGGCCTTCGCCACCAAGGGCGAACTGGCCATCGACCTGCTGCGCGATGCCTACACCGACGGCGTACGCCTGGACTTCGTGGCCGGCGACGAGGTCTACGGCGCCTGCACCAAACTCCGTGCCTTCCTGGAAGAACAGCAACAGGCCTACGTGCTGCGCATCCGCGCCACCTTCACCCTCACCCTCGGCGGCGGCACCTGCCTGACCTGCACCCAGGCCGTGACCAAGCACCTGAGGCAGAAACGTAAGTGGACCATCCGCTCAGCCGGTGACGGCTCCAAGGGCGAGCGCACCTACGCCTGGGCCTGGATCGCCACCGCCAGCCCGGCCCACTACCTGCTCATCCGCAAGCACCGCACGACCGGCGAACTGGCCTTCCACTACTGCTTCGTGCCCGACGAGCAGCCCGTCACCCTACCCCGCCTGATCTCCGCCGCCGGGCTCAGGTGGCCAGTGGAGGAGAGTTTCGAGTTCGGCAAGGACCTGTTCGGCCTGGACCAGGCCCAGGTCCGCCTCTATGAGGCGATCCGGCGCCACACCGTGCTCGTCATGGCCGCCCTGGCCATCTGCGCCGCCGGCGCCGCAGCCGCCCGACGCCGCACCGACACCCAAGCCCCGCCACCCACCAGCCCCGACCAGGCCTCACCCGAGGACCCCGGCATGATTCCGCTGACCATCGCCGAGATCAAAAACTTGGTCAACGCCACTACCACCCGCACCCCCTCGCTGGGACACGCGACCGAGATGCTGGAGCACGCCCTCCGCAGCGACGTCACGCCGCAGATCGCCTGGGGTCACTTTTTCGTCGCGCGTGCGCTGCTGCAGCTCGGACGGCTCGACGACGCGGTGGTGTCGGTGTCCAGAGCAGCGGAGATGTTCAAGGCCAGCAGCGATATCCTGGCCTACTGCCAGGCGCTCGGCATGGCCGGAGAGTGCCTTCGGCACGCAGGGCGTCACGCCGAAGCCCTGGATCGTTACCTGGAGATGTGCGATCTGGCCTGGTCGGAGGTGAAACCGAGCATCGCGGCGCTCACCCGGCCCAACGCGTTGGCCGGCGCCGGGTTGTGCCTGTCGCTGCTTGGCCGCCGGGCGGAAGCGATCACCGCATTCACCGAGGCCGCCGATCTCTTCGAGCAACTGTCTCCGTCTGGCTCGCAGGACCGTTGCCTGATGAGATTCGCGGAAGTGCTGGCTGCGGAAGGCCGGTCCGGCGAAAGCCGTACGGCCTATCTCCGCGCGGCCGAGGTGTTCGAGGTGATCGGTGAGGCGGAGGCAGCAGGCCACTGCCGAGACCGGGCAGCCGTGCCATGACGGCTTTCTTCGTTCGGCTCGGAACGACCCAGGCTCGGGTGGACGGGCAAGGCATGCAGTGTGAGCATCGTTCTCATGATCAAGTCAGGTGATGAGTATGCCTAGCTTCGCCGAGCTACTGCGCCAGCATCGGCACGCCGCGCGCCTGACCCTCGAACAGCTTGCCGAAGCCTCGGGGGTCAGCGCCCGGACCCTGTCCGACATGGAGCGCGGGCGCAGCAAAGGCCCGCAGCACCGCACCGTCACCGCCCTGGCCGATGCCCTCGGGCTCGGGGGAACCGACCGCAAGCAGCTCATTGAGCAAGCCAGGGAAGGCCGCCTGCGGGATCATTGGTCGCGCCCGATCGGCTTGTGCGAGCTGCCCCGGTCAGTGGATGACTTCACCGGTCGGGCCGCCGAGCTGGCCTGGACCGACGACTTCGTGCGCACCGGAGACACGCCGGGCGCCGCCGGAGTGGCTCTGATCACCGGCGCGGCGGGACTCGGCAAGACCACGCTGGCCGTGCGCGCCGCCCACGCGCTCCGTCCGGTCTTCGCCGACGGGGTGTTCTTCGTCGACCTGCTCGGCATGTCACCCCAGCCCCTGACCGCCGACGAAGCACTGGCGCAGCTCCTGCGAGCGCTCGGCGCACCCGAGGGACAGGTACCTCACGACACCCCTGCACGCGCCTCGCTCTACCGGTCATCGCTGCGCGAACGGCGCGTCCTGGTCGTGCTCGACAACGCACGCTCCGAAGAGCAGCTCCGCCCGCTCCTGCCCGGCGGGGGAACCAGCCGGGTGCTGGCCACGAGCCGGCGGTTGCTGGCCGGCCTGGAGGGCGTGCGGCGGCTGAGCCTCGGCCCCCTGCTGCCTGCGGAAGCCACCGAGCTGCTGACCGGCATCCTGGGCGGCTCCGCGGGCGCGGACGCCGACATTGGCGAGCTGGCCCGGCTCTGCGGTGGTCTGCCGTTGGCCTTGCGAATCGTCGGCAACCGGCTGGCCAGCCGCCCAGGATGGCGACCCGGCGAACTGGTCGAGCGACTGACGGATGAGGAGCGTCGCCTCGACCAGTTCAAAGCCGGTGACCTCAAGATCGCCAGCGCCTTCGCCATGTCCTACGACCAGCTAGGAGACCTCGCCCAGCAGGGCTTCCGCCGTCTCGCGCTGGTGCCTGGCCACGACTTCGATTCCGCCTTGGCCGCAGTGGTCGCCGGGACCTCGATCGAGGACGCCTGGGACGCCCTCGACGAGCTCGTCGACCTCGGATTGCTGCAGGACGGCAGATCGGGCCACTACCGCTTCCATGACTTGGTACGGCTGTTCGCCCGCGAACGGTTACACACCGAGGACAGCCCCGCCGAGCGGGAAACGATCACCCAACGGATGGCTTCGTGGCTGCTGCGGATGGCCACCCTCGCCGGCCGGTGGTTCGAACCCACCTATGGCGCTCCCGAGCAGCCCGAAGCTGGCTTGGCCTCGCCGGAGGACGCGGACACCTGGCTGCGGCTGAACGTGGACAACTGGATGGGCGCGTTACGGCACGCGGCCAGCCGCGGACAGCATGCCGTCGTCCTGGAGTGCGCCGAGTCGATGCACTGGTTCTCCGACCGCTGGATGCACGGCCTGCACTGGCAGGAGGTCTTCACCCTGGGCGTCGAGGCCGCCGAGGCACTCGGTGATCTGGAGCAGCAGGCCACCCAGCTCAACTATCTGGCATGGGTCCGCTCGCTGCCGCCCGGCGATCCAGAGGCCACGATGTGGTTCGCGAACCGGGCGCTGAACCTGGCCACCCGTTGCGATGCCACGGCGCAGATCGCCTGGGCCCACTGCTATCTCGCGGCCGCCCTTCGCAAGCTGCAACGGCTCGACGAAGCCGCCGAGTCCTACGCTCAGGCGTCGGAGATGTTCCAGGCCGCCGGTGACATGAACGCCTACTGCCAGACCACCGGTGGATTCGGCGACTGCCTGCTGGACGCCGGTCGCCACGAGGAGGCACTGAAGCAGTACCTGGCCATCCGGGCGCTGCTGGAGGGCGAGGCGTCGGGGGTGACGCCGAGCATCGCGGCGGTCACTCTCGCCTACACGGCGGCCCGGGTCGGGGGTTGCCTGCGGGCGCTGGGCCGCCGGGCCGAGGCGATCGACGCGTTCGCTGAGGCGGCCTCGATGATGGAGGACCTGCGGTTCGGCAACTTCTCGCAAGCTCGCATCCTGCAGGTCCTCGGCGACATGCTCGTGGAGGAAGGCCGAACTGCGGAGAGTCGGCAGGCGTATTCCCGTGCTGCCGAGGTGTACGAGGCGATCGGTGAGGCGGATGCCGCCGGGCACTGCCGCACCCTCAGCTCGGCAGGCTGAGGGCGAATTCATATTCATCTCCGCGCAGGCTTGTCAACGCGTCGCGCGATCTCCATTATGAAAATGAATTCAAATTCATTGTGGAGGTCGTATGCACCTCGTGGAGTGGTGCCGCATCCCAACCTCTGGCGCTCGGGCGATGGAAGCCTTCGAGCTGAACGGCCTGTCGCTGCTGGCTATCCCGCAACTCGCCGCCGACGTGCCGGGCCAGCCGCCTCGCATGAACGGTGGCGACAGCGACATCGAGATGCCGGTGCTCCGCCGTACCGCTGAAGGGTTCGAGCCTTTCCAGAGCCTGCCGGTGCCGGGTGGCGAGGACGCGGAGTTCTTCCGGATCGGCGAGCGCTCGTTCCTGGCGACCGCGAGCATCCGGCGCGGCCACGGTCCCTACGACTACGGCGTGGACGCTCAGGTTTTCGAGTGGGACGGCGCCCGGTTCCAGCTCTTCCAGAGCGTGCCTGCCTTCGCGGCCAAGCAATGGCGGCACTTCACCATCGCCGGCGAGCACTTTCTGGCCCTGGCCCAGGGTGTCCCACAGCCCGGTAACCAGCCGTCGCGGATCTACCGATGGGACGGCCAGGCCTTCGAACCCTTCCAGGAGATCACCTCGGAGCAGGGCTACAACTGGCACGCCTTCCGCGTGGCGGGGCACAACTTCCTCGCCTACGCCGACCACCTCGCGCCGTCAGTCCTGTACCGCTGGGATGGGTCGCGCTTCGCCGTACACCAGAAGCTGGCCGAACAATACGGCCGGGCCTTCGCCTTCTTCAGCGCGGACGGCGAGGATTACCTGTTGGTCGGCTGCATCCAGGGCACCTCGCGGCTGCTGCGGTGGGACGGCGAGACCTTCGCCGAGCACGCCGTGCTGGCGGGGACAGGCGCACGCGAGTTCGCGATCCTGTACGGCGAGCGCGGCCTCCATGTGCTGCGCGTCAACTTCATCCACGGCACCCCCGCCGCGCCGACGACCGCGCTCAACTCCCAGCTCTACCGCTGGCAGGACGGCGGCTTGCACGTCGTGGAGGAGTTCCCCACGACCGGCGGCACGGACGTGACCGTGTTCGACGGCGACCTGGTGGCGGTCTCGAACGGCCTCAGCGCCGATGTGCGGTTCGCCGCCGAGAGCGTCATCTACCGGTTCGTGGAGCAGGAGCACCCTTGAGCGCCGAGTTCCTCCGCCTGTTCGCCACCTACACTGCCGATCCGGACAGCATCGGCAGGAAGCTGGGCCGCGCGGTCGCGGATCGGGCCCGGGACGAGCCGCTGATCGTCGCGACCGCCACGGACATCGCCCTCTATCCGGGCGGCGGCAGGGTGCCCACGGTCGAGGGGTTCCGGCTCTCGACCAGGGGTTTCAAGGAGCTGACCGCGATCTCGCACCTGGGTCCCGCCGTGGCCTCGCTGGTCAGGCTCCGCGACCTGGGCGAGGTGTCCTGGCGGGAGGACGCCAAGCGGCTGCTGACCGAGGTCAAGGCCACCCGCGCGGCCAACAACACAGAGCTGTGGCGGGACCGGATCGCGGTCGAGGCCTATCGGGGCAAGGAGCACGAGATCGCCGACATGGTCGATCGCGCGTGCGCCGTGACCACGCACTACCTGACGACCGCGCTGGCCGACGGGGAGTACCTCACGCCGGAGACCCTGCGTCGCGACTACCTGGACGACGGCGTCAGCTCGATGATGGTGGCCACGTTCTTCCTGGTCAGCCTCGACATCTGCTTCCGCGTCACGCGCTGGCTCACCGAGCAAGAGGTCCACTGGGAGCGGGCGATGGTGGTGGTCGCGGGCAGGCAGGGCCGCCCGACCGCAGGCGTCACCTGGAACACCAGCAGTGTGGCCACCATGATCCTGGCCGCCTCTCGTGGCCGCCTCCCGCTGGATCGCGTGTATGTCGCTCCGCACGCGCCCACCTTCTCGTATGCCCCAGAAGATCTCACCGAGGTGATCGCGCTGGAAGAGGAGCTGCGCGCGCTCTGGTGCGGCACCCGCGCCACCGTCGAGCTCGGTGAGGTGATGTTCGCCGGCTACCCGCGCTACGCGCCCGGCGGTCTCACGCTCCCCGACGTCACCGATCGTGGTGTCGCCGTGGTCAGCGAGATGCCCGCCATCCATTCCCCCGAGGACATGCGGGCACTGGTGACCAGGCTCCGCGTCGTGCTGGAGGACCCGAGGCAGCTGCTGTCCAGCTGCGTCACCGACTTCGCCGCCGCCTCCCTGGCTGCGGCGGGCAACGATCCCACCCAGGTAGTGGTGCCTGGGCTGAACACCCCCTGAGAGCGAACCATGACCATCGACCGGCGCTCGTTCCTCATCGGCGCAGCACTGCTGCCCATCGTCACCGCATGCGGCTCGTCCGGCTCAACCTCGTCGAGCTCCCTCAAGATCGGCGCGTCGCTCCCGCTGACCGGCCCGGCAGCGGACGTCGCCGACCCCGGCTACAAGGGCTACCAGGTCTGGCAGAGCCAGATCAACGCGAAGGGTGGCCTCCTGGGCCGCCAGGTGGAGTTCGTCATCCTGGACGACGGCTTCGACCAGAACACCGTCGTCTCCAACTACAACCGGCTGATCACCCAGGACCGGGTGGACCTGCTGATCGGTACCTTCTCCTCCTTCCTCAACCTGCCCGCCTCGACCGTCGCCGACCGCAACCGCATGCTCTACATCGAGCCGTCGGGCGGCGCGGCCGAGATCTTCTCGCGCGGCCACACCAGGCTGTTCTTCAGCCAGCCGGGCACGACCGACACCGCCCACCGGCCCTTCGCCGGCTACATCGAGGGGCTGAAAGAGCGGCCCGCCACGGCGGCCTACCTGTACCAGGACGACCCCAGCACCGACGTGCCCGTCCAGAACATGCAGAAGACCTTCGAGGGCCTCGGCATCAAGACCGTCTACGCGCAGAAATATCCCGCCGACACCAAGAACTTCGACGCCATCGCCAACGCCATCCGCCAGGCCAACCCCGCGCTCCTGGTGCACGGCGCACTGGAACTCGACGGCGTCGCCGTGGTGCAGGCCCTGCAGCGCATCGGCTTCACCCCGTCGATCCTCTATCAGACCCGGGCTCCCTCCAGCGTCAACACCTATCCGCAGGCCATCGGCGCCGGAAACACCGAAGCCATCTTCACCGCCGGCAGCTGGCACCCGGCCTCGAAGTACCCGGGCAACGGCGAGTTCGTCGCGGATTACCGCAAGCAGTTCAAGCAGGAGCCGAGCGAGGACGCCGCCAACTCCTACACCGCCGCACAGGTGCTCCAGGCCGGTGTGCAGGCCGTCGGCAAGCTGGATCAGGACGCCATCGCCGCCTGGCTGCACGCCAACACGGTCGACACCATCGTCGGCCCGCTCAAGTGGGACAAGCGTGGCGTGCCCGACGGCAGCCTGCCGCTGATGCAGTGGCAGGCAGGCAACCTGGAGGTCGTCGCCCCGCCCTCGGCCGCGACCGCCTCCTCCGTGATCGCCGCCAAACCGAGCTGGGCGGCCTGATGCAGCCGCTGCTCTTCGGCCTGCTGGTCGGCGGCGTCTACGCCCTGGCCAGCAGCGGCCTGACGCTGATCTTCGGGGTCATGCGCATCGTGAACCTCACGCATGGCGCGGTCCTCATCGCCGGAGCGTTCCTCACCTACACCATCTGCACGGCGACGGGCATCGACCCCTTCGCGACGATCCCCGTCGTCGGCGCGGTGCTGGCCGGGCTGGGCTGGCTCATCCACAAGCTCGTCGTCCAGCGGGCCGAACACGGCGGCGAGGGCACGGTCATCCTGTCCACGCTCGCGTTCGCCATGGTCCTGGAAGGCGTCACCATCCTCATCTGGGGCCACGAACCGCACACCGTCGCCACCTCCTACGCCCGCGCATCCTTCCGCCTCGGCGACCTGGTCTTCCCCACGGCTCAGGTGTACGGCTCGGCCGTCGCGCTCGCTCTGCTGGCCGCGCTGTACATGGTGCTCAACCACACCTGGCTGGGCAGAGCCGTACGCGCCGCCACCGCCAACCCGCAGGGCGCCGAACTCGTCGGCATCCGCGTGGAGCGGGTCAACCTCGCCGCCTTCGCCCTCGGCATCGCGCTGACCGGCGCGGCGGGCTCCATCCTCGCGGTCCTGTCACCCTTCACCCCGGACTCCGGCGAGCAGTGGATCGGCCTCGGCCTGGCCATCGTGGTGCTCGGCGGCATGGGCAGCCTCGGCGGCGCACTGCTCGGCGCACTGATCCTCGGCGTGGCCGAGACCTTCACCGCCACCTACGGCTCGCCCGCGTGGGCCACCGCCATGCCCTTTGCCGTCATCGTGCTGGTCCTGCTGCTGCGCCCGCAGGGGATCTTCGGCGTTAGAGTCCGACAGGACGTGGTGACAGCATGAGAATCCCGCTCATCGCAGCCGGCGTCGTGCTCGCCGCGATCCCCGTGTTCTGGGGCGACGCCTACTACCTGAACATGCTCATCCTGATCTTCCTGCTGGCGACCATGGCCAGTTCCTGGAACATCATGGGCGGCTACACCGGCTACATCTCCCTCGGCCAGAGCGCCTTCCTCGGCATCGGCGCCTACACCACCGCCATCGCCGCCAACGCATGGTCGATCTCGCCTCTCCTGGCCGCGCCGCTGGGCGGTCTGGTGGCCGGAGCGCTCGCCGCCCTGCTCGGCCTGGTCACCTTCCGAACGAGAGGGAACGCGTTCATCATGATCACCTTCGCGATGCTCCACCTGCTCGGCATCGTGGCGCTGAACTGGACGTCGGTCACCAACGGCAACGACGGCATGATCCTGCCCGCGCCGACCTGGGAGCGGAACTACGCCCTCTGGCCCTTCTACTACGTTCTGCTCGGCCTGCTGGCCCTGACGCTGCTGATGTCGAAGACGATCGCCGCCTCCCGCTTCGGCCTCGGGCTGACCGCCATCCGCGAGGACGAGGAGAAGGCCGCGGGCATCGGGGTCAACACCTCGGCGGCCAAGCTCGCCGCCTTCGTGGCCAGCGCCGTGCCCATCGGTATCGCGGGCGGCGTCTACGGCTACTACCTGGGCTTCCTCGACTCCAGGGCGATGTTCAGCATCGTCACCAGCATCATGATCGTGCTCGCCGCGCTGCTCGGCGGCACGGGCACACTGTGGGGTCCCGTGCTCGGCGCCTTCCTGCTGGAGCCGTTCTCCCAGCTGACCAACCAGCTGTTCACCGGCCCGGCCGCGGGCGCCTGGCGGCTGATCGTCTTCGGCGGGCTGCTCCTGGCCGTCCTGCTCTTCCTGCCTCAGGGCATCATTCCCGGAGTACGGCAGGCGCTGGCCCGGCGAAAATCCGCCGCCGTAGGCAAACGCCTGGCACCGGGTGACATCCCGGCCTGGCTCACGGTGCGCGAGGGTGCACGGCTGGAAGTGCGCGATGTGCGCAAGAGCTTCGGCGGGCTGACCGTCCTGGACGGCCTGGACCTCACCGTCGAGCCTGGCTCGATCACCGGGTTGATCGGGCCCAACGGCTCGGGCAAGACCACGCTGTTCAACCTGATCGACGGCGCGACGAAGCCCGACGGCGGCCAGATCCTGCTCGACGGCCGGCGGATCGAGACCGCCGACCGGTGGGCACGCAGCCGCGCGGGCCTGGGCCGTACCCACCAGATCACCAGGCTCTTCCCCAAGCTGTCGGTGCTGCGCAACGTCGTCGCTGGGTCCGACGGCACCTGGGCGGCCCCGGCGATCACCGGCGCCCAGGCGGCCAGGGGAGTGGAGCTGCTGGAGCTCGTCGGGCTGAGCGACTACCGCGACCTTCCGGCGGGTGAGCTCTCCTACGGCCAGCAGAAGCTCGTCGAACTCATCCAGATCCTCATGCTCCAGCCCCGCCTGGTCCTGCTCGACGAGCCCGCGGGCGGCATCAACCCGACGCAGATCGAACAGATGGGTGCACTGATCCGCGAGCTCAACCGGACCGGGACCACCTTCCTGATCGTCGAGCACAACATGCCCTTCGTCCTCGGGATCTGCGACACCGTCCACGTCCTGGCGGGCGGGCGCCGGATCGCCTCGGGCACGCCGCAGGAGGTGCGCAGCGATCCGCTGGTGCTGGACGCCTACCTGACGGGAGCAAGCCAATGATCTCGATGAGCGGCGTCTACGCTGGCTACGGCGGTGGCGACGTGTTACAGGGGCTCGACCTTGAGGTCGCCGCCGGCGCGGTGACCTGCATCGTCGGCCCCAACGGCGCGGGAAAGTCCACGGTGCTGCGGACCATCAGCGGCCTGCTCACCCCGCGGCTCGGCACGATCAGCTTCGGCGGCCGTGACATCGCCGGGCGTCATCCCGCCGAGCTGATCAAGGCGGGGGTCGTGCAGGTGCCACAGAAGAACGGCCTGTTCCCCGCGATGACCGTCGCGGAGAACGTGCTCCTCGGCGGCTACGTGCGCCGCCGGGAGAAGGCGTATCTGAAGGCGCGCCTCGCCCAGCTCGCCGAGCGCTTCCCGATCATCGGCGAGCGGGGTGGCGAGCTGGCCGGGAACCTGTCGGGCGGGCAGCGGCGGACCGTGGAGTTCGCCAGGGCGCTCATGCTGGAACCGGCGATGGTCCTGCTCGACGAGCCCTCTCTGGGACTCGACCCGCGCGCTCTCGGCCTGGTCGGCGAGGCTGTGAACGCCATGCGTGACGGCGGCGTCACCGTGCTCATCGTCGAGCAGAACGTGCGCTTCGGGCTCGGAATCGCCGGCCACGGCATCGTCATGGAGAGCGGCCGCGTGCTCATGGCCGACTCCGCGCAGGCCATCCTTGACGACCCGGAGATGGGCGCGCTCTTCCTGGGCGGTGCCCCGTGAGCGCTTTCCTGGACCGGCTGAGGGAGGGGCTGCCGACGCTCATGCTCGGCATCCGCGGCAGCCGTACCACCGAGGTCGTCCGGATGGCACACGCGACCGGCCACCACGCCACCCTGATCGACCTGGAACACTCCACCATGTCCACCGACGTGGCGGCGCAGCTCTGCTCAGCCGCCGACAGCCTGGGCATGACGCCACTGGTGCGGGTGCCGGAACGCGAGTACGGCATGATCGGCCGGCTGCTGGACGGCGGCGCTCACGGCATCGTCGCCCCGCGGATCGAGACGGCTGAGCAGGCGCGAGAGGTCGCCCGCGCCTGCCGCTTCCCGCCGCGAGGGCAGCGCTCGCAGCTCGCCCAGGTCCCCCAGTACGGCATGCGGCCGTTGCCCGCCAGGGAACTGAACCCGGCGCTCGACGACGCGGCGGTGGTGCAGATCCTCATCGAGACTCCAGCGGGGATCGCGCGAGTGGACGACATCGCCCGGGTGGGCGGCGTGGACATGATCGCGATCGGCGCCAACGATCTCACCGCCGAGCTCGGCGTGCCCGGCGACTACGACGACCCGCGCGTCCTGGACGCGATCGCCACTGCCGCCCGCGCCTGCCGTACACACGGAAAGCTGCTGGCCGTCGGCGGCATGCCGATGACAGGCCTCGCCGGCGTCTGCCCGCTCCAGATCACCGGGATGGACTCCGCCCTGCTCTTCAAAGCCATCCACTCCGCCGCGAAGGAGGCGCTGTGACACCCCTGCAGACCATGCCCATGCGAACCACGACGAGCAATACCCAGCCGCGCTTCAGCATGCCGCCTATGAGCTGCGACTCGCATTTCCACGTCTTCGAACCTGGCTACGCGCATGTCCCCGAGCCGCTCTACACCTTCCCCGACGGGACGCTGGAGCAGTACCTGCGCCTGGCCGACCGGCTCGGCATCGAGCGGATGGTGCTGGTGCAGCCGACCTTCTACGACACCGACAACAGCCTGCTCCTCGACGTGTTGCGCAAGGTGGGGTCGCGTTGCCGAGGTGTGGTCCGCGTCGATGACTCGGTGAGCGATGCGGAGCTCGACGCCCTACATGACGCGGGTGTGCGGGCGATCCGGCTCGACCTGTTCGCCCGCGCCGACTGGTCCACGGAGGAACTCGTCGCCTACCTCCGCGCGATGACTGACCGTGCCCGGCTGCGCGGTTGGCACCTGCAGTTCTATACGCCGGGCGCGGTCGTGCAACGCCTCCTGCCCTTCCTGACCGGCTTCGAGCACACCTTCGTCATCGACCACATGGGCTACGGGATGGATCTCGACGGGCTGCTGCCGCTGCTGGCGGGCGGTTTCTGCTACCTCAAGCTGTCAGGCCCCTACCGGTTGAAGACGGACGTGGAGGCGCTGGCCAGGGCACTGGTCGAAGCCCGGCCCGACCGGCTGCTGTGGGGCTCGGACTGGCCGCACCTGCCCAACGGGCAGCGTGACACGGGTGAGCTGCTGAACCTGCTGGCCGGCTGGGCGCCCTCGCCGGAAGATCGTCACCAGATCCTCGTCGAGGCACCCGGGCGCCTGTTCTATGCGCAGTAATCTTCAGTCGGGGAGGCAGAAACTGGTGAAATCCAAGCGCACGGAGGCAGAGCTCAAGGACGCCGCGCGGCGGCTCCTGACGCGCACGAGCTATGCCGAGATCAAGATCACCGACATCACCGCAGAGGCAGGCAAGGCGGTCGGCTCGTTCTACCGCTACTTCGAGGACAAGGACGCGCTGCTCACCGCGCTGGCCGGGGATTTTCAGGCAGCTTTGCGCTCTCGCGTGGTCGAGCAACTCGGTCACGAGCACGGGATCTCCACCATCGAGGACGTTCGCCATCATGTCCGCGCGTTCTGGTCCACCTACCGTGAGCATCTGCCGGAGATCGTCGGGATTTTCCAGGCGTCGATGTCCAACGGCACCTTCCGCCACATCCACGACGAGTTGCGGGAACGCCAGGTGGAGCACTGGACCCGGCACATCCTGGCAGCCGGCGGCCGGACCGAGGATGCCGCCCGGCTGTCGGCGCTCGCCGTCACCTGCATGCTGGAGTACTTCTGCTACCACAGGCTCGCCGAGCACCCAGGCGGCGACGACGACGAGGCCATCGCAACCCTGACCCAGCTGATCGCCCAGGGGTTGCTGGGAGGGGTTCCCGCCTGACTTCAGCTGCCGGATGCCAGCCTCGAGCGGAGAAACCTCACGATGATCTCCATGACCTGCGTGCTGGTCCACATCCGGGCAGAGTTCGACAGCGCTCCGTGTCCGGCGCCCTGAAGGACGTAGCGGGTGCTGTCCGCGCCGACACGGCGTAGTGCCTGATGCAGCCGAGCGGTCTGCGAGGGAGCCACGATGCGGTCGTCGTCACCGTGCAGCAGCAGGAACGGCGGCGTCTCCGACGTGACGTGGCAGGCGGGATCGGCACCGGTCACCTCGTCGGGATGATCGGCCATGTCGTGGCCGGGCCCCAGCAGGTAGGCAGGCAGTGCTGCGCCGGGCCCGGTGAAAGCCTCCACCGTGGCGGCATCGAAACCCTCGGCCACGGTCGACAGGTCGGAGGCGCCGAACACATCGAGCACCGCATCAACCCCCAGGCCAGGATCGCCGGCGGCCATGGCGACCAGGTATCCGCCCGCTGATTCACCCCACAGCGCGGTGCGGGTGGGGTCGATCCCGTACTCGTCGGCGTGGAGGCGCAGGAAGCTCAGCGCGGTGGCGATGTCGGCCAGTCCGTCGCGATAGATGGCACCATCCCGGATGGTGCGGTAGTCGATGCTGGCCACCACGAACCCCGCCTCGGCAACATAACGGCGCTGCCCAGCGGCCATGGCCCGCCGGGCGGTGACGAAGCCGCCCCCGGGCACGTACACCACCAGCGGGTGCGGCCCAGGCGTCCGCGGGGTCAGGATGTCCACGCGCAGCTTGCGTCCTGGCACCGAGTAGACGATTCCACGGTGGGCTCGGACACCACGGCCGGGCCTGATCGGATCGGTGGCCTCGACGCGCAACTGGATGCTGTCGGGGTCGCTGTCCGGAGCGGCCACGCTGGACAGGTGGATCGGGCGGCCACTCAACGTCGCCAACGCCATGATCAGACGCATGGTGTTCACGCGAAACTCCCTTCCTCCAGCGGACGCCACGGCCGTGCCACCAGGAGCGAAAGCACGGCCAGGACCAGTACGGCCCGCATGACTCCCGCCATCGCACGCAGCGTAGTCCCGCTCAGCGGAGCCGCCAGGGCACCGAACAGATACGCGGCACTGCCGGACAGCGCGGATGCGGCTCCGGCCTGGGAACGGCCGATTGTCTGGGTGATGGTGGTGACGGCAGGGAAGATGCCGCCGACGCCGAACAGGACTACAGCCAGACAGATCCAGGTGTCGGCGAAGGACGTCTGGAAACTCAACGCGAGCGCACCGATCGTGGCGATGACGACGTAGCCCGACAGCAGCCTGGGCAACGCCACCCGCCGGGAAAGCGCGCCGAAACCTGCGCTGGCCACGAGCATGGCGGCGGCGTTGGCGGCGAACACCAGCCCGTACTGGACCGCGCTCAGTCGGAAAACGTCCTGGAAGACGTAGCTGGAGGCGCCGACGTAGACGAACATCGCCGCGGCGGCGAAGCCCAGGGTCAAGACGTAGCCGGTGAAGGCACGCTGGCGCAGCAGCACCGTCATGGAGCCGAAGGCCTGGCGCAGGCCGCCTGCCGATCTACGATCGGGAGGCAGCGACTCCGGCACGCCCAGCCAGGTCGCCGCCAGCATCCCCAGCCCGAGCGCGGCCAGCGTCCAGAAAACCGCCCGCCAGCCCGAGGCGCTCACGATCACCCCGCCCAGCAGCGGGCCGACAACCGGTGCCACTCCAAGGATCATGGCCAGGATGGAAAAGTAGACCGGCAGCCGCGGCCCGGCGAAGCGATCGGTCAGGATGGCGCGTGCCAGCACCAGCCCGGCGGCACCCGCGCACCCCTGCAGGAACCGCCCGGCCACCAGCAGCGGCGCGGTGGGCATCAGCGCGCAGCAGGCCGACAGCAGTGCGAATGCGGCGGTCCCCGGCACCAGTAGCTGTCGTCGGCCCAGCTTGTCGCTGAGTGGGCCGATCACCAGCTGGCCGCCCACCAGCCCGATCAAGAAGGCGCTCATCGACAGCTGCGCCGCCTGCTCGCCCGCGCCCAAGTCCCGGCCGAGAGCGGGGAAGCCGGGCACATATATGTCGATGGCCAGCGGCACCACTGCGGTGAGCAGGCCGAGGACGCCCAGAAGCAAGGCGGGACGCCGAGTGGTCTCTATCATGGAAACAAAAGTAACCCAGTAGTCAACTGGTTAACAATATGGGGATCGCATGAGCCGGAGCACCGATCGTGTCCGTGAGCTGTGGGCCGCCGCCCGCCCGGATCTCGACACGTCACCGATGGAAGTGGTCGGCCCGCTCAAACGCGTCGTCGCGCTCCTGGACGAGGCATTGGATCCGCTTTACGTCGATACCGCGCTCACCAGCGCGGAGCTCGATGTGTGCCTGCGGCTGCGGCATGATCCCAATCCGACCATCGCGCGTCATCTGGCCGCGCAGATGCGGCACTCCCGCGCCGCGATCAGCAAGACGCTGACCCGGCTGGAGAGCCGTGGCCTGATCGCGAGGGAACCCAGCCCGGCCGATCGGCGTGCCGCGTTGGTACGGCTGACCGCCGCGGGCGAGGCGGCCGTCGATGCGATCTTTCCACGACAGTTGGCGCGGGAGGCTGAACTACTGGAGGGGCTGGGGGCGGATCGTGAGCGCGTGATCGAGGCGCTCAACTTGCTGGCAGACATTCTGAGTGATGCACGAAAGCCGGACTAGGTCTAAGAGGGCATTTATCTATGTTCTGTGGGGATACGTCGCCTTTGAGGCTATTGACTTTTGGGGCGCGTCGTCCTGAAGGAGTGCATTCATGCGGTCCGCAGTGGCGATCGGAGCGCCCGTTTGATTGTCATATGTCACTCGGATTCCGTCTGGTTTAGAGATGGCCCGGAAACTCCCAACCAATCGCGGACGTCGAGGGGCGCCACCGATCATGCAGTTCATGTAAAAACTTTGCCATGACTGAACGGAAAACATACCCCAGTGATCTGTCCGATGCCCGCTGGGCATTAATCGAGCCCACCTTAACCGCCTGGAGGCAAGCCCGACTCGATCGCAGGCCCACCGGCCAGCCAGCCTCGGTCGAACTGCGGGAGGTATTCAACGCGATCCTTTATGTCAACAGGACGGGAATCGCCTGGAAATATCTGCCCCACGACTTTCCGCCGCACGGTACCGTCTACGCCTACTATGCAGCCTGGCGGGATGAGGGAATCTTCGCGCAGCTCAATTACGACCTGACCGGCCTGGCCCGCGTTAAGGAAGGCCGCAAGGCGGAACCGACCGCATGCGTGATCGACACCCAGAGCGTGAAGACTTCCACCAACGTCAGGGCCCCGGCGTTGATTCGCTATGTCCCGCTTCTTCGGGTTGATCAAATGTTGTAGACGGCGAAGGCGTCGTTGTGATCGAGGAGGTCGCGGCGGGCATGGGCGATGTTGGCTCGGTCTGCCAGACGGGCGGTGCTGATCGCCAGATTGCGGAAGCTGGCCAGGGCTCTGGGTGCGGTGCCTGTCCGGAGCTGGGAGAGGTCCTCCCGGAAGGTCACGTCGCGGACCCGGTGGAGACGATTTTCCACTCCCCAGTGCGCGCGTTCGTAATGGTTGAGCTGGGCGGGCCCGGCCAGCGTGGTGGGCATGCCGGTGATGCCGTACACGATCTCTTTGCTGGTCCATGCGCCGTCCAGATCGCCGACGTCGCGGCGGAGCCGGAAGGCTTGCCGGGCACCTGGGAAGAGGGTGTCGTCTGCTTCGGCGGTGCGGATGGTCCGGCGTTCGGTGCGGTCGTGCCCACGATCGCACTCGATGGCGGTGGTGTCGCTCCATTCGGCATCCGGGCCGCTCAGCAGGGCTTGCGCGGCGGTGCGGGCCAGCGGTTGGTTTCCCTTCAAAATGAGGATGTAGTGGGCTTCCAACTGCTCGGTGATCAAGCGGGCGGTGGCCTTGGTGGTGTGCAGGGCGTCCAGAGTCAACACCATCCCGGCGACCTCCAGCTGCGGCAGCGGCGTGCGGGCGGCCGGGCCCTCGCCCCGTTTGCCGGCGACCTGGCACTGTCCAAGGATCACCCCGTGCTCGTGGCTGATCGCCCCGACCAGAAAGACGCGCCCGCCCTGCTCGGTCCGGGCGCCGCGGCTGACCTTGCCGTCCAGGGCGGCACCGGGCAGCAGCCCGTCCGGGGCGGGATGGGTGAGCTGCCGTCGGGCTGCGCGGCGTTGCTCGCGCTCGACGGGGCCGGGTGTATCGGGGATCTGTGGGATGGGTGCCGCCTGGCGTACGGCATCGGCCACGTAGCCGCTGATCGCCGCGTCCAGCGCGTCGGCGTCCACGTCGGCCAGGACCCGGCGGAAAGTTCGTTCGCCGGGCACGGTGAACAGACCGGTGAACGGGTCACGGTAGGCGCCCAGCCGCTGCGGCACCTGCTGGGAGGTCCGGGCGGCCCACTGCCAGATCGCCGCGATGCTGTTGCTGCCGACCACGAGCGTCGCGCACGCGGTCAACGCCAAGATGACCACCAGCGGATGCCGCAGCCCGCAGGCCGAGCGCTGATCGGGCACTGTCGCCAACCGGCCCAACAACGCCGATTCCACCACGACCGGGTCGGCGGCCGGTTCCGCTTCCCACAACGCCAGGTCGGCGAGCCGGTCAAGACACGGGACGGAACAGGGGCTGGTCGGGGAAGATGGGGACACGAGCGCGACTCCTGCTGCGATCTTGGGTTTGGAGACCTGAAAGATCACCAGAAGTCGCGCTCTTTCGCATGTCACCTGCCGAAACCCTCAACCGCGTCATACCGCATCAGAACTCAAGAACGCCGGGGCCCTGGATGACCTCGAACACCGTTTCCGGGCTGCTCGCGCTGCTGGGAATCGACCAGTCCCATTCACGGCCGCGTGTGTCCAACGACAATCCGTACTCAGAAGCGCAGTTCAAAACACTCAAGTACTGTCCCGCGTTTCCTGGCACGTTCGGGTCCGTCGACGATGCCAACGTCTTTTGCGACCAGTTCTTCCGGTACTACAACAATGAGCATCGCCATTCCGGCATCGGAATGCACACCCCGGCATCGGTGCACGACGGCTCCGCGGCCGAGATCCACGCCAGGCGGGCCGCCACGCTGAACGCGGCGTTCCTGGCCCACCCCGAGCGGTTCCACGGCCGGCGGCCCTGTCCGCCGCCGCTGCCCTCACGAGTGTGGATCAACAAACCACCCACGACCCAAGAGGTCGATCCTTCACCACAAACCACACAAGTAGCCTGATGTCTCAACCGGTTTGACAGATTCCGGCCTGCGTATCGAACGTCAGGGCGTCGTCGAGCGTCCCATGATTGGCTGTGTTCACCACAGGTCGCCGTCGGTTTAGGCCCTCTTTGAGGGGCGTCGGAGATTCAGCGTGATCTGGCGTGGAACCCCGGGCGTTCGCGCCCGGGAGGAAACGACAGCGCGGGAGGGCCGCCAAGGCCCGAGCGGTGTGGTGACCGGTAGGCCGTCGAGCGGCTCAGCCCGGACGTTTCTGGTTTTCGATGTACTCCTTGATGATCGATAGGGGTGCGCCGCCGCAGGAGGCGGCGAAGTACGACGGCGACCAGAAATGCCCGCCCCACAGATACTTACGGATATGTGCCGGATACTCCTTGCGGAGTAGCCGGGCAGACACGCCCTTGAGGCTGTTTACCAGCGTCGAGAGGGCGACTTTGGGTGGGTGGTGCACGAGCAGGTGCACGTGATCTTCCTCGCCGTTGAACTCGACCAGCTCCGCCCCGAAACTGTCGCACACCTCGATCATGATGTCTTCGCAGCGACGCAGAATCTCGTCGGTGAACACACCTCGCCGATACTTTGGGGTGAAGACCAAGTGGGCGTGCAGGTTGTGGACCACGGCACGGCCTCGGCGGATGTCGGGATTCGGTCCCCATCTCGGTGACATGGACCTAATGCTAGAGTGTTCGATATGAAGCTGGTGGTGCGGGTCAAGCTCCTGCCGACGCCTGAGCAGGCGGCGGCGCTGGAGGCGACTCTACGCGCGGTCAACGACGCGGCCACCTGGGTCTCGACGCTCGCCCACGACCAGCGGGTATTCCGCGATTACGACCTGCGCAAGCACGCCTACGGGCAGATCAAGGACAGGTACGGGCTGGCGGCTCAGGCCGCGCAGCATGTCATCAAGAAGGTCACCGACGCCTACGCCACGCTGCACGCCAATCTCCGCAACGGCAATGTGGGCAAGCCCGGCTCCGCGCGGCGCGAGCGGGTCCAGGCCAAGCCGATTGTCTTTCGCCCCAGCGCGGCCCAGCCGTTCGACGACCGCTGTCTGTCCTGGCAGATGGACGCGCGGACGGTGTCGATCTGGACCACCTGGGGGCGAATGAAGAGCGTGGCGTTCACCGCCTCGGCCGATCAGCTCAAGACGTTGGCCGCCTACCGCAAGGGCGAATCGGACCTCGTATACCGCGATGGCATGTGGTTCCTCATCGCTACCTGCGACCTGCCGGATGTGCCGGTCACCGACCCGGACGGGTTCCTCGGCGTGGATCTGGGCATCGCCGACATCGCCACCACCGACGACGGCACTCATCACTCGGGTAAAGGGCTGAACGCGGTCCGCCACCGCGACCGGGAACTGCGTCGCCGATTGCAGCGTAAGAACACCAAATCCGCGAAACGGCTGCTGAAGAAACGCCGCCGCAAAGAAGCGCGTTTCGCCGCCGACACCAACCACACCATTGCCAAACGCATCGTGACCGAGGCGACACGCACCGGGCAAGGTATCGCCCTGGAAGTTCACGTCCAGGGAGATGGTGTGCGGGTGATCTAGGCCTGGCGTTGGCACGGGTGAGATCCATGTGACAAGAGACGGCCACTCCGTAATCCTTCGATTCGCTCATACCAACACGAAGGGGACGAAGTGGCCGTCAATGACATTGTGCCCGCTGCCGGGGAGTACTTGGAAGACACCCTGGCCGCGGCGAGTCCGGACCTGCTGCGCACGATGATCCGGGAGTTCGCGCAGCGGATGATGGATGCCGAGGTCGAGCAGCTGTGCGGCGCCGGCTACGGCGAGATCAGCAGCGAGCGGGTCAACACCCGCAACGGCTACCGTACGCGGCCGTGGGACACCCGGGCCGGGAGCATCGAACTGGCCGTGCCCCGGCTACGACAGGGCTCCTACTTCCCGGACTTCCTGCTGGACAAGCGACGCCGGGCCGAGCGGGCGCTCACCTCGGTGGTGGCGACTTCCTACCTGCTCGGGGTGTCGACGCGGCGGGTGGAGAAGCTGGCCGAGGCGATGGGCATCACCTCGTTGTCGAAGTCGCAGGTCTCGGCGATGGCCGCCGAACTCGACGGCATGGTGGAGCAGTTCCGGTCCCGGCCGCTGGACGCCGGCCCGTACACCTTCGTCTGGATCGATGCCCTCACGCAGAAGGTCCGCGAAGGCGGCCGGACGGTGACCGTGCACGCCCTGGTCGCCACCGGTGTCAACGCCGACGGCCTGCGCGAGATCCTCGGCCTGGACGTCGTCTCCAGCGAGGACGGCGCGGGTTGGCCGGCGTTCCTGCGCGGCCTGGTCGCCCGCGGCCTGTCCGGCGTGCTGATGGTGACCTCCGACTGCCACGCCGGGCTGCGCGACGCGATCGCCTCCACTTTGCCGGGCGCATCCTGGCAGAGGTGTCGAACCCACTACGCGCGAAACTTGATCACGCGCGTTCCGAAGTCGGCCCAGCCATGGGTGGCCACCATGCTGCGCACCATCTTCGAGCAGCCTGACGCCGAGTCGGTCTATGCCCAGCATCGTCATGTCGTGCAGGTACTGGAGGCCAAGTACCCGAAGGCGGCCGAGCATCTGGACGAGGCCCGCGAGGACATCTTGGCCTTCGCCGCCTTCCCCAAAGCCGTCTGGCGTCAGACGTGGAGCAACAACCCTCAGGAGCGCCTGAACAAGGAGATCAGGAGGCGGACCGACGTCGTCGGTATCTTCCCCAACCGCGACTCGATCGTCCGGCTCGTCGGCGCGGTACTGGCCGAGCAGAACGACGAGTGGACCGAACAGCGCCGCTATATGGGGCTGGAGGTCCTCGCCGAGTGTCGCAAGAACACCGATTCACCCGATTCTAAAAATAAGACAAACGATGCTAAAGTGACTATTGAGGCGATTGCTTCCTAATAGTCACCGATTACGGGTGGCCTTCTCAAACACCACCTCCCTGGACGCGGCCCCCTGGAAGATCTCCAGGGCATCCGCGACCGGGTACGGCTCCGTAAGCCCCAGCGGGTCACGCTGCATTCGTGGAGCTTCCACCGGCTCGGCCGGTTCATCGCCTACAAGGCGGCCCGTGCCGGTGTCGCTCTGGTCTACGTGGACCCGGCCTACACCTCGCAAGGCTGCTCGGCCTGCGGGCACGTGGACAAGAAGAACCGGCCCGACCAGGAAACCTTTCTCTGTACGTCGTGCGGCTTCGCTGAGCACGCCGACGTCAACGCAGCTCGTAACATCGCCGCACGCGGTGTCACAAGCTGGGCAGTGAGTCACGCTGCCTGACGCGGACCAAACCGTCGAAGCCACCGACGGCGAGGAGCTGCAAGCTCAGTCCTTCAGGGCTGAGAAGCTGACGCTATGAAGCATGCTCTGTGTGCCGGACCGATGCGAGGGTACTCCTGGATCAGGATGGTGAGCATGTCGGGACGAATCACCCCTGGCGCGGCCGGGTTGGTGGGCAGGGCGGCCGAGGTGCGTGCGCTCGTGTCCGGGTTGGATCAGGCCGCGCAAGGGCAGGCACGCATGATCCTGATCCGGGGATCGGCTGGGTCCGGCAAGACCGCTGTGCTGGACGCCTTGGAGGGGCATGCCCGGGGCGCCGGAGCGGTGGTTCTGCGTAGCTCGTGCTCGGCCGCTGACACCCGCCGACCATGGCATGCAGCGGAGAGTCTGTTCGGTGGAGTGCCGAGTCATGCCGAACGCCCTGCTGTTCCGCTGTCGCAGCGGTTGCTCCGGCGGGTCAGTGAGGCGGCTGCGTCGGGGCCAGTGGTGATCATGCTCGACGACACACAGTGGTGTGACGAAGAGTCGCTGGCGTGGCTGGATTTCCTCATGAATCGCGGGCATCGGCTGCCGTTGCTTATCGTGCTCGCGCAGCACCGCGGTGTCGGCGGGCGTGGGCACCTCACCATCGATCTCGGGTCGTTGCTCGATGAGGATGCCGGCGAGTTGGCCCGGCGGTGGTTGGGCGTCGTGCCTGATGAGCCGTTCGCAGGGGTCTGCAATCGCGTGTGCCGTGGAAATCCGTCGCTTCTTGTGCGGCTGTTCGAGCGGTTGAGCATGGAGGGTGACCGGAGTGAGCGTAGGGCCCGGGAGCTTGGCGCTGAACTCTTTGCCAGGCACGCGCTGGCGGTTCTCGACCGGCAGCCCGAGTACGTCCGCAAGGTCGTGGAGGCTGTTGCCGTCCTGGGTCAGGCCGATGAGGAACTGGTGGGCATGCTGGGCGCGGTCTCGGAGCCGCTGGTCGCCGCCGCGATCGGCATCCTGCGTGGCGAGGAGGTCATCGACGCCGGCCTGGCGGATCTGAACGACGATCAGATGCGTTCCAGGGTGCTGAGCGCGATGTCGGTCGGCGCCCTGGAGCGGTTGCGGAGGCTGGCCGCCCGGCTGCTCAACGATGGTGGCCGACCGGTCGAGGAGATCAGTGCGCAACTGGTGCTGCTGCCCAGGCTTCCGGAACCCTGGATGCTGAACGTGCTCCGTGAGGCGGCGCGCGGTGCCGAGCGGGACGGGTCGGTGGTGATGGCGGCGCGTTACCTGCGACAGATGGTCGTGGCTGATCCCGCAGACATCGACGCGCGGGCCGACCTGGCGCGGCTGGTCGGGCTTGACGATCCGACGGGGGCGTACGCGATGCTCCACGCCTGGATCGAGGGGACCGATGACCGGCGGGGGAGGGCGCGGCTCGCGGCCCAGCTCGCCAAGGTCGCGCCGTCCGTCGGCAAGGAGGTGGAGGCGGTCTCGATCCTGAGCGACATCCTGCCGGAACTCGACGACGACCATGAGCTGCGGACGTTGGTTCAGTCGGCGCTGTTGCTGATCGGGGGGTGCCGCCGGTCCAGCAGGGTGATCTCCGAGCGCGTGATGGCGATGGGGCCGCCGGAGGCGCATGTCGCGGGCGAGCGGGAGTTGCTCGCTACGCGGTCGATGATCTCCGCGATGTCCGGATCTGCGTCGCAAGCGTGTGTCGCGCTGGCCCGCCAGGCATTGAGCGGGGCGGATGTCAGCTGGGCATTGGGTCCCGCCGCGTGTGTACTCTCGTTCGCCGACGAGGTCGAGGAAGCGGTTCAGGCAGTGGATCGGATGATCGTGTACGCCACGGAGCATGGGGACGACTGGGCCAGGACGATGGCCCTGTCGACGCGCTCTCTGATCCTGGGCGAGGCGGGTGACCTCGGCCGGGCCCTGATGGACGCGACCCGTGCCGTCGGGCTGGCCGATGAGCGCTCATGGTCGAGGGGCGGTACGGCGCCGCGTACGGCTCTGGCTGCCGTGCTCGCCCAGCGGGGCGACATCGGTCAGGCCGCTTCCGTCCTGGCCGAGCTGACCGCGCTCGATGTGGAGGAGTCGCTCCTCGACTACCCGCGGGCGCTGATGACGAGGTCGCATCTGGCGGCGTCGCGGGGTGACCTCGTAGGCGCGCTGGTCTCACTGACCGCCTGCGGGGCGCTGCTGGCCGAGACCGGGGTCAGGAATCCGAGATTCGTCCCGTGGTGGTTGGACGCGGCATGTCTGCTCGCTGACCTGGACCGCAGGAACGAGGCGGCGGAGTTCGTCGAGCAGGGCGAGCAACTCGCCGCGGCCTGGGGCACAATATCCGCCCGGGGATTCGCCCTGCTAGCGAGGGGGGCGATCACCGAAGGGAGTGCTGGGGCGGAGGTGCTCGCGGAGTCGGTGGAGACGCTGGCGGGTACCCCGGCTCGCTGGTATCTGGTTCGGGCCGAAACCCTGCTCGGCGAGGCGCTGCTGCGCATGGACGATCGCGAGGGTGCTCGGGGGCATTTCCGCCAGGCCGTGTACGTGTCGGTGCGGTGCGGGTTCCGCGCGCTGGCCGCGAAGGCGCGGGATCGGCTCGTCGCCGCGGGCGGCTGGATGTTCCAGGGCGAGGACGTCCTGACCACGGCAGAGCGGCGCGTCGCGGAACTCGCGGCGTCCGGCGCCACCAACCGGGAGATCGCCCGGACTCTGAGCATCGCCGTACGCACGGTCGAGATCCACCTGACCAGCATCTTCCGCAAGCTGGACGTGAGCGGGCGAGCGGATCTGGGGTGGGCGCTGGACACGCTTCACGAAATGGGCCGGGACCGGGCCAAGGCCAGGTGACATCGCCGTTGATCGCAGAACACTGCGCAAACACCTAGGTGATGACGGGGACAATCAACGGACTTTCGTAGTGGCCACGACCGCGCGACGAAGTCGGGGGGACGGATGGAGGTGCCCAGGTCACCTTTCCGCCGTCGCGCGAGCTCGATCTTCCGAGAGCAGGTGAGGTTTCCGCGATGTCCGCGCACAGGAGGCAACGACGGCGACACGCTGACGGACCGCGGTTCCACCCGCTCGCCTTCGGCGGCTGGGGTGATTACAAGACCTGGGCCGAACACCAGTTCCTGCCCAAGCCGATAGAAGACCTGCCGGATGGTGACGCGCGGGATGGTGACGCGCGGGATGGTGACGCGCGGGATGGTGACATCGCGGTCGAAGACGCTCCGCCGGGAGACGCGCAGGAGCAGCGGCTCGACGATGGTGATCACCAGGACGTCGGGACTCCCATACCGGAAACGGATCCGGAGAGGCCGTTCGTCATGCAGCAGTCGGTCGGGCCGCGGCCGTACATCCTGCCCCTCGATGACGATTCGCTACGCATCGACTCGCTGATCTCGGTGACGCCCGAGGGCGTCCAGATGGCCCAGAGTCCCACGCTGTCCGATGATTACCGCCTGGCCTTCGACATGTGCCGGCAGCCCACGCCCGTGATCGAGATCGCGGCCCGGCTCCGGATGCCGATCGGGGTGGTGCTCGTGCTGGTCAGCAAGGCGATCGGCTGGAACCTGGTCAAGGTGCTGCCACCTGCCGAGGCGGACGGGCAGCCGTCGCTTGAGTTGATCATCCGGGTGTACGAGGGGTTGCGCCGGCTGAACTGAGGCCGAGGCGCTTCCTGACACTTCTGCGTGCTGTTCTGCATGGTTCGGTTTGCTTGGCGCGGCTTGGATTGACGGTGAAGAGACAAGCGTTGAGCCTGCCCGCTCCGGCAGGGGTGATCGCAGACAAACAAAGGTGATCAAATGCAAACCAACGCCTAATTGCTTGCAAAACCCAACAGGAGATGACTAAAGTTTGCTCACTAGGCGATTGAGATGCTTGAACTCAGGCGCATGCATCGTCGATTCGAGGTGCCGGATGCCCAGCGGAAGTGGACAGATAGTCGGAGCGGTCGTGACGACTGGGCTGGCTGGGCAGAAAAGCACGGAGGCTGGCGCCCGCTGGAGCGGTGCCGCACCGGAGGTCCTGGCCGAGCGCGAGGAGCAGTTGGACCGGTTGGGCGGGCGGCTGAACGAGCTGCAGCATGGACGGTCCGGCATGGTGACCGTGCTCGGAGAGCCGGGCACCGGAAGGAGCGCCCTGCTCAGGGCGGTTGTCGCACGTGCCAAGGAGGCCGCGTTGCCGGCTGTCCTGGCCCGCTGCTCACCCGCTGAGGCCGATCTCCGCTATGGCGTGGTCTCGCAGATCGCCTCCGGGCTGGCCGGTGCCGGCTATCCGGCCTTCTCCCGCCGGTTGTGGGCGGAGGGTCGGCAGGCCCTGATCCCGGTGTTGTGCGGGGAACTCGCGGCCCTGGCCAGGAAGCAGCCGCTGCTGATCGCTCTGGACGATGCCCAGTGGGCGGACGCGGAGTCGAAGGCGTGGCTGGCGGCCATGGCATCGCGGCTGCGCTATGTTCCGGTGCTCCTGGTTCAGGTCGCTGGTCAAGAGAGCACCAGTGTAGTGAGGGTGCCGCCGCTGTCCGAGCGGGGAGTCCGGCAGGTGATCGTCTCCCGCTACGCCGGCCCCGTCGACGAGGCGTTCGTGACCGCCGCCACCGAGGCCACGGGAGGCAGCCCGGCAGCCCTGTCGGCCATCCTCGACCAGTTCGAGCTGCCGCCCATCGCGCGGTATGTCCCGGTTCTGCGGGAGCTGGCCGGACGGGTGCGCGGTGACCGGATGGCAGCGTCCCTCGCCTGCCTGCCCGCCGACGCTCTCGCCTTGCTCCGGGTGATGGCGGTCGGGGAATGCGGTCTCGGGTTCGGGCTGCTCACGGCTCTGGCCCCGCCGAGCGCGATCTCGCCTGAGCAGGCGCTGTCGGTCCTCGTGCGATTGGGCCTGGTGACCGGCGGAGAGTATCCGCACCCGGTCAGCCCGCTCGTCGCCGACCTGGCGCTGGCCGGGATGAGCGTGGGGGAGCGGCAGACGCTGGCCAGGCGCGCGGTCGAGCTCGGGCACCGGGCGGTGATTCCGGAGGACCGGCTGGCTCGGTTGCTACTCAACGCGCCGCCGGTCGGAGCCGGGTGGGTGGTGAACCTGCCGGGCGTCGACGCCGGTTGGGTGGTGAACCTGCTGCGCCGAGTGGCCGGGAGACGCCGGCTCGACGGTGACTACGAGGGTGCGGCGGCCCTGCTCGGCCGGGCGTTGCGGGAGCCGGTCGGAGGCGAGCAGCGGCAGCGGCTGATCATCGAGCTGGCGATGAGCGAGGTAGGCCACAGCCCGGCGGCGAGCGACCGGCGGTTCCAGCAGGTGCTGCTGAACAGCGGACCCGAGGTCCCGGTCTCGGTGCTCGTCCAGGCGGCCGATCTGCTCAACGCCAGGGGTGACGCGCCGGCCACGCTACGGGCTGTCGCGGCGGCCTGTGCGCGGCACGAGGGCGGTGGAACGGACGTCGGGCCGCTGGCGGCCATCGGCTGGCTGGCAGACAACGACTGCATGGCCGATGCGGGGCTGCCCGTGCGGTCGTTCCCGAACCCGTCCGACCGGTCGGCGGATCCGGTTGTGGCGGGGATCGCGGCCTGGAGGCTGGCCGCCCGCGGCCGGTCGAGGTCCAGGTCGCGGGAGCTGGCCAGGGCGGCCCTGCAGTTCAAGGGCGAGGATCAGCCGTTCGGCCCGAGGATTCACGCAGCCAGGGCGTTGCACATGGCCGATGACGTGGCCGAGGCGGTGATCGGGCTGGACGAGGTCCTGGCTGATGCCCGGCGGTGTGGCGCGCCGGTGCCTGCCGCGCTGGCGCTGCTCCAGCGCAGCCGTTGCGAGATGCAGCGGGGAAACCTGGGGCAGGCGGTGTGCGACTTCGAGGCGGCCAAGGCGGAGCTGTCCCTCAACTCGTGGCACCCGCGGGTGCTGCCGTCCTTCGTCGCGTTGGAGGCGTGCCTGCACCTGGCGGGCCGGTCGGTGGAGGAGGCCGCGCAGGTGCTGGCGCGGCGGCTGCCCGCGGGGGCGGAGCAGGGCGCGGCCTGGGCGATGCTGCTGTTCGCACGGGCCAGCGTGCATCTGGAGCTGGCTGATCAGGAGGCGGCGCTGCGCGAGATCGACGAGTGCGGACGGGTCCTTCTGGCCAAGGGGTGGACGAATCCCGCGCTGCTGCCCTGGCGGTCGGTGGCCGCCGCGGCCAACAGCGCATGCGGGAACGGCGAGGCCGCCAGGCGGCTGGCGATGGACGCCGTCGAGCGGGCGCGCACGTGGGGCGCCCCCAGCACACTGGGGTCGGCGCACCTGAGTGCGGCGCGCGTGCTGAGCGGAGCCGAGGCGACCGGCGAACTCGAAAGCGCCGTGCGGGTTCTGAAGGACTCGGTGTCGCGCGACTCCTATGCGAGGGCACGGCGCCTGCTGGAGGAGGCCGGATCCACACCCCCGATCAATGCCACGCTGACCGCTCAGGAGGAACGCATCGCCGCACTGGCCGCCGCGGGCCGCTCCAACGCCGCCATCGCGAGCGTTCTGTCGGTGAGCCTCAGGACCGTGGAGCTGCGGCTGACCGGGATCTACCGCAAGCTCGCCATCACCGGCCGTCACGAGCTCGCCTCGCGCCTGCCCCCGATCCCGGCGGCGCGGAACGTGGGTGGTTGACTCCATGCTGCTGGAACGCGGAAAGGAACTGGCACAGGCGGAGCAGGCACTCCGCGCGACCGAGGCGGGTGACGGATCCATGATGGTGGTCATGGGCCCGCCCGGTGTCGGCAAGTCGGCCCTTCTGCGCTCCATCGCCGACGCCGCCGCTCCGCACGCGCGGGTCCTGCGCGCCGGCGGCACGCTGGTCGAGCAGAACTTCACCTTCGGCATCGCCCAGCAGCTGTTCGAACCGCTCGTGGCCGGAGTGCCGGAGGCCCGCTGGACGGCCTGCTTCGGAGGCGCGGCGAGCCTGGTGCGGGAGATGTTCTCCGACGGGTCGTGGTACATCGGCTCGTACCGGTCGCTGGCGCAGGAGTCGATCCTGTTGGGCCTGAACTCGCTCATCGTCAACCTGAGCAAGGACGAGACCCTGTTGATCGTGGTCGACGACCTCCAGTGGGTGGACGTGCCGTCCCTGCGCTGGCTGTCCTACCTGGCCAAGCGGCTGGGCAGCGCGCGGGTCCTGGTCGCCGGAGCCTTCTCGGAGGAGTGCGCGGCCTCCGACCACATGCTACTCAGGGAGATCACCGCGTCGGCGGCCCGCTCGCTGTACCCGATGCCGCTGTCGGTCGACGGAGTGCGCCGGTCGGTCAGCGAGGAATTCGGGGAGCCGTGCGACCTCGGCTTCGCCACGGCCTGTCATGAGGTGTCAGGCGGGAACCCTGCCTTGCTGGTCGCGATGCTCCGTGGACTGCGTACGGCAGGCGTGCACCCGGTCGCGTCGCAGGCGGGCGAGCTTCACACCATGAGCCAGCCCTTCCTGCTCGACCGGCGCATGTTCTGCCTCAGCATCCAACCACCGATGGTCAGGGATCTGGCACAGGCGATGGTCGTGTTCGGAGACCTGGCGGAGCCGGAGCTCGTCAGCGAGCTCGCAGGTCTGGACAGCATCGACTACAAGTCCGCGACGCAGACCCTCGACCGCCTCGGCCTGCTCGCCCGCGGACGCTTACCGCGCCTGGTTCACCAGAGCCTACGGCACGGCATCGAATCGGCGATGAGCGTCAGCACGCGGACCCTGATGCACCGCCGGGCGGCGACGCTGCTCCACGTTGCAGGGCACTCAGCGCAGCAGGTCGCCGACCAGCTCCTGCTGGTCACCTCCGGCTACGAGCCGTGGGAGATCGATACCCTGCGCGCGGCCGCCGGTGCCGCACTCGAACACGGTTCCGCGCGGGAGGCGGTGCGCTACCTCCGGCACACGCTGCTGCACAGCCCGCCCGACAGCGAGGTCCGAGGCCAGCGCCTGGTCGATCTGGCCGCGGCCGAGCGGGGGTTCGACCTGGCGTCCTCGGTCACGCACATCGCGCAGGCCGTACCGATGCTCACCTCGGCGACGGAGCGGGCGGCGGCGGCACTGTGGATCCCGCCCTCGCTCGGCGCGGTCAACCCGTCGCTGGGCGCGCTCGTCCAGGACGCGGCGTGCTGGTTCCACGGTCTGGGACCGGCCTACGACCGGAGCGAACTGGGCCTTCGGCTGGAGGCTCGCGCGCGCTATCTCCGGATGCAGGATGCTGCGGAGCTCGGCGCGGCGTTCGACCGGTTGGCGGGGTTCGGAGCGGATGTGCCGATCTCCACCGGTGCGGGGCGGGAGTTGCTGGCCGTACTGGCGTATGCGGCTGCCGTCAGCGGCGGCTCCACGGCCGGGGAAACCTCCGCCCTGGCCGCCCGGATCCTGGAGCGGGAGCCGAGGCACACCGGGTACGCCTACACCGCCCTCCCACTGCTGGTCCCGGCCCTGGTCCTCGCCGACGCGGCGGCGCCCGCCGCCCAGTGGCTGGACGTGGTGCGCGACCAGGCCCAGCATCAGGGGCTCGACGGCGTCACCGCGCTGGTCAACGCGCAGCGGAGCATGATCCTCAGGGCGTCGGGGCAGCCGGCCCAGGCGAAGAGCGCCGCGATGAGCGTGGTCGACAACTCCGACCCGGCCTGGCCGGAGGCGACGACGCTGTCGATCTGGACGCTCGCCCTGATCGCGCTTGACACGCGGGACGTCGAGCTGGGCGAGCGGGTGATCGGGCTGAGCCCGGAGAGCGGAGACCTCCGGGTGGTCGTCGCGCATCGCATGGTGCGGGGGATGCTGGACGCGGTGCGCGGCGATCTGCCCGCGGCGCTCGACAGATTCCTCGACAGCGGCAAGCAGCTGTCGCGGTGCGGGTGGACGAACCCGGCGCTGTACCCCTGGCGGGTGTGGGCCGCCGCGATCAGTCACCGGCTCGGGCGCACCCAGGCCGCCGCCGCACTGGCCGACGAGGAGCATGCCATCGCACGGTCGTGGGGCGCACCCGCGGCGTACGGCCGCGCGCTGCGGTTGCGCGGCGTGATCACCCCGGGTGAGGAGGGTGTCGATCTCCTCCGTCGGGCCGCCGACACGCTTCGCCTTTCCGGAGACCGGATCGAGCTGTCCGGGACGCTCATGGCGCTCGGCGGGAGGCTGGGTTCCACCGACGCGGACGAGTTCGTTTCCGAGGGCAGGAGAATCGCCGAGGAATGCGGCGTTTCGTGGGCCGAGGATTCAGAATCGTACGGCCCGGCGCTGCGACTTGTCGCGCTGGAACGCGGTGAGCTGACCAAGACCGAGGAAGCGGTCGTGGCTTTCGTGTTGCAGGGCTGGACGAACCAGCAGATCGCCGATTCTTTCGGCGTGACCCGGCGTGCCGTGGAAAAGAGCCTGACGAGCACGTATCGCAAGCTCAGGGTTGGCGGCAGGGCGGCGCTCGTCGAAGAATTGAGCGCGGACAAATAGACTCGGTGCGTCCTGGAGCGCAATTAGTCATTCACGCATGGCGGCCGGCCTGCCATGCGTTCAAATTTGCCTGGAGTTCGGTACCGAACACGGCGGGGAGGCCGCGCCGCAAGCTCCGAACCGTCCGTTCTGCATACCACAGTCTTTCGCCGGTTGTCTGCAGTTTCATTGACTGGTTTCGGGGCGGTTAATACGATGTAAACAGGTGCTTTCGATCGTTGCTTCGAAGCTAACAGAGCATTGATTGTCGCCGGAGGAGAGTGGTCGTCAGATGAGCATTGATGTCGGAGCCGCCCTCATTGATGGGGAACTGGAACTTCTCCAGGACGGGCAAGAGGTCCACGACGGTATCGATCAGTACCGGTCATTTATGGACCGGTCGGGGATATGCGTGGCGAGTCTCGACCACGGGACCAGGGTGATCGAGGCGAACCTCGAATTCACCCGGCAGTTCGGGCGGTCGCTGGCGGACATCCGCGGTCGGGCGTTCTGTGAGCTGCTGCATCCGAGCGTCCGCGACAAGCTGGGCCAGCAGTTCGTCCATCTAATGGATCACCAGCGCGCCAGGTTCGAAGGCCGCGTGATCGCCGTACGGCCGGACGACACCGTGCTCGGTGGCGAGCTCACCGGCCTCGCGCTGCACGGGGAGGCCGGCTATGTCGAGAGCGTCATGGTGCTGGTACGGCCCGACAGGGAGCACAGAGACGACCTGCTGATCGGCAGGAAGAAGCTGCTGAGCACCATGGAGGCGCGCGTCATCGAAGGGGTCGCGGCGGGCGTGTCGACCGTGCAACTGGCCTCGATGCTCTACCTGAGCCGCGGCGGGGTGGAATATCACGTGTCGACGCTGCTGCGAAAGCTGAAGGCCAGCAATCGCCCGGCCCTGATCTCCAAAGCATATTCCATGGGTATTTTCCGGCTCGGCTCCTGGCCGCCCCGGGTGCTGCCCGAGTTCGTGAAATAGGTCCAGGGAACTGCCATTTTGATGGAGGTGTCATCGTGACCAGTACTCGAATCGTGCTCGACGGTGGACCGCAGTGCTCGTTCAAATACGGCCACGTCCGGCTGTCGGGCGACGGACAGGAGAAAGTGAAGATCATCCTCGGCGCCGGGTACGAGCACTTCGTGCACACTGGCGAATTCGTGGTGATCGACGGGGAGAATCTCCCGGTGTTCCAATGGTCCGAACGAACGAAAATAGCCGAGTAGGCGAAGTCCGTCGGTTCAGGATGCAAAGTTTCATATCGCCCGCGATCCGACTCACGGCCGAGCCTAGAGCGGATCACGGGCGATTCTCGTGGTGGTTCTTTTCGTGAGGTGTGGTCATGGCGACAGGTAAGGTCATCAGCTTCGACGGATTCCGTGGTTACGGTTTCATCGCCCCGGACAGGGGCGGCGAAGACGTTTTCATGCATGTCAACGATCTGGACGGCGACAAGAGTCTCGCCTCGGTCGACGCGCGGGTTGAATTCATGGTCGAGAACGGAGGAAAGGGACTCAAAGCCTCACACGTACGCGTGCTGGAGCAGCCGATCACCCCGTCCCCTCTGCCGAGAGCCGCACCGAAGCCCATCCCGACACCTGCGACGATCGCGTCGATGGTGTCCCCGGGACCTGCCGTCGTCGCGCCCGATCGCCAGGCGGACGACTCCGGCTTCTGCGACGTGCTGTCGGTCAAGGAATTCACGCAGGAAATCACGGAAGCCGTACTCACCGCCGTTCCCGCGATGAACGCGGAGCAGATTCTTCGCGTCCGCACCTGCTTCATCGGCCTCGCGCAGACACACGGCTGGGTCGAAGCGTAGCGCCCACGGCTTTCCGCCGGCGCCGGGCCGACTCGATTCCCGCTGTGGGCGCACCGTCGGCGCGTTCACGGTGGCGATGGTCCCGATCGAGTTCTCGTCCGCGGTGCTGAAAGGAAAACGCATGTCCAGGCGCGCGTTGATCACCGGTATCACCGGCCAAGACGGCTCCTATCTTGCCGAGCATCTGCTGTCCCTGGGATACCAGGTCTGGGGGCTGATCAGAGGGCAGGCCAATCCGCGCAAGTCCCGGATCAGCCGCCTCGTCAGCGACCTGTGTTTCGTCAACGGCGACCTGCTGGACCAGGGCAGCCTGGTCGCGGCGGTGGACAAGGTGCAGCCCGATGAGGTCTACAACCTCGCGGCCATCTCATTCGTCCCGATGTCGTGGGAGCAGGCCGAACTGACGACCGACGTCAACGGCATGGGCGTGCTCCGCACGCTGGAGGCGATTCGCCTGGTGTGCGGGCTCGACAAGTCTCGCAACGGTAGCAGCGGCCAGATCCGCTTCTACCAGGCATCGTCCTCCGAGATGTTCGGCCAGGTCGTGGAGAGTCCGCAACACGAGATGACGAACTTCCATCCGCGCAGCCCTTACGGGGTGGCGAAGACCTACGGCCATTTCATCACCCGGAACTATCGCGAGTCGTTCGACATGTACGGCGTCTCCGGGATTCTGTTCAACCACGAATCGCCCCGCCGGGGAGCGGAATTCGTGACGCGGAAGATCTCGCTCGCCGTCGCCCAGATCAAACTCGGGTTGCAGGACAAGCTGTATCTCGGCAACCTCGACGCGGTCCGCGACTGGGGGTTCGCCGGTGACTACGTCCGCGCGATGCATCTCATGCTGCAGCAGGACGAGCCCACGGACTATGTCGTAGGCACCGGCCGTACGCACTCGGTGCACGACGCCGTCCGCATGGCCTTCGAGTGCGTCGGGCTGAACTGGCGGGACCACGTCGTCATCGACCCGGGGCTCGTGCGCCCCGCCGAGGTGGAGACCCTCTGCGCCGACCCCAGCCGGGCCAAGGCGGAGCTCGGCTGGGAGCCGAGCGTCACGTTCGAGCAGCTCATGCACATGATGGTCGAATCCGATCTCCAGAATGTCTCGCGCGAGCGGGAGCTGGGAGACCTCATCCTCGCGTCGAGCTGGTGACCGGCGCTCCACGGGGCCGGTACTAGGGATTTTCAGGCAGCCGGGCACTGAGACTGGGCTGCGCGGTTGATGGGTTGTAGCCGGTCGTCGAAAAGGGTTGAGCTGACATGGACAATGAGGCGAAACTCCGCGAATACCTGAAGCGGGCGACGGTGGACCTCCGGCGCACCCGGCAACGCGTCCACGATCTCGAAGAGCAGAACCAGCAGCCGCTTGCGATCGTCGGCATGAGCTGCCGCTACCCCGGAGGCGTGTCGTCGCCGGAGGACCTGTGGCGCCTGCTCACCGTGGGCGGTGATCCGATCTCGGAACCGCCCGCCGACCGCGGCTGGGACCTGGGCAGGTTGAGGGATCTGTACGGCAGCGCCGTACCCCGGTCGTTGACCGGTGGTTTCCTGCACGAGGCCGCGGAGTTCGACGCCGGCTTCTTCGGTATCTCGCCGCGCGAGGCGCTGGGAATGGACCCGCAGCAGCGGCTGCTGCTCGAAGCGTCATGGGAGGCGGTCGAGCGGGCGGGAATCGACCCGATCGCGCTGCGCGGCAGCCTGACCGGGGTGTTCGTCGGGGCGATGTCGTCCGACTATCGCGAGAGCCTGCCGCGCGACATCGACGCCTTCGGGATCACGGGCACGGCGAACAGCGTGTTGTCAGGCCGGGTCTCCTACACGCTCGGCCTGGTCGGCCCGGCCGTCACGGTGGACACGGCCTGCTCGTCTTCCCTGGTCGCGATGCACTGGGCCGTCCAGTCGCTGCGGACGGGCGAGTGCACGCTGGCGCTCGTCGGCGGGGTGACCGTCATGACGAACCCCAGTACCTTCACCGAGTTCAACCGCCAGGGCGGTCTTTCGCCCGACGGGCGGTGCAAGTCGTTCGCCGACGGCGCCAACGGGACAGGCTGGTCCGAAGGGGTGGGCGTCCTGGTAATCGAGCGCTTGGAGGACGCACAGCGCAACGGGCACGAGGTGCTGGCGGTCGTGCGTGGGACGGCGGTCAACCAGGACGGGGCATCCAACGGCCTGACGGCGCCGAACGGTCCGTCGCAGCAACGGGTGATCCGCGACGCCTTGGCCAACGCGCGGCTGTCGACGGCGGACATCGACGTGGTGGAGGCGCACGGGACGGGTACGACGCTGGGCGACCCGATCGAGGCCGAGGCGCTGATCTCCACATTCGGTCAGGACCGGGAGCGTCCTCTGCTGCTGGGGTCGATCAAGTCGAACATCGGTCACACCCAGGCCGCCGCGGGGGTGGCCGGTGTGATCAAGATGGTCATGGCCATGCGGAACCGGGTGCTGCCCAGGACCTTGCACGTGGACGAACCGTCGTCGCAGGTGGACTGGGACTCGGGTGTGCTGGAGTTGCTGACCGAGCAGCGGGCCTGGCCGGAGACCGGCCGTCCGTGCCGGGCGGGCGTGTCCTCGTTCGGCGTCAGCGGCACCAACGCCCACGTGGTGCTGGAGGAGGCGCCCAGGGCCGAGGTGGATGCGCAGGCGGATCCAGGCGGTGCGATGCCGGTCCTGGTGTCGGGCCGGACAGAGGAAGCGCTGCTGGCTCAGGCGGCGCGCCTTCTGGCGTATGTGGACGGTCATCCTCTGGCCGACGTGGCGTTCTCGCTGGCGACGACCCGGTCGGCCTTCGAGCACCGGGCGGCCGTGGTGGCCGCCGATCCTGACGGGTTGCGCGCCGGTCTGGCGGCGCTCGCGGACGGTGGCGTCGGCGCCGGAGTGATCAAGGGGCACGGCAGGCAGGCCAGGCTCGCCGTGTTGTTCACCGGTCAGGGGAGCCAGCGGACCGGGATGGGGCGTGAACTGGACGAACGGTTCCCGGTGTTCGCGCAGGCGCTGGACGAGGTGATCGCGAAGCTGGATCCGCTGCTCGACGGTTCGCTGTGGGAGGTGCTGTTCGCGGGACAGGCCGGGTTGCTGGACCAGACGGGGTGGGCGCAGCCGGCGCTTTTTGCTCTGGAGACGGCGTTGTTCCGGCTGGTCGAGTCGTGGGGCGTCAAGCCTGACGTGCTGGCGGGGCATTCGGTCGGGGAGATCTCGGCGGCGCATGTGGCCGGGGTGTTGTCGCTTGAGGATGCGTGCAGGCTGGTCGCGGCGAGGGCGCGGTTGATGCAGGCGCTTCCCGCCGGTGGTGCGATGGTTGCGGTGCGGGCGTCCGAGGAGGAGGTCGCTGGGTTCCTGCCGGGGGTGTCGATCGCGGCGGTGAACGGCCCGTCGTCCCTTGTGATCTCCGGGGCGGAGCAGGCGGTGCTGGAGGCGGCTGCTGTTTTGGAGGGGCGGGGTTTCCGGACGAAGCGGTTGCGGGTGTCGCATGCGTTCCATTCGTCGTTGATGGATCCGATGCTGGAGGAGTTCCGTGCGGTCGCTCGCACGCTGACCTACAATCCGCCGCGGATCCCGATCGTGTCCACGCTGACCGGAGAGCTGGCCACGGCTGAGCAGTTGTGTTCGCCGGATTACTGGGTGGACCAGGTTCGCCAGGCCGTGCGGTTCGCCGACGGCGTTCGGACGCTAGACGCGCAGGGTGTGCGGGCGTATCTGGAGCTGGGCCCCGACGGGGTGCTCACGGCGATGGCCAGAGACGCGCTCGCCGGCTTCGATGCGGTGTTGGTGCCGGCGCTGCGCAAGGATCACGATGAGCAGGGCGCGGTGATGTCGGCGCTGGCCGCCCTGCACGTATGCGGGGTGCCGGTGGACTGGAAGGCGGTGATCCCGGGCGCCCGCCGGGTGGACCTGCCCACCTATGCCTTCCAGCATCAGCGGTACTGGCCGAGCCCGTCGTCGGCGGGGGACGCCCGGGGCCTCGGTCTGGCGGCCGCGCGGCATCCGCTGCTCGGCGCCTGTGTGAGGCTGGCCGACTCCGACGAGGCGCTGCTCACCGGTCGGTTGTCCCTGGCCTCGCATCCGTGGCTGGCCGATCACGCGGTGGGCGGCACGGCGGTGTTCCCCGGCACCGGCTTCCTCGAGCTGGCCGTACGGGCCGGTGACCAGGTCGGTTGTGACCTGATCGAGGAGCTCACGCTGACAGCGCCGCTGGTGCTGGGCGAGCGGGACGCGGTGGCGGTGCAGGTGCGGGTGGGGCCCGCGGACGGCCAGGGCAGGCGCGAGCTGAGCATTCACGCCCGGCCGGACGACGCCGACGATCAGCACGACTGGGTACGGCACGCAGTCGGCCTGCTGGTGCATGGCGCTCACCCCGGTATCGGGGATCCGGCGGTGTGGCCGCCCAGAGGGGCGTCGGAGATCGACGTCGAGGGGGTGTACGGGCGGCTGGCCGAGGGCGGGCTTCGTTACGGACCGGCCTTCCAGGGGCTGCGGGCGGCCTGGAAGGGGGTGGACGGCGAGGTGTTCGCCGAGGTCGCCCTGACTGAGCAGGCGGTGGGCGCGTTCGGGATACATCCGGCGTTGCTGGACTCGGCCTTGCACGCGGTGTTGTTCGCCGGAATGCAGGGCGGCGGGCGGTTGCCGTTCTCGTGGGGTGGGGTGCGCCTGCACGCCTCCGGTGCGTCGGTGTTGCGAGTACGCCTGGTCAAGACCGGCGACGACTCGGTTTCCGTGACGGCTGTGGACGTCGCGGGGGAGCCGGTGTTGTCGGCGCGGTCACTGGTGCTGCGGCCGTTCTCGGCCGGTGACCTTCCCAGCGGCCGAGACGCGCTGTTCGCCGTGGAGTGGACCGGGTTGCCGCACCGTGTCCCGGCCGAGGCGGTGACGGACGCGGTGCTGGCGGAGATGGTCTCGGATCCGGCGGCCGGGGTGGTGGAGTCGGCGCACGAGCTGAGCGCGCGGGTTCTGAACCTGGTGCAGGAATGGCTGGCCGATGAGCCCAGCGGTGACGGCCGCCTGGTGGTGATCACTCGGGGCGCGGTGGTGGCGCGCGAGGGGGACTCGCTCACCGATCTCGCGGCAGCGGCGGTGTGGGGTCTGGTCCGCAGCGCGCAGTCGGAGAACCCGGGCCGGTTCGTGCTGGTGGACCTGGACGAGGCGTCGCCCGAGGCGCTGGCCGCTGTGCTTGCTTCCGGGGAACCGCAGGCGGCGATCCGTCAGGGCGAGATTCTGGTGCCCCGCCTGGCGCGGGTCGGTGACGATCCGGACGGCGAGTCCAGGGATGGCCGGGCGTGGGATCCCGAGGGGACCGTGCTGATCACGGGTGGCACCGGTGCTCTGGGGACGTTGCTGGCCAGGCACGTGGTGGCCGAGCGCGGGATACGGCATCTGCTATTGGCCGGTCGCCGGGGCATGGACGCGCCTGGCGCGGTGGAGCTGTGGGCCGACCTGGTCGCCAGGGGAGCCGACGTCACGATCGCCGCCTGCGACGTGGCCGAACCCAGCCAACTGGCGGCGCTGCTCGCTCTCGTGGATCCGGAGCACCCGCTGACCGCGATCATCCACGCCGCCGGGGTGCTGGACGACGGAACGATGCCGTCGTTGTCCGCCGAGCGGCTGGACGCGGTGCTGCGGCCGAAGGTGGACGCGGCCTGGCATCTGCACCGGCTCACCCGCGAGCTGGATCTGGCCGCCTTCGTCCTGCTCTCGTCGGTGGCGGGCACGGTGGGAGCCGCAGGCCAGGGCAACTACGCGGCGGCCAATGCGTTCCTCGACATGCTGGCCGAGCACCGAAGGGCAGAAGGGCTGCCCGGGGTGTCGCTCGCGTGGGGACCATGGGCGCAGGACACCGGGATGGCCGGAGCGCTGGACGACGTCCAAGCACGGCGGATGGCCCGCGCCGGGATGTCGGCGTTCACCGCAGACGAGGGACTTGCGCTGTTCGGCGTCGCCGTACGGGCAGGACGGCCGGTCGTGGCTCCGGTCAGGATCGACCTCGCCGCGGTGCGTGCGCACGGCGAGGTGCCGCACCTGCTCCGAGGGCTGGTCAGGGCGGCGCGCCGGTCGGCGGCCTCGGGGTCCGCGGCGGCCGGCGGAGCGCTGGTCCGGTGGCTGGCCGGAATGGAGCGCGCCGACGGGCTGCGGGCCGTGCTCGACATCGTGCGGACCCAGGTGGCGCTGGTGCTGGGGCACGCCTCGCCGGACCTCGTCGACGCCCGGCGGGAGTTCCGCGAGCTGGGTTTCGACAGCCTCACCGCGCTTGAACTGCGCGACGGGCTGAGCCGGGCGACGGGATTGCGCCTGCCCGCGACGCAGGTGTTCGACTACCCCACGCCGGTCGTGCTGGCGGAGTTCCTGCTCGACGAGGTGCTGGGTGCGCAGCACGACGTGGCCGTTCCCGCTGCCGTCATGCCGGTCGCCGACGACCCGGTCGTGATCGTCGGGATGAGCTGCCGCTATCCGGGGGGCGTCACCTCACCGGAGGACCTGTGGCGGCTGGTGGCCGAGGGTCGTGACGTGATCACCGGCTTCCCTGTCAACCGTGGCTGGGACCTGGGCTCGATCTACCATCCGGACGCCGACCACGCGGGCAGCTCGTACACCAGGCAGGGCGGGTTCCTGCATGACGCGGCGGAGTTCGACGCGGACTTCTTCGGGATGAGCCCGAGGGAGGCCATGGCGACGGACCCGCAGCAGCGGCTGCTCCTGGAGGCCTCCTGGGAGGCGGTCGAGCGGGCCGGGATCGACCCGGTCTCGCTCAGGGGCAGCTCGACGGGCGTGTTCGCCGGGGTGATGTACTCCGACTACAGCGGGATGCTCGGCGCGAGCGAGTTCGAGGGCTACCGGGGCACGGGGACCGCCGCGAGCGTCGTCTCCGGGCGGGTCTCCTACACGCTTGGCCTGCAGGGACCGGCCGTGACGGTCGACACGGCCTGCTCGTCCTCGCTGGTGGCGGTGCATCTGGCGACGCAGGCGCTGCTCGCGGGCGAATGCGAGCTCGCGCTGGCCGGTGGCGTGACCGTGATGGCGACGCCGGGGGCGTTCGTCGAGTTCTCCCGGCAGCGCGGGCTGTCGGCGGACGGGCGGTGCAAGTCGTTCGCCGATGCCGCCGACGGGGTGAGCTGGGCCGAGGGCGTCGGCGTGCTGGTGCTGGAGCGCCTGTCGGACGCCAGGCGCAACGGGCACGAAGTGCTCGCCGTCGTGCGCGGATCGGCGATCAACCAGGATGGCGCGTCGAACGGCCTGACCGCGCCGAACGGCCCCTCCCAACGGCGGGTGATCCGCCAGGCCCTGGCCGGAGCACGCCTGTCCCCGGCCGAGGTGGACGTGGTCGAGGGACACGGAACCGGGACCACCCTGGGCGATCCGATCGAGGCGCAGGCGCTGCTTGCGACCTACGGCAGGGAGAGGCCGGAGGACCGGCCCCTGCTGCTCGGGTCGATCAAGTCGAACATCGGGCACACGCAGGCAGCGGCGGGCGTCGCGGGCGTGATCAAGATGATCATGGCCATGCGGTACGGCATCGTGCCCAAGACCTTGCACGTGGACGCGCCGTCTTCGCACGTCGACTGGGCGGCCGGAGCGGTGGAACTGCTGACCGAGGCGCGCGAGTGGCCTGAGACGGGCCGCCCGCGCCGGGCCGCCGTGTCGTCGTTCGGCTTCAGCGGCACCAACGCCCACCTCGTCATCGAACAGGACGGCGGCGCCGGGACGCTCCCGGTCGTGAGGCAGGTGACGGGCCTGCCTCTGCCGGTTTCCGGCAGGACGGAGCAGGCGGTGCGGGAACAGGCCGCGCGGCTGCTTTCCCACCTGGAAGAGCGTCCCGACGTGGACCTGGCCGACGTGGCGTTCTCGCTGGCGACCACCCGTTCGGCCTTCGAGCATCGCGCGGCCGTGCTGGCGGAGGACCGTGACGGGGCGCTGGCCGGGCTACGGGCGCTGGCCACGGGGCGGGCGGGAGCTGTACGCGGCCAGGTCATGGACGATCGGAGGACGGCGTTCCTGTTCACGGGCCAGGGCGCTCAGCGGGTGGGGACGGGGCTGGAGCTCTACGAGCGGTTCCCGGTGTTCGCCCAGGCCCTCGACGAGGTGCTGTCCCACCTGGATCCCTCGCTGCGCGAGGCTCTCTTCTCTGACGCCGGGCTACTTGACCGTACGGAGTACACACAACCGGCGCTGTTCGCCCTCGAAGTCGCGCTCTACCGGCTGGTCGAGTCGTACGGTGTGCGCCCTGACGCGCTGGTGGGGCACTCGATCGGGGAGCTCGTCGCGGCGCACATCGCCGGGGTGCTGACGCTGGAGGACGCCTGCGTGCTGGTGACCGCGCGGGGCCGGTTGATGCAGGCGCTCCCGGCAGGCGGCGCGATGGTGGCGATTCAGGCCACCGAGGAGGAGGTTCTCGCATCGCTGGCCGGGCGGGAGTCCGAGGTGTCCGTCGCGGCGGTCAACGGCCCGATGTCAGTGGTGATCGCCGGAGCCGAGTCCGCGGTGCTGGCCGTCACGGCCGGGTGGGCCGCACGGGATCGCCGGACCAAGCGGCTGCGGGTGTCGCACGCGTTCCACTCTCCGCTCATGGAGCCGATGCTCGCGCAGTTCCAGACGGTCGCCGAGTCGATGACCTACCACCCGCCCCGGATCCCGGTCGTCTCCAACGTGACCGGTGCGCTCGCCACGGACGAGCTGTGCACGTCCGGTTACTGGGTACGGCACGTGCGGGAGGCGGTCCGGTTCCGCGACGGGATACTGGCGTTACACCAGGCCGGTGTGACCGCGTTCCTGGAGATCGGGCCGGGCGGCGTGCTCACCGCGATGGCCCAGGACGCCCTCCCCCAACAGGCGGACGCGCTGCTGGTGCCCGTGTTGCGCGGCGACGGTGATGAGCGCGTCGCCCTCATGACCGCGCTGGCCGAGCTGCACGTGAACGGCGTCGGTGTCGACTGGCGGGTCCTGGCTCGCGGGGGCCGCCGGGTGGAGCTGCCCACGTACGCGTTCCAGCACGAGTCGTTCTGGCCTGAGCCTGCCGCGAGACAGGTAGGGGATCCGGCGGACGCGCGGCTCTGGGAGGCGGTCGAGCGTGGCGACGCCGGGGACGTGGCCGCGATCCTCGGGCTGTCCCTTGAGGACCCGTCCTCGCTGGACACCCTGCTTCCCGCCCTGTCGTCGTGGCGGCGGAGCCGGGGTGAGGCCTCGACGCTCGACTCGTGGCGTTATCGCGTGGAGTGGCTGCCGCGCCGTACGCCTCCGCTCGCCGTACTGGAGGGGACCTGGCTGGTCGTGACCGCGGACGGGATCGCGGACGGCGACGTGGTCGGCGCGCTGGAGGGTCACGGGGCGCGGGTGGAGCGGTTCCCGGTGGACGGGACGGACGGCGGCCGGGCGGCGCTCGCCGACCGGCTCAGAGGGCTGGGTGAGATCTCCGGCGTGGTGTCGATGCCGGCGGAGGACGGTCTGGCGCTCACGGTCGCGCTCCTGCAGGCGCTGGGGGATGCGGAGATCGACGCGCCGCTGTGGTGCCTCACTCGTGGCGCCGTGTCCGCGACTGCCGGAGACCGGGTGACGAGCCCGCTCCAGGCGCAGGTGTGGGGTATGGGCCGGGTTGCGGCCCTGGAGCACCCGAAGCGGTGGGGCGGCCTGATCGACCTGCCCGACGTCGTCGCCGGGCGGGCAGCGCCCGGCCTGGCCGGCGTGCTGGCGGGAATGGACGGCGAGGACCAGGTCGCGGTCCGCGCAACGGGCGTGTTCGGCCGCCGGCTGCGGCGCCGTCCGGTCACCCCCGGCCAGGAGCGCTCGTCCGGCAGGGTGCCGGGTTCTGGCGGCACGGTGCTGATCACCGGTGGGACCGGCGCGCTGGGAGCGGCCACTGCGCGGTGGCTGGCGAGCGGCGGCGGCGCCGCGCGCCTGGTGTTGACCAGCCGCCGGGGCATGGACGCCCCAGGGGCGATTGAGCTGTGCGACGAGCTGGTCGCCTTGGGCGCTGAGGTGAGCGTCGTCACCTGCGACGTGGCCGACCGCGAGGCGTTGGCCGCCGTGCTGGAGGCCATCCCGGCCGACCACCCGCTCACCGGGGTCGTCCACGCGGCCGGAGTGAGCCAGGCCGTCGCCCCACTCGATCAGGCGGACGCCGCCGAGCTCGCCGCCGTGATGACCGCGAAGGTGGCGGGCGCCGCCAACCTGGCCGACCTGACCGGAGATCGCGAGCTCGACTTCTTCGTCCTGTTCTCCTCGGTCGCGGGCGTCTGGGGCGGTGCGGGACAGGGCGCCTACGCGGCGGCCAACGCCTACCTCGACGCGCTGGCCGAGCACCTGCGGGCGCGCGGTGTCGCCGCGACGTCGGTGGCCTGGGGCGCGTGGGCGGAAGCCGGGATGGCCGTGGAGGAGACCATGGCCGACTACTTACTCAGACGCGGGCTGGCCTTCCTGCCGCCCGTTCTCGCGATCAGGGAGCTGAGCCGGGCGGTCGGCGGTGAGGATGCCGTGGTGACGGTCGCCGACGTCGACTGGGACCGGTTCTATCCGGTGTTCACCTCGGCCAGGCGCAGCCACCTGTTCAGCGAACTCGCCGAGGTCAGGGCAGAGCGCGAGAGCGCGGCAGGCGATCCGGCGTTCATCGCGAAGCTGCGCGACATGAGCGAGAAGGATCAGCGGCGCACGCTGCTGGAACTGGTGCGCACCGAGGTGACGGCGGTGCTGCGGCACGCCTCGGCCCAGGCGGTCGCGGAGCGGCGCGCGTTCCGCGAGCTGGGTTTCGACTCCCTGACCGCGGTGGAACTGCGCAAGCGCCTGGTCACGGTCACCGGCCTGGCATTGCCGAGCACGCTGGTGTTCGATCACCCGACCCCGGCCGCGCTGGTGGACTTCCTGCGGGCGCAGGTCGTGCAGGAGGCGGACGCGGACGCCGCGCGGACCGTCGCCGCCGGCCCCGCCGACGAGCCGATCGCGATCATCGGGATGGCCTGCCGGTTCCCCGGCGGCGTCGGCTCGCCTGAGCATCTGTGGGAACTGGTGACCGACGAGGCCGACGCCATCTCCGGATTCCCTGCCGACCGCGGCTGGGACACGGCAGGGCTCTACGACCCAGACCCCGATCATTCGGGCACGACGTACTCCCTCGACGGAGGCTTCCTCCACGACGCCGGTGACTTCGACCCGGGATTCTTCGGGATCTCGCCGCGCGAGGCACTGACCATGGACCCGCAGCAGCGCCTGCTGCTGGAGACCGCGTGGGAGGCCATCGAACGGGCCGGGATCGAGCCCTCCGAGCTGCGCGGCAGCCCGACGGGCACGTTCATCGGCTCCAGCTACCAGGAGTACGGCTCGAACGCCCCCGACGCCGAAGGGCACCAGGTCACCGGCACCATCCCGAGCGTGCTGTCCGGCCGCGTGTCGTACGTGCTCGGACTGGAAGGACCCGCGGTCACCGTCGACACGGCGTGCTCGTCGTCGCTGGTGGCGATGCACCTGGCCTGCCAGTCGCTGCGCAACGGCGAGAGCTCGCTCGCGCTGGCGGGCGGCGTGACGGTGATGACCACTCCGGTCTCCTTCGTCGCGTTCAGCCGCCAGCGGGCCCTGGCCGCCGACGGCCGGTGCAAGGCGTTCTCCGACGCGGCCGACGGGATGAGCCTGGCGGAAGGCGCGGGACTGCTCGTGCTGGAGCGGCTGTCCGACGCGCGGCGCAACGGGCATCCGATCCTCGCGGTGGTGCGCGGTTCCGCGGTGAACCAGGACGGCGCGTCCAATGGGCTGACCGCGCCCAACGGTCCTTCGCAGCAGCGGGTGATCCGGCAGGCGCTGGCGGGCGCGCGGCTGTCCCCGGCCGAGGTCGACGCGATCGACGCACACGGCACCGGCACGGCCCTGGGCGATCCGATCGAGGTTCAGGCCCTTCTCGCGACGTACGGCCAGGGCCGGGAGAATCCATTCCTGGTCGGGTCCGTGAAGTCGAACATCGGCCACACGCAGTCCGCGGCGGGTGTGGCGAGCGTGATCAAGATGGTCATGGCGATGCGGCACGGGCTGCTGCCGAAGACCCTGCACGTCGGCACGCCGTCGTCGCACGTGGACTGGGCCTCGGGCGCGGTCGAGCCGCTGACCGAGGCCGTGGCGTGGCCGGAGACCGGGCGTCCGCGCCGGGCCGCCGTGTCGTCGTTCGGGATCAGTGGCACGAATGCCCACGCGATCCTCGAACAGGCACCGGCCCCGGAGACTCCAGCCGGGGCCGTCGATGGTGACCACCGTCACGGCCCGGTGCCTTGGGTGGTGTCGGGCAGGACGGCGGAGGCGCTGCGCGCGCAGGCGGGGCGGCTGGCCGCGCACGTGGACGAGCACGATCCGCTCGATGTGGGCTTCTCGCTGGTGACGTCGAGGTCGGCGTTCGAGCACCGCGCTGTCGTGGTGCGCGGCGAGCGCGAGGCTCTCACCGCCGCTGTGCGGGCGGTGGCCGCGGGCGAACCTTCGCCCGGCGTGGTCCAGGGCGTGGCGGACGTCGAGGGCAAGACGGTCTTCGTGTTCCCCGGTCAGGGCGCGCAGTGGGCGGGCATGGGCGCGAGCCTGCTGAAGGAGTCCCCGGTGTTCGCCGAGCGCATCGCCGAGTGCGCCCTGGCCCTGAGCAGGTATGTCGACTGGTCGCTGATCGACGTGCTGCGCCAGGCCGAAGGCGCGCCGTCGCTGGAGCGCGTGGACGTCGTGCAGCCGGTGTCGTTCGCCGTGATGGTCTCGCTCGCGGCGATGTGGCGTGCCCACGGCGTGGAGCCTGACGCGGTGATCGGGCACTCCCAGGGTGAGATCGCCGCCGCCTGCGTGGCGGGCGCGCTGTCGCTGGAGGACGCCGCGCTGGTGGTGGCGGTGCGCAGCCAGGCCATCGCCCGACGGCTGGCCGGCGCCGGAGCGATGATGTCGGTCTCCCTCCCGGAGCGGGACGTCGAGGAGCGGCTGAGCCCCTGGAAGGAACGGATCTCGGTCGCCGCGGTGAACGGGCCGCGCTCCGTCGTGGTGAGCGGCGACCTCGATGCGATCGAAGAGCTGTCGCAGCGGCTGACAGGGGAGGGCGTGCGAGCCCGCCGGGTCGCGGTCGACTACGCCTCGCACTCGGCCCATGTCGAATGGCTCCAGGAGGAGCTCCCGAGGGCACTGGCGGCGATCACGCCTGAGCGGGCCGGGGTGCCGTTCCTGTCCACGGTGACCGGGGAGTGGCTGGACGGCACGGAGCTGGACGCCGGTTACTGGTACCGCAACCTGCGGCAGGCCGTCAGGTTCGAGCTGGCCGTACGCCGGCTGCTGGACGAAGGGCACCGGGCATTCGTCGAGGTCAGTCCGCACCCTGTGCTGACAGGCGCGATCCAGGAGACGACCGAGGGCTCCGCCGAGGGCACGGTCGTCGCTGGGACGCTGCGGCGCGACCAGGGCGGCGCGGAGCGTTTCCTGACCTCCCTGGCCGAGGTGTTCGTGCGCGGTCTGCCCGTCGACTGGCGGGCGGCCTTCGACGGAAGCGGCGCCCGCCGCGTGGAGTTGCCCACCTACGCCTTCCAGCGGGAGCGGTTCTGGATCCAGCGCGCCGAGCCGGGGAAACCCGGCTCGGTGGACGAGCGGTTCTGGACGGCGGTGGAGCAGGAGGACCTCGACTCGCTGGCCTCCGGGCTGGACGTCGGCCAGGAGGCACTGGCCGCGGTCCTGCCCGCGCTGTCGTCGTGGCGTCGCAGGCAGCGGGCCAGGTCCACGCTGGACTCCTGGCGTTACCGCGTCGAGTGGCGTCCGGTGACCGGCCTGGCCTCCGTCTCGCTGGCGGGCACGTGGCTGCTCGTCACGACCGAGGGCGTGGCGGACGAGGACGTGGCCGACGCCCTGACCGCGCATGGGGCCCGGGTCCACAGGATCGTGCTCGACGAGTCGCACCTCGACCGAGAGGTGCTGGCGCGGGCGTTCACCGAGCCTGTCTCCGGCGTGGTATCCCTGCTGGCCCTGGCTGAACAGCCAGCGGAACGCCACCCGGAGCTGACCGCAGGACTGGCGCTGACCGTCGCGCTCGTCCAGGCGCTGGGCGATGCGGACATCGACGCGCCGCTGTGGTGCCTCACCCATGGCGCGGTCTCCACCGGCCGGGCGGATCCGGTCACCAACCCCGTCCAGGCGCAGGTCCAGGGCGTGGGCTGGACAGCCGCGCTGGAGCATCCGCGACGGTGGGGCGGCTTGATCGACCTGCCCGCAGGGACGCTCGACCAGCGCGCGGCGCGGCGCCTGGCGAGCGCCCTCGCGGGCGGTGACGAGGACCAGCTCGCGATCAGACCCTCCGGCCTGTTTACCCGCCGCGTGGTGCCCGCGGCGGACCGGGAGCCCGAGCGCAGATGGACACCGCGCGGGACTACCCTGATAACCGGCGGCACGGGAACGCTCGCCCCGCACGTGGCCCGCTGGGTCGCGGGCAGGGGAGCCGAGCACGTGGTGCTGGTCAGCCGCAGCGGCATGGACGCCCCGGGAGCCCCCGAACTGGTGGCCGAGCTGGGCGCGGCCGTGACGGTGGAGAAGTGCGACGTGTCCGATCGCGACTCCCTCGCCGGCCTGCTGACCAAGCTGCGGGCGGAGGGCCACGTCATCCGTACGGTGGTGCACGCCGCCGCCTCCATCGAGCTGCACTCACTGAACGAGATCACCTTGGAGGCGTTCGCCGAGGTCGTGCGGGCCAAGGTGCTCGGCGCCCGGCACCTGGACGAACTACTGGACACCGACGAGCTCGACGCCTTCGTGCTGTTCTCCTCGATGGCGGGCATGTGGGGCAGCGGCCGGCACGCCGCGTACGTGGCGGGCAACGCCTTCCTCGGCGCGCTGGCGCAGAACCGGCGTTCTCGCGGGCTGCCCGCCACCTCGATCTCCTGGGGCATCTGGTCGGACGACCGGGAGCTGGGCCGGGTCGATCCCGAGCAGATCCTGCGCAGCGGGCTCGTGTTCATGGAGCCCGACCTGGCGCTCGAAGGGCTGGGGCACGCGCTGGCGGGCGAGGAGCCGGTGCTCGCGATCGCCGACATCGACTGGGAGCGTTACTTCCCGGTCTTCACCTCCGTACGGCAGAGCCGCCTGTTCGACGAACTGCCCGCCGTACGGGATCTGGCTGAGAAACCGGCTTCGACCGCAGGGGTGGGGGAGTTCGTCACCCGTTTGCGCGGGCTGCCAGCGGCCGAGCGGGACCGGCTCCTGGCGGAGCTGGTGCGCGCACAGGCGGCGACCGCGCTGGGGCACACCTCCGCCGACGCGGTCGCCGACCGGCGGGCCTTCCGCGACCTGGGCTTCGACTCGGTGACGGCGGTCGACCTGCGCAACCGGCTGGCCGCTGCGACGGGCCTGACGCTGCCCAGTACGGTCGTGTTCGACCATCCGAACCTGGAGTCGCTGGCGGCGTTCCTGCGCGCCGAGATCGCCGGGTCCGTGGCAGGACCGGTGGCCGTGGCGGGCCAGGTGCGGTCCGGTGCGGACGAGCCGATCGCGATCATCGGCATGGCCTGCCGCTATCCGGGCGGAGTCCACTCGCCGGAGCACCTGTGGCAGGTCGTGCTCGACGGTGTCGACGCGATCTCCGGATTCCCCGCCGACCGTGGCTGGGACGCAGAAGGGCTCTACGACCCCGATCCGGGCCGACCGGGCAAGACGTACTCCACGCAGGGCGGTTTCCTCCACGACACGGCGGAGTTCGACGCGGACTTCTTCGGGATCTCGCCCCGCGAGGCGCTGGCGATGGATCCGCAGCACCGGATCGTGCTCGAAACGGCATGGGAGGCCGTCGAGCGGGCCGGGATCGCCCCCACGTCCCTGCGCGGGAGCCTGACCGGCGCCTTCATCGGCGCCAGCTACGCGGACTACGGCACCGCCATGGCCGGCCAGGGCGAGGGCCTGGAAGGTCACCTGGTCACGGGCACCGTGCCGAGCATCCTGTCCGGACGCGTGTCGTACCTGCTGGGCCTGGAGGGTCCGGCCGTCACGCTCGACACGGCCTGCTCGTCGTCGCTGGTGGCGCTGCACATGGCCTGCCAGTCGCTGCGCGACGGCGAGAGCTCGCTGGCCCTGGCCGGTGGCGTGACCGTGATGTCCACTCCCGATGCCTTCATCGGGTTCAGCCGCCAGCGGGCCATGGCCCCCGACGGCCGCTGCAAGGCCTACTCCGACAGCGCCGACGGAATGAGTCTGGCGGAAGGTGTCGGCCTGCTGCTGGTGGAGCGGCTGTCCGACGCCCAGCGCAACGGGCACCCGATCCTCGCGGTGATCCGTGGGTCGGCGATCAACCAGGACGGCGCGTCGAACGGACTGACCGCGCCCAACGGCCTGGCTCAGCAGCGCGTGATCAGGCAGGCCCTGGCCAACGCGGGAGTCTCGCCGGCGGAGGTCGACGCCGTCGAGGGACACGGGACGGGCACCGCGCTAGGCGACCCGATCGAGGCACGGGCCCTGCTCGCGACCTACGGCCAGGACCGGGACGACCCGCTGCTGCTGGGCTCGGTCAAGTCCAACATCGGCCACACCCAGATGGCCTCGGGCGTCGCCGGCGTGATCAAGATGGTCATGGCGATGCGGCACGGCCTGCTCCCCAGGACGCTGCACGTGGACGCGCCGTCGTCGCACGTGGACTGGTCGAGCGGCGCGATCGCGCTGCTCACGGAGCAGAGAGAATGGGTGCGCGCCGGGCGTCCGCGCCGGGCGGCGGTGTCGTCGTTCGGCCTGAGCGGCACCAACGCTCACGCGATCTTGGAGGAGGCGCCTCCGGCGGCTGCCCGGGTACGGCAGACCGAGCCGGTCGTCGTCCCCGTGCTCGTCTCCGGCGTCGACGGCCGGGCACTGCGTCACCAGGCGGGGCGGCTGCTGTCCCTGCTGGAGGAGTCGCCGGAGCTCCACCTCACGGACGTGGCGTTCTCGCTGGCGACCTCGCGCTCTCACCTCGACCACCGAGCGGCGCTGGCCGGGTGGGACCGCGAGGAGCTCGTCGAGGGGCTGCGGTCGTTAGCCGAAGGCCGGCTCACCGGCGTCCCCGTCGTCCGCGGGTCCCTGGCCTTCATGTTCACCGGGCAGGGCGGCCAGCGAGCCGAGATGGGCCGCGAGCTGTATGACCGCTTCCCCGCCTTCGCAGAGGCGCTCGACGAGGTGCTGTCCCACCTGGACGCGCACCTGGACCGCCCGCTGCGGGAGGTGCTGTTCGCCCCAGCCGGTACGGCGGACGCCGTACTGCTGGACGAGACCGGTTACACGCAGCCGGCGCTGTTCGCCTTCCAGGTGGCCGGGTTCCGCCTGCTGGAGTCCTGGGGGGTCAAGCCCGATCACCTCATGGGACATTCGGTCGGGGAGATCGCCGCGGCGCACGTCGCGGGCGTGCTTTCCCTGCCGGACGCGTGCGCCCTGGTGGCCGCCCGTGCCCGCCTGATGCAGGCGCTGCCCGCGGGCGGGGCGATGCTCGCCGTCCAGGCCGGTGAGGAGGAGGTGCTCCCGCTGCTGGCCGGGCGCGAAGAGCGGGTCTCGATCGCGGCGGTCAACAGCCCGGTGTCGCTGGTCGTGTCAGGCGAGGAGGACGACGTCCTGGAGATCGCCGCGCACTTCGCGGCGGAAGGGCGGCTGACCAAGCGGCTCCAGGTCTCCCACGCCTTCCATTCGCCGCGGATGGACGCCATGCTCGACGACTTCCACCGGGTCGCGAGCGGACTGTCGTACGCGCCCCCGCAGATCCCGATCGTGTCGAACCTGACCGGCGAACAGGCGGACGCCGATCTGCTCCGCTCGGCGGAGTACTGGGTGGAGCACATCAGGCGGCCCGTCCGCTTCGGCGACGGCGTGCGCGCCCTGGCCGAGCAGGGCGTCGTCACCTTCCTCGAACTCGGCCCCGACGCCGTGCTCACGGCCGTCGTCACCGAATACCTCGCCGACCGTCCCGAGGTGCGGACGATTCCGCTGGTGCGCCGGGACCGGGCCGAGCGGCGGGCCGTCACGGACGCGGTGGCCCGGCTGCACGTCCGTGGCGTCGCCGTGGACTGGCGGGAGTTCTTCGACGGCACCGGCGCCGAGGCGGTCGACCTGCCGACGTACGCCTTCCAGCGGCGGCGTTTCTGGCCGGACGCCAAGGCTGTGCCCGCCGCCTCCGATGCTGCGGATGCGGGCTTCTGGGACGCCGTTGAGCGCGGCGACGTGACGGCGTTGTCCGCGGACTTGGGGGTCGGTGGCGAGACACTGGAGGCCGTGCTTCCCGCGCTGTCCTCGTGGCGTCGCCGCCGCAAGGAGCGCTCCGCCGTGGACGGCTGGCGGTACCGGTCCGTCTGGAAGCCGCTGCCGCCGTCCTCACCAGGCGCGCGTGGCCGATTGCTTGTGGTGGTGCCAGAGGGCGAGGCGTGGGCGGCGTCGCTGGCGGATGCGCTGGGTGGCGACCGGATCGAGGTCGGCGAACCCGATCGGGCAGTGCTGGCCGCGCGGATCCGGGAGTTGTGCTCCGCCGGACCGCAGCCAGCCGGGATCGTGTCGCTGCTGGCCCTGGACGAGCGGGAGCTGGCCGACCATCCCGGGGTACCCGCCGGATTGGCGGCGACGGTCGTGCTGGCTCAGGTGCTCGGCGACTCCGGGACCCAGGCGCCCCTGTGGTGCGTGACCCGCGGCGCGGTGTCGGTGGGACGCTCCGAGCCGGTCACCAGGCCCGTGCAGGCCGCCGTGTGGGGGCTCGGCCGGTCCATGGCGCTGGAGCAGCCGCACCTGTGGGGCGGGCTCGTCGACCTGCCCGAGAACCTGGACTCGGTCACGACCTCACGTCTGGTCGATGCGCTGACCGGTGGCGAGGATCAGCTTGCCGTACGCTCCTCTGGGGTTTTCGGCCGCCGCCTGGTGCACGCGCCGCTTCGCGCGGACGTTGCGCAGGCCGGGCTGTTCGGTGCCGGCACCGTCCTGATCACGGGCGGCGCCGGTGGCATCGGATCGCAGGTCGCCCGCTGGGCGGCGCGCGGCGGTGCCGCGCACGTGCTGCTGGTCGGCCGCCGTGGACCCGATGCGCCCGGCGCGGCCGAGCTGCGGGACGAGCTCACCGCCCTCGGCGCCCGGGTCAGCGTCGTGGCCTGCGACGTCGCCGACCGCGACGCCCTGACCGCGATGCTCGCCGGGATCCCGCAGGACCTGCCCCTGACCGCGGTCTTCCACACGGCGGGCATGCTCGACGACGGGGTGCTGGACGGCATCACACCCGAGCGGCTCTCCACGGTCCTGCGATCGAAAGCGGTCGGCGCGTTCAACCTGCACGAGCTCACCGAGCACCTGGACCTGTCGGCGTTCGTGCTGTTCTCGTCCACGTCCGCGACCTTCGGCTCGCCCGGCCAGGCCGGCTACGCCGCCGCGAACGCCGTGCTCGACGCGCTGGCGGAGTACCGCCGCGCCCGTGGGCTCACGGCGACGTCGATCGCCTGGGGACCGTGGGCCGGGTCCGGCATGGCCGCGGACGACACCGTGGCGAACCGGCTGCGCCGGGCCGGTCTTGAGCCTCTGCCTCCCGGCCTGGCGGTCGTCGCGCTGAGGCAGGCGATGGAGCACGGCGACACGACGCTGACCGTTGCCGACGTCGACTGGACCCGATTCGCGGGCGTCTTCGGGGCGATCCGGCTGGTCAGTGACCTTCCCGAGCTGGCCAGGGCGGCAGATCAAGCAGGTACGGCAGAGCCCGCGTTCCACCGGCGGCTGGCCGGTCTGTCCCCATCGGAGCGGAGCAGGGCCGTGCTCGACCTGCTGCGCGGCATGGTCGCCGCGGTGCTCGGGCACGACGACGCCGACGGCATCGCACCCGACCGCCCGTTCAAGGATCTGGGCTTCGACTCGCTGACCACCGTCGAGCTGCGCAACGCGCTCGCCGCCGCCACCGGTCTGGCCCTGCCGACGACGCTGCTGTTCGACCAGCCCAACCCGGGCGTGCTGGCGGACTTCCTCCTGGGCGAGCTGTTCGGCGAGCGAGAGACCCTGGTGCCCGCCGTACGGGCTGCCGCCGAGGACGGCGATCCCATCGTGATCGTCGGCATGAGCTGCCGGTTCCCCGGTGGCGTGAGCTCTCCCGAGGAGCTGTGGCGGATGCTGGCCGACGGCGGGGACGGCATCTCCGCCTTCCCCGGCGACCGGGGCTGGGACCTGAAGGCTCTTGCCGCCGGGCTGTCGGCGACCACAGTGGGCGGGTTCCTCAGCGACGCGACCGAGTTCGACGCCGAGTTCTTCGGGATCTCACCGCGCGAGGCGCTGGCCATGGACCCGCAGCAGCGCCTGGTGCTCGAAGTGTCGTGGGAGGCACTGGAGCGGGCCGGCATCGACCCCATGGGCCTGCGGGGCAGCGACGCCGGTGTGTTCGTGGGCACCAACGGACAGGACTACATCGGCCTGCTCAAGTCCTCGGCCGAGGACGTGCGCGGACATGTGGCCACCGGCACCACGGCGAGCGTCATGTCCGGTCGGCTGTCCTACACGCTGGGGCTTGAGGGCCCCGCCGTCACCGTCGACACCGCGTGCTCGTCCTCCCTGGTCGCTCTCCACTGGGCCGCCCGAGCCCTGCGCGGCGGCGAATGCTCGCTGGCGCTCGCGGGCGGCGTGTCGGTGATGTCCAGCCCAGACTCGTTCGTCGAGTTCAGTGTCCAGGGCGGCCTGGCTCCCGACGGGCGGTGCAAGGCGTTCTCCGACGCGGCGGACGGCACGGGCTGGTCGGAAGGCGTCGGCATGCTCGTGCTCGAGCGCCTGTCGGACGCCCGGCGCAACGGCCATCCGGTTCTCGCCATCGTGCGCGGGTCGGCGATCAACCAGGACGGCGCGTCCAACGGACTCACCGCACCGAACGGCCCGTCGCAGCAGCGGGTGATCCGCCGGGCGCTGGCCGCAGCGGGGCTGTCACCGGCCGAGGTCGACGCGGTCGAGGCCCACGGCACCGGCACAGCTCTCGGTGACCCGATCGAGGCCCAGGCCCTGCTCGCGACCTACGGCCAGGACCGGGACCACCCGCTGTGGCTGGGGTCGATCAAGTCCAACCTCGGCCACACGCAGGCGGCGGCGGGCGTCGCCGGTGTGATCAAAATGGTCCTCGCCATGCGGCACGGCCTGCTGCCCAGGACGTTGCACGCCGAGGTGCCGTCGTCGCACGTGGACTGGTCGTCAGGGGCGGTCGAGCCGCTGGCCGAGGCTAGGGATTGGGCGCGGTACGGCAGGCCGCTGCGGGCGGGTGTCTCCGCCTTCGGGATCAGCGGAACCAACGCCCACGTCATCCTCGAAGAGGCGCCCGCAGAAGTGCGGGGCCAGGAGTCGCAGGCCGGGGAGCGCAGGCAGGCGGCCGTCGTGCCGTGGGTGGTCTCCGGACGGACCCCTGAGGCGCTGCGAGCCCAGGTCGAGCGGGTCGTGACCGCCGGTCGTGCCCTCGACCCGCTTGACGTCGGCTACTCGCTGACGAGCAGGTCCATGTTCCGCCACCGCGCGGTGCTGCTGGCCGGTGCCGACGGCGTGACGGAGATCGCGCGGGGTGAGGCCGCGCCGATCGGCGGCCTGTCGGCGATGGTGTTCGCCGGGCAGGGCTCCCAGCGCCCCGGCATGGGCCGGGAGCTGTACGACAGGTTCCCGGTGTTCGCCCGTGCGCTGGACGCGGTGCTCGCCCAGCTCGACGTCGAGCTGGACCGCCCGCTGCGGACGATCCTGTTCGCCGAGACCGGATCGCCCGAGGCGGAGCTGATCGACCAGACGCAGTGGACGCAGCCCGCGCTGTTCGCCGTCGAGGTGGCCCTGTTCCGCCTGGCGGAGTCGTGGGGGCTGCTGCCCGATCTGGTGGCAGGGCACTCGATCGGCGAGATCGCCGCGGCGCACGTCGCCGGGGTGCTGACGCTGGCCGATGCGTGCACGCTGGTCGCCGCCCGCGGTCGCCTGATGCAGGCCCTGCCGGCGGGGGGAGCGATGGTCTCCGTACAGGCCACCGAGGACGAGGTGCTCCGGATGCTCGACGGCCGCGAGCTCTCGATCGCGGCGGTCAACGGGCCTTCTGCGGTGGTGATCGCCGGAGCCGAGGAACCGGTCACCGAGATCGCCGCCCGGTTCGTGACGGAGGGCCGCAAGGCCACCCGGCTGTCCGTCAGCCACGCCTTCCATTCACCCCTGATGGACCCCATGGTGGAGGAGTTCCGCCGGGCCATCCGCGGGCTCAGATTCTCGCCGCCCGCGATCCCGTTCGTATCCAGCCTGACCGGCGAGCTCGCCGTCGCCGAGCGGCTCTGTTCGCCGGACTACTGGGTCGAGCACGCGCGGCAGGCAGTTCGCTTCGCTGACAGCGTCCGCACCCTGCGGGGCTCTGGCGTGAGCACGTTCATCGAACTCGGCCCGGACGGCGTACTGTCCGCGATGACCCAGCACTGCCTGGCGGGCGACGGCACCGAGGCGGGGACGCTGGTCGTGCCGCTGCTGCGCAAGGACCGCGGCGAGGAGTCGTCGGCCGTGGACGCGCTGGTCCGGCTGCAGGTCCACGGGCTCGCGGTCGACTGGCGGCCCCTCTTCGCCGGATGCGGCGCGCGCCGCGTCGACCTGCCCACATACGCCTTCCAGCGTCGGCGGTTCTGGCCGGAAGCCGTGGCCGGCGGCCAGGCGGCGGATCCGGTGGACGCGGAGTTCTGGGCCGCGGTCGAGCGGGCCGACGTGGAGTCGGTGGCGGCCACGCTGGAGGTGGAGGCGGACTCGCTGTCGGCGCTGGTGCCCGCGCTGTCGTCCTGGCGCCGTGCCCGTCGCGAGCACACTCTCGTGGATTCGTGGCGCTATCGGGTGGTGTGGAAGCCCCTGGCCCGCCTGCCGTCCGGCGGTCCGTCCGGGCGATGGCTGGTGGCCGTTCCCGCCGGGCAGGGGGCGGAGGTGCTCGATATCGTGGGCGCCGCACTCGCCGGCTCCGACGCGTTGGTGCGGCTGGACGTCACGCGTGCCGACCGCGCGACGCTGGCCGTACGGCTGGCGGAACTGCGGGCACACGAGGCGTTCGCCGGTGTGATCTCCCTGCTGGCGCTTGCCGGGACGGACGATGCCGGTCTGCCGGGTCGGAATCGGGCGGACGGCGCGGAGTTGGCCGGGGTCGCGTTGACGGCGGCTCTTCTCCAGGCGCTGGGCGACGCGGGTGTCGCCGCGCCTCTGTGGTGTGTCACCCGAGGCGCGGTCTCCGTGGGCCGGTCCGACGTGCCGCCGCATCCGGAGCAGGCCGCCGTCTGGGGCCTTGGCCGGGTCGCCGCGCTGGAGAATCCTGGACGGTGGGGCGGCATGATCGACCTGCCCGGGACACTCGACCGGCGGGTCATCGCCCGGTTCGCCGGTGTGCTTGCCGGAGGCGAGAGCGAGGCCGCCCTGCGCGCCTCCGGTGTGTTCGGCCGGCGGCTCGTACCGGCGGCGGGCGGCGACGGGTCCTGGAGGCCTCGCGGCACAGTCCTGGTCGCCGGGGACACCGGAGCCTCCGGGGAGCGCATCGCCCGATGGGCGGCCGACGCGGGCGCCGAGCGGGTGGTACTGGCCGGGCGGCCCGGTTCAGCCGAGCCCTCCGACCCCCGAGTGACGGTCAGGTACTGCGACCCGGCGGACCGGGAGGCGCTGGCGGCCGTCCTGGCGGAGTTCCCACCGGACGCGGTGATCTACGCCGACGAACCGGCCGCCCCCGCCACTCTGGACGGCACCGAGCCGGCGGACCTGACCGTGGCCGTCACGGACCACGTCGCCGGAGCGGCCAACCTGGATGCCTTGCTGCACGACCGGGAGCTGGATGCGTTCGTCCTGTTCTGCTCGGTGGCCGGGGTGTGGGGTGTCGCCGGACGCGCCGCGTCCGCTGCCGCAGAGGCGGTCAGGGACGCCCTGATCGAAGCACGTCGCTCCAGAGGCCTGACCGGGATCGCCGTGTCGTGGTCGGCATGGGCGGACGGCGGCGTGGCCGGAGGCGATGGCATGGACAGGCACTTGAGACTGAACGGCCTGCCCGCTCTGGCACCCGAGCTCGCACTGGGCGCCCTGGGCCGGGTCGTCGCCGGCGGAGAGAGCGCGATGACGGTCGCCGACGTGGCATGGGAGCTGTTCGCCCCGGCCTTCCTCGCGCTGCGTCCGACGCCGCTGCTGGACGAGATCCCGCAGGCCAAGGTGGCCGACGAGGTTCACGACGGCGAGCCCGCGCTCAGGGAACGCCTGCTGGGGCTGCCCGCGGCCGAGCGGACCCGGCTCGTCCTCGACCTGGTGACGGCCAAGGCCGCCGCCGTACTCGGGCACGCGGACGGAGCCGCCGTCGACGCCGGCCGGGCCTTCCGCGAGTTCGGCTTCGACTCGCTCACCGCGGTCGACCTGCGCAACCAGCTCAAGGCCGCGACCGGGCTCGCCCTGCCCGCCACGCTCGTGTTCGATCACCCGACACCGGAGGACCTTGCCGGGCACCTGGTGGGACAGCTGCTCGGTGAGGTGGAGCCGGGCGAGGACACCGGCACGCGCCCGGCCGTGCCCATCGACGACTCGATCGTCATCGTCGGCATGAGCTGCCGGTTCCCCGGCGGGGTGCGCTCGCCAGAGGACCTGTGGCGGCTGGTCGGGGACGAGGCGGACGCGGTCGGCCCGTTCCCCACGGGCCGGGGCTGGGATCTCGCCGTCCTGGCCCAGGGCGGTCCCGACGGACGTGGCCGCAGCGCGGCCGCCGAGGGCGGCTTCCTCTACGACGTCGCCGACTTCGACCCGGGGTTCTTCGGCATCTCGCCGCGCGAGGCGATGGTGATGGATCCCCAGCAGCGGCTGGTCCTGGAGGCGGTCTGGGAGGCACTGGAACGCGCCGGTGTCGACCCCGCCGGCCTGCGGGGCGACGAGGTCGGCGTCTACGTCGGCGCCACCGGCGGCGACTACCAGCCACCTCGCGATCATCTCGGCCACGCGCAGACGGCCCAGGCGGCCAGCGTGATCTCCGGCCGCGTGTCGTACGCCTTCGGCCTGGTGGGTCCTGCGGTGACTGTGGACACCGCCTGCTCCTCGTCTCTGGTGGCGCTGCATCTGGCGGCCCAGGCGCTGCGCTCGGGCGAGTGCTCGCTGGCCCTGGCGGGTGGCGTGACCGTGATGTCCACCCCGGTGGGCTTCATCGAGTTCGGGGAGCTGGGTGCACTGTCCCCTGACGGCCGGTGCAAGGCGTTCTCCGACGCCGCCGACGGCACCGGCTGGGCGGAGGGTGTCGGCATGCTCGTGGTCGAACGGCTCTCCGACGCCAGGCGCAACGGCCATCGCGTGCTCGCGATCCTGCGCGGTTCCGCCGTCAACCAGGACGGCGCGTCCAACGGATTCACCGCGCCGAGCGGCCCCTCCCAGCGGCGGGTGATCCGCCGGGCACTCGCCGACGCCGGGCTCGCCTCCTCCGACGTGGACGTGGTGGAGGCACACGGCACCGGTACGAAACTGGGCGACCCGATCGAGGCCCAGGCCCTGCTGGAGACGTACGGCAGGCACCGCGAGCGGCCGGTGCTGCTCGGATCGGTCAAGTCCAACATCGGCCACACGCAGGCGGCGGCGGGAGTCGCCGGAGTGATCAAGATGGTCATGGCGATGAGGCACGGCATCGCGCCGAAGACGCTGCACGTGGACGCGCCGTCGGCGCATGTGGACTGGTCGGCGGGTGCGGTGGAGCTGCTGACCGAGGCCAGGCCGTGGCCCGCCGCCGGGCGCCCGCGCCGTGCCGCGATCTCGTCCTTCGGCGCCACCGGGACCAACTCCCATGTGATCATCGAGGAGCCGCCTCCCACCGAGGCGAGCGTCGATCCGGCCGTTGTGCGCCCCGGCCTGCTTCCTGTGCCGCTGTCGGCCAAGACCCCGACGGCGGTGCGGGCGCAGGCGCGGCGCCTGCTGGACCACCTTGCCGACCACTCCGAGATCGGCTTGGCCGAGCTCGCGCTCTCCCTGGCCACGACCCGGTCGAGCTTCCGGCGGCGCCTCGCCGTCCTGGCCGCGAGCCGTGAGGAGCTCCTGGACGGCCTGACTGCGGTCGCGGACGGCAGCCCGGCGCCTCACGTGATCGAGGGCCGGGTGGGACGGGCGGGCAGGACGGCGTTCCTGTTCACCGGCCAGGGCGCCCAGCGGGCGGGGATGGGCCGCGAGCTGTACGAGCGCTTCCCCGTCTTCGCCGACGCGCTCGACGCCGTGCTGGCGCACCTGGACGTCCGGCTGGACCGGCCGCTGCGGGAGATCCTCTTCGCCGCGGCGGACACGCAGGAGGCCGTGCTGCTCGACCAGACGGGATGGACCCAGCCGGCGCTGTTCGCGGTCGAGGTGGCGCTGTTCCGCCTGCTCGAATCGTGGCAGCTCACCCCTGACGTGCTGGCGGGGCACTCGGTCGGCGAGCTGGCCGCGGCGCACGTGGCGGGCGTGCTGTCGCTCGAGGACGCGTGCGCCCTGGTGGCGGCCAGGGCCACGCTCATGCAGCGGCTCCCCGCCGGTGGCGCGATGGTGGCCATCCAGGCCACCGAGGAGGAGGTCCTGCCGCTCCTTGACGGGCACGAGGTCTCCCTCGCCGCGGTCAACGGGCCTGAGGCGGTGGTGATCGCGGGAGCGGAGCGCGCCGTGCTCGACGTGGCGGGCGTGCTGGAGGAGCGCGGGCGCAAGACACGGCGGCTGCGCGTCTCGCACGCGTTCCATTCACCGCTCATGGAGCCGATGCTGGAGGACTTCCGGGCGGTCGCGAAACGGCTGACCTACGCGCCGCCGCGTATCCCCGTGATCTCGAACGTGACCGGCGGACTCGCCACCGACGAGCTGTGCTCGCCGGACTACTGGGTGGAGCACGTGCGCGGGACCGTCCGGTTCGCCGACGGGATCAGGGCGGCGCACGAGGCCGGGGTGACCAGGTACGTGGAGATCGGCCCCGACGGCACGCTGACGGCGATGGCGGGCGACATGCTCCCGCCGGAGGCCGAGGTCGAGCTGGTGCCCCTGCTGCGCAGGGACCGCGATGAGCGCGAGGCCGTCGTCACCGCACTCGCCCGGTTGCACGTGGGTGGATTGAGCCCCGATTGGGCTGCTGTGTTCTCCGGGACCGGGGCCGGGTTCGTGGACCTGCCGACGTACGCCTTTCAGCACGAGCGCTTCTGGCCGGAGCCGGTGCGTACGGCAGGGCGGCAGGATCACGGATCCGCCATCGACGCCTGGCGGTACCGGATCACCTGGCAGCCGCTCATCGGGGAGCCGCCCGGCCGGCGCGCGAGCGGCCCCTGGCTGGTGGTGCTTCCCGCGCGACAGGCGGCAGGCGCCTGGACCGATGCGGTGCCGGACGCGCTCGGGCTCTTAGGAGCCGAGGTCGTGCGCTTGGAGGTGCCTGACCTGACCGCCACACCGGAGGACCGGGTCGCGCTGGCCGAGCGGCTCCGCGCGCATGCCGGGCCGTACGCCGGGGTCGTGTCGTTGTTGTCCCTGCGAACGCCTTCCGAAGCCGCGGACGTTCCCGAGGGGCTGGTGATGACCACGCTGCTCCTCCAGGCCCTAGGCGATGCCGGTGTGGACGCGCCGCTGTGGTGCCTCACCAGCGGTGCGGTCGCGGCCGGTCCAGGCGATGCGGTGCGAAGCCCGGCGCAGGCCGCCGTGTGGGGGCTCGGTCTGGTCGCCGCGCTGGAGCAGCCGCAGCGGTGGGGCGGCCTGATCGACCTGCCCGACAGCGTCGACCGGGCAGCGGTACGACGGCTGGCGAGCCTGCTGTCAGGCGCGGCAGGCGAGGACCAGGCCGCCGTCAGGGTCACGGGCACGTACGTCAGGCGGCTGGTGCGGGCCCACGCCGGACCGTCGGGCGACTGGAAGCCGTACGGAACCGTGCTGATCACCGGTGGCACGGGCGCGCTCGGCGGGCACGTGGCCCGGTGGCTGGCCGGGACCGGCGTCGAGCACCTGCTGCTGGTCAGCAGGCGTGGCCCGGACGCCCCGGGCGCCGCCGAGCTGCGCCACGAGCTGGAGGGACTGGGCACCCGGGTGACCGTGGCCGCATGCGATACGGCCGACCGGGACGCGCTGGCCGCCCTGCTGGGCGGCATCCCGGCGGAGCACCCGCTCACCGCGGTGGTGCACGCCGCGGGCGTGGTCGACGACGGCGTGGTGGACGGGCTGACTCAGGACAGGTTGGAGACCGTGTTCCGCGCCAAGGTGACCTCGGCGTTCCTGCTGGACGAGCTGACCCGGGATCTGGACCTGCCGGCGTTCGTGCTGTTCTCGTCCGCCACGGGCACGCTCGGCAGCCTCGGCCAGGGCAACTACGCCGCGGCCAACGCGGTGCTCGACGCGCTGGCCGGCTGGCGCCGCGATCGCGGGCTCGCGGCCACCTCGGTGGCCTGGGGGCCCTGGGCGGGCAGCGGCATGGCGGACGCGGCCGCGGCGCAGGAGGCGTCCCGCCGCATGGGCGTGCGCCCGATGGACCCCGGGCTCGCCGTCGCCGCGCTGGGCGGTCTCGTCGCGGGAGGCGAACCTGCCAGTGTGGTCGCCGACATCGACCACGAGCGGTTCGTCCGCTCGTATACCGTCGGCCGTCCCAGCCCGCTGCTGCGCGAGCTGCCCCGCTACCGGGAACTGACCGAGCGGTACGGGACGGCGGCGGACGACACGCAGCCGGTGTCCGCGCTGCGGAACAGGCTGGCCGCCCTCCCCGGCGCGGAACGGCGGGGCGTGGTGATCGACCTGCTGCTCGGCCAGATCGCGATGGTACTCGGGCACGCAGGCCGCGAGACGATCGACGCCGACCAGCCGTTCCGCGACCTCGGATTCGACTCCCTCGGGGCGATCGAGCTGCGCAACCGGCTCACGGCGGCGACGGGGCTGAAGCTGCCGTCCACGCTCATCTTCGACTACCCGACCCCTGAGGCCCTCGCCGCTCACGTGATCGCGCGACTCCTGCCGGACACGGAGGGGGCCGCGATCGTCGACGAGGAGGAGGCCCGGGTACGGGCGCTGTTCGCGTCGCTGTCCATGGCCAGGCTCAGGGAGATCGGCGTGCTCGACGCGCTGCTGCACCTGTCCGGCGGCGACCAGGCAGCCCCCGCCGGGGACGACGCCGATGACGCGATCGACTCGATGGGGCTCGACGAGCTCGTGCGGGCGGCCCTCGACGGCGGAGCTTCATGACATGCACCCCCGCTCATCAGAGACAGGACCAGACGATCATGGGCGAAGACATCCGTCAGCTCAGGCGCGACTCCAGACGCGCCCACGAACTCGGCCCAGCGGCCATCCAGGAACGGCAGCGCGCCAATCTGGCTGAGATGGTGACCTTCGCGCGCGCCGCCTCGCCGTACTTCCGCGAGCTCTACCGGGATCTGCCGGACAGGGTCGACGATCCGGCGATGCTGCCGATCACCACCAAACAGGCGCTGATGGACCGCTTCGACGACTGGGTCACCGATCGCGAGGTGACGTTCGAGCAGGTCCAGACGTTCGTGGACGACCCGGGGCTCGTGGGCGAGCGGTTCCTCGGCAAGTACATGGTCGCCCACACCTCCGGCACCACGGGCGTGCTCGGGTACTTCCTGCTGGACGACCGCAACATGGCGGTGAACGTCGCCCTCGGCTCGCTCACCAGTTCAGGGATGAACCTCGGCGTCCTCATGCGGATCCTGGCCCGGCGCGGGCGGATGGCGATGATCTGCGCGCCCAACGGCCACGGGCTCAGCCTGGCCCTGGCGCTCCGGTTCCAGAAACGGAAGCTGACCGGCCGGTTGCTGCGGATCATCTCGATCTACCGGCCGCTGCCCGAACTGGTTGCCGAGCTCAACGCGTACAGCCCGGCGATGATCATGAGCTCGCCGAGCGTGCTCTCGCTGCTCGCCGGCCAGCAGGAGAAGGGCCGCCTGCGGATCAGGCCTGCGGTGGTCTTCGCCGCGGGCGAGACCGTGACGACAGAGGACGTCAGCCGGTTCGGCGACGCCTTCGACGCCGGGATCGCCGTAACGTACTCCACGACGGAGTGCGGCTTCCTCTCGTACGGCTGCGGCCACGGCTGGTACCACGTCAACAGCGACTGGGCAGTGCTGGAGCCCGTCGACGCCGATTACCGGCCCACCCCGCCGGGCGAGCCGTCGCACACCGTGCTGCTGAGCAACCTCGCCAACCGGGTCCAGCCGATACTCCGCTACGACCTGGGCGACAGCGTCGTGGTCCGCCCCGACCCCTGTCCGTGCGGGGACCCGCGGCCTGCGGTCAGGGTGCAGGGCCGTACCGCCGACGTGCTCACCTTCCCCGGCGGCCGGGGCGAGCCGGTCAGCATCGCGCCGATGGCCATCGGCGCGCTGGTGGACCACGTTCCCGGTGGCGGGATCGAGCAGTTCCAGATCGTCCAGACCACGCCCACGAACCTGCGGGTGCGCCTGACGGCGGCGGCCGACGCCGATGCCGACCACGTGTGGAAGGCGGTGCGGGCCGAGCTCACCCAGTTGCTCACAGAGCACGAGGCCGGCGACATCACGCTCGAACGGGCGGACGAACCGCCTCAGTTGTCCGCCAGCGGCAAGTTCCGTGAGGTCATCCCGCTGTCACAACCCTGACCGGGCCGGATGCGCTCGCTCGCCGCGGCACTCAGCCGTCGGCGAGCGAGATGGATCTGGACGGGCACGAACGGACGGCCTGCCACACGACGGCCCGGGCCGAGTCGCCTGGGGTCTCGGCCAGAACCGTGACCGTGCCCTTGTCGCTCTGGTCGAAGACCTCGGGCGCGATGAGCACGCACTGGCCGGCGCCGATGCAGCGCTCGGCGTTCACATTCACCCGCATGACACCCCTCACAACGTCACCAACGGACCGGCAGCGCGTGCAGCCCGAACAGCACGCCGTCGTACTTGAACGGCAGGTCCTCCACCGCCTGGTCGAGTTCGAGGCCAGGAATCCGCCGGAACAGGGACTCGAAGACGGTCTCCATCTCGATCCTGACGAGGTTCTGCCCGAGGCACTGGTGCACGCCGTACCCGAACGCGACATGATGGCGGGCGGAACGGGTCGGATCGAACTCGTCCGCGCGCTCGAACGTGGCCTGGTCGTGGTTGGCCGAGGCACCGAGCGGGACGATTCCCTCCCCGGCCCTGATGAGCTGCCCGCCGATCTCGACATCCTCCACGGCCACCCGCAGCGCCACCCGGTCGGCCACGGACAGGTAGCGCAGCACCTCCTCGACCACGCCCGGCGTGTGGATCCACTGCGGGTTCAGCAGCAGCATGAGGACGCCGAGCGCGATGTTGTTCGCCGTCGTCTCGTGCCCGGCGATCAGCAGCAGCATCGTGACGCCCGAGATCTCCTTGGGGGTCAGCGTCCCGGCCGACAGCAGCCGGCTGAGCAGGTCCCTGCCGGGGAAACGCTGCTTCATCGCGATCAGTTTGGCGATGTAGAGCAGCAGGTCCTGGGTGGCGGCGTCGCGCTCGTCCTCGGTCGAGGTGAGCGTCACCAGGACGCGCGTCCTCGACTCGAACAGCTCGCGGTCGGAACGCGGCACGCCGAGCAGCTCGCAGATGACCAGCGACGGCACCGGCAGCGCGTACGCGGACACCAGGTCGGCCGCGGTGCCTCCGGCGAGCATGGCGTCGATGCAGGAGTCGACGATCCGCTGGACGGTCGGGCGCAGCTCGCTGACCCGCCGTACGGTGAACTCGGGGATCAGCGCCTTGCGGAACCTGGTGTGCTCGGGTGGGTCGTAGGCGACGAACCACCCGGGGATCTGGTCGGGCGGCGGCACGGTCCCGTTGCGCCCGATCGTCGGGAACCCCGGATGCAGCGGACTGGCACTGATCCGGGGGTCGGTCAGTACGGCCCGCACGTCCTCGTGGCGCGCGACCAGCCATACGGTGCTGCCACCCGGCAGCGCCGATCTGACCAGGCCCGGCTGAGCCCGGAGCACGGCGTACTCGTCAGGGGGCGACAGTTGCCCGTGCCGCCGCGTGGGGAACTCGATGCTGGACATCTCGGTGCTGGACATGCGGTGCCCTTCGGTCATGAGCGGTCATTTCAGCGCCGGGTGGCCCAAGACCAGATTGGCGGCCGTTCTGACGCCGCCCGCCTCCCGCAGCTCGCGGGAGAAATACTCGGCGCGTTCACGGAAGGAAGGGGCGCCGAGCACGCGGGTGATCTTGCCGAACACGTCCTCGACGTCGACGGTCTGCGGATCGTCCACCGTGAGGCTGACCCCGCTGTCCACGCCGCGGATCGCCTGGTCGTAGCAGTCGACCCAGAGTGGCCTGATGACCTGCGGCTTGCCGAAGTACAGACCCTCGTGGAAGGCGTTGCCGCCGCCGTGGTTGAAGAAGAGCCTCACACTCGGATGGGCCAGCACGTCCAGCTGCGAGGGCAGCCAGCTCTCGATCCTGAGGTTCGCCGGCAGCTCGTCCCTGGGAGGCAGGTGGCGCTGCTGCTCGTCCGGCAGCTTCCAGAGGACCGCGTGCTCGCCGTCCAGCCTCCGCGCGACCTCCACCATCGCGTGCACCTCGTCGCGGGTCAGCCGGGTGATGGTGCCGAGCCCGACGTAGACCACGGAGGGGTTGGCATCGAGCCAGCGCGACAGGTCGCCGTCGTCCGGTGCCTCTGGCAACGGCGGGATCATGGCACCGACCAGGTGGAACTTCTCCGGAACCGGCAGGGGATACTCCAGCCCGAAGACCGTGTAACACAGGACGAGATCCGCATGGTCGACCTTCGCCCGCAGGCTGAGCGCCTCCCGCGGGAGCAGGCCCTTCCGCACCCGTGAGACGGTGTCGAGAACGTGCTTCAGCATCGACGGGTGCAGGAGCATCAGCCCGGCCCTGAGCCTGAACACCCGGTTGCGGACCTTCTGCGTGAACGACATGCGCAACGGCAGACCCGTGTGCAGCATGGGGAACCCGCGCGGCATGAGCAGGTTGCTCGGCATGAAAGGCGAGCTGAGGACGGACGGGATCTTCCTCTTGAGCGCCGCCACGAGCGCGGGCAGGTTCACGCTGTCGAAGATCATGAGAGCTGGTTCGAGCTCGTCGACCACGGCCTCGATCGCCTGGGACTTCTCTCGCGTCCCCGGCGCGCCGAACCCGCGCCGCACCACCGCGCGGTGCGCCTTCCACCGGGAGCGCTGGGTGATCTGCCGGTAAGTCTCGTCGTCCCAGTCGACGGGGGAGTAGTGGGGGTTGATCGCGCCCAGCGAGGCGAAACGGACGCCGCTTCCCTCGTCGATCTTCTCGACGTCGGCCCTGCGGGGCTCGTCGGACGCGAACCACAGGTTCTCCGTACCACGCCTGGCCAGCTCGGCGGCCAGGACGCGCAGAGGATTGAAGACGCCGACGCCCGCATTGCTCACGATCAGCAGTGGCTTGCGACCTTCGTCCACCATGCGTACCTCCAACGCGGGAGCCGGACTACCGCTCCGCACGGTACGGCGGACGCACTTAGGGGGATCACTAGTCTTTCCGGTCTTCCCGCCGCCGAGTTGTCCGAAGACTAGGCGTTTGCCGAGTCGCCACCGACCTACCTTCACCGGAGGATTGCATGCTCTTCGCCCATGCACGGAGGCTTGGATGGATACGCCCAGCGAGCAGGTCGTACAGGCGCTGCGGACTTCCATGAAGGAGGCCGAACGGCTACGGCGCCAGTACCAGAAGCTGGTCGCGGTCACCACCGAGCCGATCGCCATCGTGGCGATGAGCTGCCGGTTCCCCGGCGGGGTGTCCTCCCCTGAGGATCTGTGGCGGCTGGTCGCGGAAGGCCGCGACGCCACCTCGGGTTTCCCGTCCGACCGCGACTGGGATCTGAGCCTGCTGCAGGATCAGGGCGCCAGGAGCGACACCGACAAGGGCGCCTTCATCCGTGGCGCCGCGGACTTCGACCCGGGCTTCTTCGGGATCTCGCCGCGTGAGGCGCTGGCGATGGATCCGCAGCAGCGGCTGCTGCTGGAAGTCGCGTGGGAGGCCGTCGAGCGGGCCGGGATCGACGCCGGACGGTTGCGCGGCAGCCGTACCGGAGTCTTCGTCGGGCTTAGCGGCCAGGACTACTCCTACCTGCTGGTCAACTCGCTGGCCGACCTCCAGGGCAGCATCGGCACCGGCGTCGGTGCGGGCGCGGCCTCCGGCCGGCTCTCCTACACCCTGGGCCTGGAGGGCCCGGCGGTGACGGTCGACACGGCCTGCTCGTCGTCGCTGGTCGCGTTGCACCTGGCGGCGCAGGCGCTGCGCGGGGGCGAGTGCTCGCTGGCGCTGGCCGGCGGCGTGACGGTGATGGCCACCCCCGGGGCTTTCGTGGAGTTCTCCCGCCAGGGTGGGCTGGCCGCCGACGGGCGGTGCAAGGCGTTCGCCGACGGCGCCGACGGCACGGGCTGGTCCGAGGGTGTGGGCATGCTGGTGCTGGAGCGGCTGTCGGACGCCCAGCGCAACGGTCACCGGGTCCTCGCGGTGGTGCGCGGGTCGGCGGTGAACCAGGACGGCGCGTCCAACGGCTTCACCGCGCCGAACGGTCCGTCGCAGCAGCGGGTGATCCGGCAGGCGCTGGGCAGTGCGGGGCTTACCCCGGCTGACGTGGATGTGGTGGAGGGGCACGGGACCGGGACGACGCTGGGTGACCCGATCGAGGCGCAGGCGCTGCTGGCGACCTATGGTCAGGATCGGTTGCGGCCCTTGTTGCTGGGGTCGGTCAAGTCGAACATCGGTCACACGCAGGCCGCGGCCGGTGTGGCCGGTGTGATCAAGATGGTCATGGCCATGTGGCACGGTGTGCTGCCCAGGACGTTGCACGTGGATGCGCCGTCGTCGCATGTGGACTGGTCAGAGGGGGCGATCGAGCTGCTCACCGAGGCCAGGCCCTGGCCCCGGGGCGACCGGCCGTGGCGGGCGGGTGTGTCGTCGTTCGGGCTCACCGGCACGAACGCGCACGTGATCATCGAACAGGGCCCGGTCGAGCCTCCGGCGGCTGCGGTGGGTGGCGGGGGGCCAGCTTCCGTGCTGCTCTCCGGTCGTACAGCAGAGGCGTTGCGTGCGCAGGCCGAGCGGCTGGCGTCCCACGTCGAGAGTGAGCCCGGACTGGAACTGGGTGACCTGGCCTCCTCCCTCGTCATGACCAGGGCGACCTTCGAGCATCGGGCGGCCGTGCTTGGCACTGATCGTGATGAGGTCCTGTCCGGGCTGCGGGCTCTGGCCGAGGGGCGGCTGGGCGCGGGCGTCATGGTGGGGCGGAGCGGGCAGCGGGGCAAGGTCGCGTTCCTGTTCACGGGGCAGGGGAGTCAGCGCCCGGGGATGGGTCGGGGGCTGTATGCGCGGTTCCCGGTGTTCGCGCGGGCGTTTGATGAGGTGGTTGCCGAGTTCGATCCGTCGGTGTTCGCCCGGGAGGAGTTGCTGGATCAGACGGGGTGGGCGCAGCCGGCGTTGTTCGCTCTGGAGACGGCGCTGTTCCGGCTGGTGGAGTCGTGGGGCGTGCGGCCGGATGTGCTGGCGGGGCATTCGATCGGTGAGCTTGCCGCGGCGCACGTGGCTGGGGTGTTGTCGTTGGCCGATGCGTGCGCGTTGGTGGGTGCTCGGGCTCGGTTGATGCAGGCTCTTCCCGCTGGTGGGGCGATGGTGGCGGTGCGGGCGTCCGAGGAGGAGGTCGCTGGGCTGCCCTCCGGGGTATCGGTTGCCGCGGTGAACGGCCCGTCGTCCCTGGTGATCGCGGGTGTCGAGCAGGCGGTGCTGGAGGCGGCTGCTGTTTTGGAGGGGCGGGGTTTCCGGACGAAGCGGTTGCGGGTGTCGCATGCCTTTCACTCGGCGTTGATGGACCCGATGTTGGACGACTTCCGGGCCGTGGCCGAGACGCTTACCTATCACCCGCCGAGGATCCCGATCGTGTCCACGCTGGCCGAGAACCTGAGTTCGCCGGATTACTGGGTGGATCAGGTTCGTGGGACGGTGCGGTTCGCCGATGCCGTCGGCGTTCTGCGTGATCAGGGTGTCCGGGCGTATCTGGAGCTTGGCCCGGATGGTGTGCTGACCGCGATGGCCGCCGAGACTCTCGGCTCGGATGCGGTGCTGGTGCCTGTGCTGCGCAAGGACCGCGACGAGGAGTTCGCGGTCATGTCGGCGCTGGGTGAGTTGCATGTCCATGGTGTGGAGGTGGACTGGCCGACCGTGATCCCCGGTGGGCGCCAGGTCGACCTGCCGACGTACGCCTTCCAGCGACAGCGGTACTGGCCCGATGGCGCGGGCTCGCGGGTGGGGAATGTGACGGCGGCGGGCTTGACCGCGGCCGGGCACCCGCTGCTCGGTGCGGCGGTCGGCCTGGCCGGTTCCGACGGGGTGCTGCTGACCGGGCGGTTGTCGCTGCGGTCGCACCCGTGGCTGGCCGACCACGCGGTGATGGGTTCTGCCGTGGTGCCTGGCGCGGCGCTGGTCGAACTGGCCGTTCGGGCGGCCGACCAGGTTGGGTTCGACGTGGTCGAGGAGTTGACGCTGGTTGCGCCGCTGGTGCTGCGCGAGGATGACGCGGTCGCGGTGCAGGTGTGGGTCGGCGCGGCGGGGGAGTCCGGCCGTCGGGATGTGAGGATCTTCGCCCGGCCGGCCGAGGCGGACGACGAGGAACCGTGGGTCGAGCACGCCACCGGTGTGCTGACCGCTGGTGGCCCGCCTGTTGTGCCGTTCGAGGCCTCGGTGTGGCCGCCTCGGGGCGCGTCCGCGATACCGCTCGACGGGCTGTATGAGCGGCTCGCCGTGAGTGGGCTCAGTCATGGTCCGGCGTTCCAGGGGTTGAGGACCGCCTGGCGCGGTGCTGACGGCGAGGTGTTCGCCGAGGTCGCCCTGTCCGAGGAACTGGAGTCGAGCGCGGGTTCCTTCGGGATGCATCCGGTGCTGCTGGACGCGGCCCTGCATGCGCTGCACGGTTCCGAGGAAGTGCGGGTGCCGTACTCGTGGAGGGGGGTGCGCCTGCACGCGAGTGGCGCGTCGATGGTGCGGGTGCGGCTGGACAAGACGGGCGACGATGCGTTTGCCGTGAGCGCGGTGGACGCCGCGGGCGAGCTGGTGTTGTCGGCGCGGTCGGTCGTGCTGCGGCCGGTGTCGGCCGGCCAGCCTGGTGCCCGACCTCGGGACGCGCTCTTCGGGGTGGAGTGGGTCACGTTCGCCGACGTTCCCGTGGCGCCTGCGGGGGAGCCGGCCTGGGTGCACCGGAGTCTGTCGGAGCTGGCTGGGGCGGTTCCGGGTGTGGTGCTGGTCGAGGCGGTCTCGGATCCGGCGGATGGTGTGGTGGAGTCGGCGCACGAGCTGACCGCCCGGGTGCTGGGACTTCTCCAGGAATGGCTGACCGACGAACGGTTCGCCGAGTCACGCCTGGTGGTGGTCACACGGGGTGCCACTGATCTTCCGGCGGCGGCGGTGCGGGGCCTGGTGCGCAGCGCCCAGTCGGAGAACCCCGGCCGGTTCGTCCTGGTCGACGCGGATGAGATCTCCATATCGGCGCTGCTCGGAGTGGTCGAATCCGGCGAGCCGCAGGTGGCGATCCGTGACGGTGAGGTGCGGGTGCCGAGGCTGGCGCGGGTGGTCGGCTCTGTGGGTGAGCGTCGGTGGGATCCGGATGGGACGGTGCTGATCACCGGTGGTACGGGTGGTCTGGGTGCGGAGGTGGCTCGGCATGTGGTTGCCGAGTACGGGGTGCGGCGGCTGCTGCTGGTGAGCCGTCGGGGGCTGGATGCTCCGGGTGCGGTGGAGTTGCAGGTGGAGCTGGTCGCGCATGGTGTTGAGGTCTCGATCGCCGCGTGTGATGTGGCGGATCGGGTTCAGGTGGCGGCCTTGCTGGCTGCTGAGCGTTCGTTGACGGCGGTGATTCACACCGCCGGTGTGCTGGATGACGGGACGATCGCCTCGTTGACGCCGGAAGCGCTGGAGACCGTGCTGAGGCCGAAGGTGGATGCGGCCTGGCATCTGCATGAGCTCACGCGTGACCTGGATCTGGCTGCGTTCGTGCTGTTCTCGTCGGTGGCGGGGACGTTCGGCGGGGCGGGGCAGGGCAACTACGCGGCGGCGAACGCGTTTCTGGATGCGCTGGCTGAGCACAGGCGCGGGCTTGGCCTGGCCGGGGTGTCGGTGGCGTGGGGACCGTGGGTGCAGGACGCCGGGATGACGGGCACGCTGGGCCAGGCGGATGTGCGAAGAATGGCGCGAGCGGGGATGCTGCCGCTGACGGTCGAGCAGGGGCTGGCGTTGTTCGACGCGGCTGCTGCGGCGGACCGCGCGTTCGTGGTGGCGGCGCGGTTCGATGTGGCGGCGGTGCGGGCGCAGGGCTGGGTTCCGCATCTGCTGCGCGGGTTGGTGCGGGGTGTTCGCCGGTCGGCTGCTTCGGTGAGCGGGGATTCCGAGCTGGTGCGCCGGTTGGCCGGGCTGGGACACGCTGACCAGGTTCGGTTCGTGGTCGACCTGGTGCGTGCGCAGGCCGCGGTGGTGCTGGGGCACGGGTCGGCGGATGAGATCCAGGTACGGCGGGAGTTCCGCGAGCTGGGCTTCGACTCGCTCACCGCGGTGGAGCTGCGCAACCGGCTGAGCACGGCGACGGGGCTGCGGTTGCCGGCGACGCTGGTGTTCGACTATCCGACCCCGGTCGTGCTGGCGGAGTTCCTCCTGGCCGAACTGCTCGGCAAGCACACCGACGTGATCAACCCGACGGCTCTCGTGCCGGTCGCGGATGACCCGATCGCCATCGTGTCGATGGCGTGCCGCTATCCGGGCGGGATCCGGTCTGCTGATGATCTGTGGCGGCTGGTGGTCGCGGGCGGGGATGGGATCGGAGAGTTCCCGACGAATCGCGGGTGGGATCTCGGGGCCTTGTTCAACCCGGATCGGGAGAACCGGGGGACCTCGTATGTGCGGGAGGGCGGGTTCCTGCACGAGGCCGCTGAGTTCGATCCGGGCTTCTTCGGGATTTCACCGCGTGAGGCGCTGGCGATGGATCCGCAGCAGCGGCTTCTCCTGGAGGTGTCGTGGGAGGCGATCGAGCGGGCCGGGATCGACCCGGTCTCGCTGCGCGGGAGCCGTACCGGCGTGTTCGCCGGCGTCACGTATCACGACTACGCCTCCAGCGTGGAGTTCCCGCCGGACGTGATGAGCTTCTTCGGGACCGGCAACGCGGGCAGCGTGCTCTCGGGCAGGGTGTCGTACGCGCTGAGCCTGGAGGGTCCGGCGATGACGGTGGACACCGCGTGTTCGTCGTCTTTGGTGACGATGCATCTGGCGGCACAGGCGCTGCGGTCGGGTGAGTGCTCGCTGGCGCTGGCCGGTGGCGTGACGGTGATGGCGTCGCCGGGCGTGTTCATCGACTTCAGCGCTCAGGGGGGGTTGGCCCCCGACGGGCGGTGCAAGGCGTTCGCCGATGCGGCGGACGGCACGAGCTGGGCTGAGGGCCTCGGGGTGGTGGTGCTTGAGCGGTTGTCGGACGCGCGCCGCAACGGTCACCAGGTGCTCGCGATCGTGCGTGGCTCTGCGGTCAACCAGGACGGCGCGTCCAACGGGTTGACCGCGCCGAACGGTCCGTCGCAGCAGCGGGTGATCCGCCAGGCCCTCGCGGCCTCCGGCTTGTCGCCTGCCGATGTGGATGCCGTCGAGGCGCACGGCACCGGGACGACGCTGGGTGACCCGATCGAGGCGCAGGCGCTGCTTGCTACCTATGGCCAGGATCGGGAGCGGCCGCTGTTACTGGGGTCGGTCAAGTCGAACATCGGGCATACCCAGGCCGCGGCCGGTGTGGCGGGTGTGATCAAGATGGTCATGGCCATGCGGCACGGCCTTCTGCCGAAGACCATGCACGTTGACGCTCCGTCCTCGCACGTCGACTGGGAATCGGGCGCGGTGGAGCTGCTCACTGAGGCCAGGTCCTGGCCTCAGGTGGAGCGGCCGTGGCGGGCCGGGGTGTCGTCGTTCGGGATCAGCGGCACCAACGCGCACGTGATCATCGAGCAGGTGGCGGAAACCGGCGCTCCTCAGGCACCGGCTGCGGGTGTGGGACCGGTTCTGGTGTCGGGCCGTACGGCCGGCGCGTTGTGTGCTCAGGCTGGGCGGCTGGCGTCGTTCCTGGACGAATCGCCTGGTGTGGGGCTGGCTGACGTGGCGTTCTCGCTGGCTACGACGCGGTCTGCCTTCGAGCATCGGGCGGTGGTGGTCGCGGGGGATCGCGAGGGTGTGCTGGCCGGGCTGGGGGCGCTCGCCGAGGGTCGCTCCGGCGCCGGGGTGGTTCGTGGGGCGGCGGGGACTGAGCCGAAGCTGGCGGTGCTGTTCACGGGTCAGGGGAGTCAGCGCCCGGGGATGGGTCGGGGGCTGTATGCGCGGTTCCCGGTGTTCGCGCGGGCGTTTGATGAGGTGGTTGCCGAGTTCGATCCGTCGGTGTTCGCCCGGGAGGAGTTGCTGGATCAGACGGGGTGGGCGCAGCCGGCGTTGTTCGCGCTGGAGACGGCGCTGTTCCGGCTGGTCGGATCCTGGGGCGTGCGGCCGGAGGTGCTGGCGGGGCATTCGATCGGTGAGCTCACCGCGGCGCATGTGGCCGGGGTGTTGTCCCTTGCCGACGCGTGCACGATGGTGGGGGCTCGGGCGCGGTTGATGCAGGCGCTTCCTGCTGGTGGGGCGATGGTGGCGGTGCAGGCCGGCGAGGAGGAGGTCGCGGGGCTGCTGTCCGGGGTGTCGATCGCGGCGGTGAACGGCCCGGCCTCGACGGTGATCTCCGGTGGTGAGCAGGCGGTGCTGGAGGCGGCTGCTGTTTTGGAGGGGCGGGGTTTCCGGACGAAGCGGTTGCGGGTGTCGCATGCTTTCCATTCGTCGTTGATGGACCCCATGCTGGAGGACTTCCGAGCGGTCGCTAGCACGCTCACCTACCACCCGCCACGCATCCCGATCGTGTCCACGCTGACAGGGGAACTGGCTGAGGGATTGGGCTCGCCGGATTACTGGGTGGATCAGGTTCGTGGCACGGTTCGGTTCGCCGACGCCGTCGGCGTTCTGCGTGATGAGGGTGTCCGGGCGTATCTGGAGCTCGGCCCGGATGGTGTGCTGACCGCCATGGCCGCCGACACGCTCGGCTCGGATGCGGTGCTGGTGCCGGTGTTGCGCAAGGATCGTGGCGAGGAGCAGGCGATCATGACCGCGCTGGCCGAGTTGCACGTGCACGGGGTGCCGATCGACTGGCAGGCGGTGTTCCCCGGTGCGCACAGGGTGGAGCTGCCGACCTATGCCTTCCAGCGTGAGCTGTACTGGCCGACCGGAAGACGAGGCGGGGACGCGCGGGCTCTAGGCCTGGCCACGGCGAAGCATCCGCTGCTGAGCGCTGCCATCGACTTCGCGGACTCGGACGGTGCGCTGCTGACGGGCGTGTTGTCCGTACGGTCACATCCGTGGCTGGCCGATCACGTCGTCGGCGGGATGGTGCTGTTCCCCGGTACCGGTTTCCTTGAACTGGCGATTCGGGCCGGTGACCAGGTCGGCTGCGATCTGGTCGAGGAGCTGACGCTGGCCGCGCCGCTGGTCCTCGGCGAGGACGACGCAGTCGTCGTGCAGGTGTCGGTGGGCGCCCGAGGCGAATCGGGCAGGCGCGTGCTCGGCATCTACGCCCGCCCGGCCGAGGCCGCGGACGGCACGCCGTGGACCAGGCACGCGACCGGCACGCTGGCAACCGGCACGGCCGACGTGCCGTTCGACGCGGTTGAGGTGCCGTTCGACACGGCGGTGTGGCCGCCGCAGGGCGCGACCGCGATCGACCTGGACGGGCTGTACGGCAGGCTCGCCGCGAGCGGGCTCGGCTACGGCCCGGTGTTCCAGGGGCTGAAGGCGGCGTGGAAGGGCGAGGGCGGCGAGGTGTTCGCCGAGGTCGCCATGCCGGATCAGGTGGCCGATGCCGGGCTGTTCACCATGCATCCGGCTTTGCTCGACTCCGCTCTGCACTCGCTGCCGTTCGTCGGCCTGGAGTCGGGTGGCGGCAGGTTGCCGTTCTCCTGGAGCGCGGTGCGCCTCCGGGCCGGAGGCGCCTCCGCGTTGCGGGTGCGGCTGGCCACGGCTGGTGCCGATGCCGTGTCGATGACCGCGGTGGATCCCGCCGGGACGCCGGTGCTGTCGGTGCGTTCGCTGGAGCTGCGCGCCGTGTCGGCCGACCAGCTCGCCGCGGCTTCCTCCGACCGCGGGGACTCGCTGTTCCAGCTCGACTGGATCACCGTGCCGATGACGGTCTCCCCGGTGGATGCCGTGATGGGGCTGGAGGTGGCCGAGCTCAGAGGCGACCTCGATGCGCTGGAACTGCCGTCGGGCAGGGCGCCTCAACTGGTGACCGTCGAGATCGACGTGGCCGAGTCCGCGGATGCGGTCGAGTCGGCGCACGAGGTGACCACCCGTGTCCTGGGCCTGCTGCAGCAGTGGCTGGCCGATGAGCGGTTCGCCGACTCGCGCCTGGTGTTCGTCACGCGGGGCGCGATAGCGACCGGTGCCGGCGAGGCCGTGACGAACCCGGCGGCGGCCACCGTCTGGGGACTGGTCCGCAGCGCCGAGGCGGAGAACCCCGGCCGTTTCCTGCTGGCCGATGTGGAGGAGCGGGAGACCGCCCTGTCCGCGCTGCCCGTCGTCCTGGCGTGCGGCGAGCAGCAGGTGGCGGTGCGTGACTACGAGGCGCGGGTACCCCGGCTCGCCCGCCGGCCACTGGGCGAGCACGAAGCCAGGCCATGGGATCCAGACGGCACCGTGTTGATCACCGGTGGCACGGGTGGCCTGGGGGCGCTGTTCGCGCGGCATGTGGTGGCCGGGCGCGGGGTCCGGCGGTTGCTGCTGGTCAGTCGCCGGGGGCTGGAGGCTCCGGGCGCGGTGGAGTTGCGTGACTCGTTGGTCGCGGAGGGTGTGGAGGTCAGGGTCGTCTCCTGCGACGTGGCGGATCGGGAACAGGTGGCCGCGCTGCTGGCCGCCGAACGCTCGCTGACCGCGGTGATCCACACCGCGGGCGTGCTGGACGACGGGACCATCCCTTCGCTGACCCCCGAGCGGCTCGACACGGTCTTGCGTCCCAAGGTCGATGCCGCCTGGCACCTGCACGAGCTCACCGCGGATATGGATCTGGCGGAGTTCGTGCTGTTCTCGTCCGTGGCCGGCACCTTCGGAGGCGCCGGGCAGGGTAACTACGCGGCGGCCAACGCCTTCCTGGACGCCCTGGCCCAGCAACGCCGGTCCGCCGGGCGGCCGGGGGTATCGCTGGTCTGGGGTCCGTGGTCGCAGGACGCCGGCATGACGAGCGGGCTGTCGCAGACGGACGTCCAGCGGTTGCATGCGAGCGGGCTGCTGCCGATCACTCCGGCGCAAGGCGTGGTCATGTTCGACGCCGCCCTCGCGAGTGGCGCCTCGGCGGTGTCGCCTGTCCGGTTGAACATGCCGGCGCTGCGGGCGCACGAGGAGCTGCCGCCCGTCTTCTCCGGGCTGCTGCCTGCCGTACGACGCTCGACGGCCGGGCGGGCGGTCGGCGAGCTGGCACGACGACTGGCTACACTCGGTACGGCAGAGCGTCTTGGCGCCGTGGTGGAGGTCGTCCGGACGGAGGTGGCGCTGGTCCTCGGGCATGCCACGCCGGACACGGTGGAGTTGCGGCGCGGCTTCCGCGACCTCGGCTTCGACAGCCTCACCGCGGTCGAGCTGCGTAACCGGCTCAACACGGCGACCGGTCTCCGGCTGCCCGCCACGCTGGTGTTCGACTACCCGACGCCGACCGTGCTGGCGGAGTTTCTGCTGGCCGAACTGCTGGGGACGCGGGAGGAGCTTGCTGTTCCGGAGATCCTGCCGCTGACGGCCGACGACCCGATCGTGATCGTGGGCATGGCGTGCCGGTATCCGGGTGGGGTCAGGTCCGCTGACGACCTGTGGCGGCTGGTGATCGACGAGACCGACGCGATCACCGGCTTCCCGACCAACCGGGGCTGGGACCTCGGGGCCGTGTACAACCCGGATCGGGAGAGCCGGGGGACGTCATATGTCCGGGAGGGCGGGTTCCTGCACCGGGCGGCGGAGTTCGACGCCGGGTTCTTCGGGATCTCGCCGCGTGAGGCTTTGGCGATGGATCCGCAGCAGCGGCTGCTGCTGGAGGTCACCTGGGAGGCGATCGAGCGGACCGGGATCGACCCGCTCTCCCTGCGCGGGAGCCGTACCGGAGTCTTCGCCGGGCTGATGACCCACGACTATCGGCCGGGGCGGCTGGAGTTCCCGCCCGACGTACTGAGCTTCATCGGGTCGGGCACCGCGGGAAGCGTGCTGTCGGGGCGGGTCTCCTACACCTTCGGGCTGGAAGGCCCGGCGGTGACGGTGGACACCGCCTGCTCGTCGTCCCTGGTGGCGATCCATCTCGCCGCGCAGGCGCTGCGCGTCGGCGAGTGCTCGCTGGCGGTGGCGGGCGGCGTGACGGTGATGGCGACGCCCGGGTCCTTCATCGACTTCAGCGGCCAGGGCGGCCTGGCCGCCGACGGGCGCTCCAAGTCGTACTCGGACGCGGCAGACGGGGTGGGGTGGTCCGAGGGCGTCGGCGTGGTGGTGCTGGAGCGGCTGTCGGAGGCCCGGCGCAACGGGCATGAGGTCCTGGCGGTCGTGCGCGGCTCTGCCGTCAACCAGGACGGGGCGTCCAACGGGCTGACCGCGCCCAATGGTCCGTCGCAGCAGCGGATGATACGGCAGGCGCTGGCGAGCGCTGGACTCACGGCTGCCGAGGTGGACGTGGTGGAGGGGCACGGGACCGGAACCACGTTGGGTGATCCGATCGAGGCGCAGGCGTTGCTTGCCACCTACGGTCAGGATCGGGAACGGCCGCTGCTGCTGGGGTCGATCAAGTCGAACATCGGGCACACGCAGGCCGCCGCCGGTGTGGCGGGTGTGATCAAGATGGTCATGGCGATGCGACACGAGGTGCTGCCCAGGTCGTTGCATGTTGACGCGCCGTCGTCGCATGTCGACTGGTCAGCCGGTGCGCTCGAGTTGCTGACCGAGGCCAGGGCATGGCCTGCGGTGGAGCGGCCGTGGCGGGCTGGTGTGTCGTCGTTCGGGATCAGCGGCACCAACGCGCACGTGATCATCGAGCAGAGCCCGGTGGAGAGTCCGACGCCCGTGGGGGACAGCGGGGCGCCGGTGCCGGTGCTGGTCTCTGGCCGCACCGAGCAGGCGTTGTGCGCTCAGGCTGGGCAGTTGGCGTCGTTCTTGGACGCATCGCCTGACGTGGGGTTGGGTGATCTGGCGTTCTCGCTGGCTACCACGCGCTCTGGCTTCGAGCATCGGGCGGTGGTGGTTGCCGGGGATCGCGAGAGTGCGCTGGCCGGGCTGAGCGCGTTGGCTGAGGACCTGCCGGGTGCGGTCCGGGGAGTGGCCGGCTCGGAGCCTCGGCTTGCGGTGCTGTTCACCGGTCAGGGGAGTCAACGGGCGGGGATGGGGCGGGGGTTGTATGGGCGGTTCCCGGTGTTCGCGCGGGCGTTTGACGAGGTGGTCGCGGAGTTCGATCCGTCGGTGTTCGCTGAGCCGGAGCTTCTGGATCGGACAGGGTGGGCGCAGCCTGCGCTCTTCGCCCTGGAGACGGCGTTGTTCCGGCTGGTGGAGTCCTGGGGTGTCAAGCCGGATGTGCTGGTGGGGCATTCGATCGGGGAGGTCGCGGCGGCGCATGTGGCCGGGGTGTTGTCGCTTGAGGATGCGTGCACGTTGGTGGGGGCGCGGGCGCGGTTGATGCAGGCGCTTCCCGCTGGTGGGGCGATGGTGGCGGTGCAGGCTGGTGAGGCGGAAATATCCGGCTTTACCGGGGTATCGGTTGCCGCGGTGAACGGCCCGTCGTCCACGGTGATCTCGGGTGCCGAGCAGGCGGTGCTGGAAGCGGCCGCGGCTCTGGAGGCTCGGGGATTCCGGGCCAAGCGGTTGCGGGTATCGCACGCTTTCCACTCGTCGCTGATGGATCCGATGCTGGAGGACTTCCGCGCGGTCGCTGAGACGCTCACCTACAGGTCGCCGCAGATCCCGATCGTGTCCACCTCGACCGGGGATGTGCGTTCGCCGGGCTATTGGGTGGATCAGGTGCGGGGCACGGTCCGGTTCGCCGATGCCATCAGGGCTTTGGATGCGCAGGCGTATCTGGAGATTGGCCCGGATGGTGTGCTGACCGCGATGGCCGCCGAGACTCTCGACTCCGACGCGGTGCTGGTGCCTGTGCTGCGCAAGGATCGCGATGAGCCGAGCACCGCCATCGAGGCGCTTGCCCGGCTGCATGTGAACGGCGTGCCGATCGACTGGCAGGCGGTGTTCCCCGGTGCGCGCCGGGTGGGCCTGCCGACCTACGCCTTCCAGCACCAGTGGTACTGGCCCGGCCGGGCGGGTTCGCAGGTGGGAAATGTAGCGGCGGCGGGGCTGGCGGCGGCCGGGCATCCGCTGCTCGGGGCGGCGGTCGGCCTGGCCGATTCCGATGGGGTGCTGCTGACCGGACGGTTGTCGCTGGAGACGCACCCGTGGCTGGCCGACCATGCTGTCGGCGGCACGGTCGTCTTCCCCGGCACCGGGTTCCTCGAACTGGCGATCCGAGCTGGTGACCAGGTCGGCTGCGATCGGGTCGAGGAGCTGACGCTGACCGCGCCGCTGGTCCTCGGCGAGGACGACGCGGTGGCGGTGCAGGCGTGGGTGGGCGCCACACAGGAGACGGGTCACCGCAGCCTGAACGTTTACGCCCGATCTGCGGAGGCCGCCGACGACGTGCCGTGGGTACGGCATGCCACCGGCACCCTGGCTACCGGCACGTCCGCTGCCGTGCCGTTCGCCGCCTCGGTGTGGCCGCCGCAGGACGCGACCGCGATCGAGCTGGACGGGCTGTATGAACAGCTTGCGTTGGACGGGCTGGAGTACGGTCCCCTGTTCCAGGGGCTGCGTGCCGCCTGGCGTGGTGTTGAGGGTGAGGTGTTCGCCGAGGTCGCGCTGCCTGAGCAGGCCGGTGACGCCGCTTCGTTCGGCGTGCATCCGGCCCTGCTGGACGCGGCGTTGCATGCCGTGACCCTTGTCGGGCTGGAGGAAACCGAGGGCGGGCGGTTGCCGTTCTCGTGGGGCGACGTGTGCCTGCACGCGGGCGGGGCCTCGGTGTTGCGCGTCCGGCTGGTTCGGGCCGCTGCCGACTCGGTCATGCTGGCGGCGGTGGACGCTGCGGGAGATCCGGTGTTCTCGGCGGGGTCGCTGGTGTTGCGTCCGGCTTCGCCGGTCGCCCGTGGCCAGGCGACCGAGCGCGATGGGCTGTTCCGGTTGGAGTGGACTCCGCTGGCGGCGCACCCCGAGGCCGATCCGGTGCCGTCGGTCTGCTTGGTGGGGAATCCTGCGGCCGGGTGGGGGCCGGTTGAGGTCCACCGGGATCTGTCGGCGCTGGCCGCGGCGGGTCCGGTTCCGGATGTGGTGCTGGCCGAGGCTGTGGCCGGACCGGGGCTGGACGTGGTGGCGGGTGTGCATGAGGTCACCGCCTCGACGCTTGAGCTGCTCCAGGAGTGGTTGGCCGATGGGCGGTTCGCCGAGTCGCGCCTGGTGGTGGTCACGCGGGGTGCTGGGGATCTTCCGGCGGCGGCGGTGTGGGGTCTGGTGCGCAGTGCGCAGTCGGAGCATCCTGGCCGGTTCGTTCTGGTGGATGTGGATGAGGTTCCCGTTTCGGCGTTGCTTGGCGTGGTCGGGTCTGGTGAGCCGCAGGCGGTGATCCGTGACGGTGAGGTGTGGGTGCCGAGGCTGGCGCGGGTGGCCGGTTCTGCGGGTGGGCGCCGGTGGGATCCGGACGGGACGGTCCTGGTCACGGGTGGTACGGGTGGTCTGGGTGCGGAGGTCGCCCGGCACGTGGTGGCCGAGCACGGGGTGCGTCATCTGCTGTTGACCAGTCGGCGAGGGCTCGAAGCGCCGGGCGCGGCGGAGTTGCAGGCCGAGCTGATCGCGCACGGCGTCGACGTCGAGATCGCCGCCTGTGACATGGCGGACAGGGACCAGGTGGCGGCGCTGTTGTCCGGGCGTGCGCTGACCGCGGTGGTTCATGCGGCGGGTGTGCTGGATGACGGGACGATCGCCTCGCTGACGCCCGAAGCGCTGGAGACCGTGTTGCGGCCGAAGGTGGACGCGGCCTGGTATCTGCATGAGCTTACGTGTGACCTGGATCTGGCCGCGTTCGTGTTGTTCTCGTCGGTGGCCGGGACGTTCGGTGGTGCGGGGCAGGGCAACTACGCGGCGGCGAACGCCTTCCTGGATGCCCTGGCCGAGCACCGGCGAGAGCTTGGCCTGGCCGGCGTGTCGATCGCGTGGGGACCGTGGGCCCAGGACACCGGGATGACGGGAGCGCTGGGTCAGGCGGACATGCGGAGAATGGCCCGAGCGGGGATGCTGCCGCTGACGGTAGAGCAGGGGGTGACCCTGTTCGACGCGGCTGCCGCGGCGGAACAGGCGCTGGTGGTGGCAGCGCGGTTCGACGTGGCGGCGGTGCGCAAGCACGGCAGGGTGCCGCATCTGCTGCGCGGACTCGTGCGAGGTGTTCGCCGGTCTGCGGCTTCGGTGAGCGGGGATTCCGAGCTGGTGCGCCGGCTGGCCCGGCAGGGACAGGCTGACCAGGTCCAGACCATGCTGGAGCTGGTGCGTACACACGCTGCTGTGGTGCTGGGACATGGTTCGGCGGAGGAGATCCAGGTACGGCGCGAGTTCCGCGAGCTGGGCTTCGACTCCCTCACCGCTGTCGAGTTCCGTAACCGGCTGAACAGCGCGACCGGGCTGCGTCTCCCCGCCACCCTGGTGTTCGACTACCCGACTCCAGCGGTGCTGGCCGAGTTCCTGCTGGCCGAACTGCTCGGCGAGCACGCTGACGTGATCAGCCAGGCCGGCCTCACGCCGGTCGCGGACGATCCGATCGCCATCGTGTCCATGGCGTGCCGCTACCCGGGTGGCGTGCGTTCGGCCGATGACCTGTGGCGGCTGGTCACTGAGGGCGGCGACGGGATCGGCGAGTTTCCGACGAACCGGGGCTGGGACCTAGGCGCGTTGTTCAACCCGGATCGGGAGAACCGCGGGACCTCCTACGTGCGGGAGGGCGGGTTCCTGCACGAGGCCGCCGAGTTCGATCCGGGCTTCTTCGGGATCTCGCCGCGTGAGGCGCTGGCGATGGATCCGCAGCAGCGGCTGCTCCTCGAGGTGACCTGGGAGGCGATCGAACGGGCCGGGATCGACCCCGTCTCGCTGCGCGGGAGCCGTACCGGAGTCTTCGCCGGGGTGATGAGCCACGACTATCGGCCGGGGCGCTTCGAGTTCCCGCCGGAGGTCATGAGCTTCATGGGGACCGGCACCGCTGGAAGCGTGTTGTCCGGGCGGATCTCGTACTCGCTGGGTTTCGAGGGTCCGGCGGTCACCGTGGACACCGCGTGCTCGTCTTCCCTGGTGGCGATCCACCTGGCGACCCAATCGCTGCGCGGCGGTGACTGCTCGCTGGCTGTGGTGGGTGGCGTGACCGTGATGGCCACGCCCGGTGCGTTCATCGACTTCAGCGCGCAGGGTGGGCTGGCCGGAGATGGGCGGTGTAAGTCGTTCTCGGAGGCGGCGGACGGGGTGAGCTGGTCCGAGGGTGTCGGGGTGGTGGTGCTGGAGCGGTTGTCCGACGCTCAGCGTCACGGGCATCAGGTGCTCGCCGTGGTTCGCGGGTCTGCGGTCAATCAGGATGGCGCGTCCAACGGGTTGACCGCGCCCAATGGTCCTTCTCAGCAGCGATTGATCCGCCAGGCGCTGGCGAGCGCCGGGTTGACGCCGTCTGAGGTGGATGCGGTGGAGGGGCACGGGACGGGTACCGTCCTGGGGGACCCGATCGAGGCGCAGGCGCTGCTGGCGACCTACGGGCAGGATCGGGAGCGGCCGCTCCTGCTGGGGTCGATCAAGTCGAACATCGGTCACTCGCAGGCCGCCGCCGGTGTCGCCGGTGTGATCAAGATGGTCATGGCCATGCGGCACGGCCTGCTGCCGAAGACCATGCACGTCGACGCTCCTTCCTCGCACGTCGACTGGGAATCGGGCGCGGTGGAGCTGCTCACTGAGGCCAGGCCCTGGCCTCAGGTGGAGCGGCCGTGGCGGGCCGGGGTGTCGTCGTTCGGGATCAGCGGCACCAACGCGCACGTGATCCTGGAGCAGGGGCCGCAGGTCGAGGAGCCTGTTGGTACGGCAGGCGGTGCTGTGCCTGATGACGTGGTGCCGTGGGTGGTGTCGGCGAAGTCGGAGGAGGCGTTGCGGGCGCAGGCGGGTCGGCTGCTTGCGCATGTGGGTGGGCTGCGGCCGGTGGACGTGGGGTATTCGCTGGTGTCGTCGCGGTCGGTGTTCGAGCACCGTGCGGTGGTGGTTGGCGGGGATCTGCCGGCGGGGATGGGTTCGGTCGCCGCTGGTGAACCTGCGGCTGGTGCGGTGCAGGGAGTCGCCGACATTTCCGGTAAGTCGGTGTGGGTGTTCCCAGGTCAGGGGGCTCAGTGGGTGGGGATGGGCCGTCGGCTTCTGGAGGAGTCGCCGGTGTTCGCCGGTCGGATGGCGGAGTGTGCGGCGGCTCTTGACCCGTTTGTGGGCTGGTCGTTGCTGGAGGCTCTTCGTGAGGGTGATCTGGATCGCGTTGATGTGGTCCAGCCGGTCTCGTGGGCGGTGATGGTGTCGCTCGCGGCGGTCTGGGAGTCGCTGGGTCTGCGCCCCGATGCGGTGGTCGGGCACTCGCAGGGTGAGATCGCCGCAGCGGTCGTGGCGGGTGGTCTGTCGCTGGTCGATGGCGCGCGGGTGGTGGCCCTGCGCAGCCGTCTGATCGCCGAGAAACTCGCCGGCCTGGGGGGGATGGCGTCGGTGGCGCTGCCGGTCGAGCAGGTGCGCGACCTTATTGGGGACGGCCGGGTGTCGGTCGCGGCGGTCAACGGCCCTGCCTCTGTGGTGGTGTCGGGTGATGTGGAGGCGGTCGAGGAGTTGCTCGGGCGGGTCGATCGGGCGCGGCGGATCGCGGTGGACTACGCCTCGCATTCGGCGCAGGTCGATCTGATCCGCGAGGAGCTGGCCCAAGTCTTGGCGGGGGTGGCTCCGCAGCCGGTGCGGGTGCCGATGCTCTCGACGGTGACCGGCGAGTGGCTGGACGGCCCTGAGCTTGATGCCGGGTATTGGTGTGAGAACCTGCGCCGCACGGTCGGCTTCGCCCCAGCGGTGGGGCGGTTGCTGGAGCAGCGGCATCGGGTGTTCGTGGAGGTGAGCCCGCATCCGGTGCTGGCCATCGGCGTGCAGGAATGCGCGGACGAGGCCGGCGTGGAGGCCGTGATCGCCGGCACGCTGCGCCGTGACAACGGTGGCCTGGACCGGGTGCTGATGTCGGCGGCTGAGCTGTTCGTGCGCGGCGTGGAGGTGGATTGGCTGGGCGTGCTGCCGGGCGGCCGGAAGGTGGACCTGCCGACCTACGCCTTCCAGCACCGGCGCTACTGGCCTGACCGCGTGGGCTCGCACGTGGGAGACGTGACGGCTGCGGGGTTGGCGACGGCCGGGCATCCGCTCCTGGGGGCCGCTGTTGGGCTGGCCGGGTTGGACGGGGTGGTGCTGACCGGCCGGATCTCGCTCTCGTCGCATCCGTGGCTGGCCGATCACGCGGTGGCGGGGACGGTGATCTTCCCGGGTACCGGGTTTCTGGAGTTGGCGATCCGGGCCGGTGATCAGGTCGGCTGTGACGTTGTCGAGGAGTTGACCTTGACGGCTCCGCTGGTGCTGGGTGAGCGGGATGCGGTGGCCGTGCAGGTGTGGGTGGCGGCGCCGGATGAGTCGGGCCGTCGCGATCTGGGCGTCTACGCCAGACCAGCGGATGCCGGCGATGAGGCGCCCTGGGTGCAGCATGCCAGCGGCTCCCTCGCCACCGGCATGCCGACGGCCGCGCCGTTCGACTCGGCGCAGTGGCCCCCGCAAGGGGCGACGGCGATCGAACTGGATGGGCTGTACGAGGATCTGGCCGCCGGCGGGTTCGAGTACGGGCCGATGTTCCAGGGGCTTCGGTCGGTATGGCAGGGCCGGGATGGGGAGGTGTTCGTCGAGGTTGAGCTGGCTGCGTCGGGCGCGGGGCTGTTCGGGATGCATCCGGCTTTGCTGGACGCGGTGCTGCATGCGATTCCGTTCGCCGGGTTGGAGCCGGTGGAGGGCGGGCGGCTGCCCTTCTCATGGGGTGGGGTGTGCCTGCACGCGGGTGGGGCGTCGGTGCTGCGAGTACGGCTGGCCAGAACGGGTGATGAGTCGGTGTCGCTGGCGGCGGTGGACGCTGCCGGTGAGTCGGTGTTGTCGGTGGGGTCGCTGGTGTTGCGTCCGTTCTCGCCGGACCAGCTCGCCGCTGCGGGTGGTCGGGTGTCGGAGCGGGATGGGCTGTTCCGGCTGGAGTGGAGCACGCTCGCCGACCTGCCTGCGGCGGATGTGACGGTGGCCGGTCTGGAGGGGCTGGGGCCGGATCTTGTGGAGGCATGGCCGGTCGAGGTTCATCCGGATCTGTCGGCGCTGGCCTCGGCCGGGCCGGTTCCCGGTGCTGTGCTGGCCGGGGTGGCCGGGCAGGGGATGGATGCGGTGGCAGGTGCGCACGAGGTGGCCGCTTCGGCGCTCGGTCTGTTGCAGGAGTGGCTGGCCGATGAGCGGTTTGCGGCTTCGCGGCTGGTGTTCGTGACGCGCGGTGCGGTGGCGGCGGGCGAGGGTGAGGCGGTGGCGGATCTGGCCGCTGCGGCGGTGTGGGGGCTGGTGCGGTCGGCGCAGTCGGAGAATCCGGGCCGGTTCGTGCTTCTGGATGTGGGTTCGGGCGCGGGGCCGGCTGTGCTGGATGGGGGCGCGGGTCTGGGGCTGGAGACGCTGGCTGGGGTTCTGGCTTCGGGTGAGCCGCAGGTGGCGGTGCGGGCTGGGCAGGTTCGGGTGTTGCGGTTGGCGGTGCTGGGGTCGGGGGCGGGGTTGTTGCCGCCGTCGGGTGGGGTGGCGTGGCGGTTGGGCAGTCGGGCTAAGGGGAGTCTGGATGCGCTGGAGCTGCTGGAGTTCCCGCAGGCTGCGGCGCCGTTGGCGGCTGGGCAGGTGCGGATTGAGGTCCATGCCGCGGGGGTGAACTTCCGGGATCTGCTGGATGGGCTGAATGCGCTGGGCTGGTTCCAGGACAAGGTCGGCTTGATGGGTGGTGAGGCGGCCGGGGTGGTCCTGGAGGTGGGTCCCGGAGTTGCCGGCCTGCAGCCCGGGGACCGTGTCGTGGGTCTGGTCGAGGGCGGTTTCGGCCCGGTTGTGGTGGCCGGTGATCAGCTACTGGTGAAGATTCCGGATGGGATGTCGTTTGAGGAGGCGGCGACGATCCCGGTGGTGTTCCTGACGGTCTTCTACGGGTTGATGGATCTGGCCGGGTTGCGGGCTGGTGAGTCGTTGCTGGTGCATGCCGGCACGGGCGGTGCGGGGATGGCGGCGATCCAACTGGCGCAGCGGCTGGGTGTGGAGGTGTTCGCCACGGCGAGTCCGGCCAAGTGGGATGTGCTGCGGTCGCTGGGTATCCCGGACGATCACATCGCCTCCTCGCGGGATCTGGACTTCGAGGAGAAGTTCCGCCGGGAGCGGGGGATCGACGTGGTCCTCAATTCGTTGACCGGGGATTTCGTCGATGCCTCGGCGCGGTTGTTGCGTCCGGGGGGCCGGTTCGTCGAGATGGGCAAGCTCGATATCCGTGACGCGGACCGGTTCCCGGGGTTGGTTTATCGCTGGTTCGATGTGCTGGATGCGGGCACCGATCGGCTGCGCGAGATCCTGATCGAGCTGATGGGGTTGTTCGCGGCTGGTGAGTTGCGGCCGTTGCCGGTGACGGCGTGGGACGTGCGACGCGGCCGGGAGGCGTTCCGGTTCATGAGTCAGGCCAGGCATACGGGCAAGATCGTGTTGACGATGCCGCGCCGGTGGGATCCGGATGGGACGGTGCTGATCACCGGCGGCACGGGTGGTCTGGGTGCTGAGGTGGCTCGGCACGTGGTGGCCGAGCACGGGGTGCGGCATCTGCTGCTGACCAGCCGGCGGGGACTCGACGCTCCTGGAGCGGCGGAGCTGCAGGCCGAGCTGATCGCTCACGGCGCAGAGGTGACGATCGCCGCGTGTGATGTCGCGGAACGGAAGCAGGCGGCGGCGTTGCTGGCACAGGTCCCGGTAAAGCACCCCCTGACCGTGGTGATTCACGCGGCGGGTGTGCTGGACGATGGGACCATCGCCTCACTGACATCTGAGCGGCTGGATGCCGTACTACGGCCGAAGGTGGACGCGGCCTGGCACCTGCACGAGCTCACGGCAGATCATGACCTGGCCGCGTTCGTGGTGTTCTCCTCCCTGGCCGGGGTGATGGGCGGTGCCGGGCAGGGCAACTACGCGGCGGCGAATGCGTGGCTGGATGCGTTGATGGCTAGGCGTCGGGCGCATGGGTTGCCGGGTTTGTCGCTGGCTTGGGGGCTGTGGGAGCAGGCGACCGGGATGACCGGCGGCATGTCCCAGGCTGATGTGCTGCGGATGACGGCTGCCGGGATGCCGCCGATCACCACCGAGCAGGGGCTGGCCTTGTTCGATGCGGCGATCGGTTCGGATCTGCCGTTGGTGGTGCCGGTGCGGTTGAACCCGCCGTCCCTGTCGCAGGAGCGGATCCCGCCGCTGCTGCGCGGCCTGGTGCGCGGCGCCCGCCGTACGGCTTCCGCTGCGGGCAGCGTTGGCGCGACAGAGGCGCTCTCCCGGCGGCTGGCCGGGCTCACCGGGCCCAAGCGGGTCCGCCTGCTGGTCGACCTGGTCCGGGCTCAGGCCGCCGCCGTGCTCGGCTACCCCGACCCCGCGGCGGTGGAAGCCCGGCGCGAGTTCCGCGAGCTGGGCTTCGACTCCCTCACCGCGATCGAACTGCGCAACCGGCTCAACACCGCCACCGGGCTGCGCCTCCCGTCCACGGCCATCTTCGACTACCCCACTCCCACGGTCCTCGCGGAACATCTTCTCGAAGAGGTCGCTCCCGAGGAGACCAAGGAGACGCGGCCGTCGTTGCTGGCCGACCTCGACCGGTTCGAGACCGCGCTTGCCGGTGACTCGATCGACGAGATCACCCGGAACGGCATCGCCACCAGGCTCCGCCAGTTGCTGGCCAAGGTGAGCGGCACCGGCTCGGAAACTAGTGAATTCGCGGTCGACGACATGCTCGAATCGGCAAGTGCCGAGGACATTCTCGGCATCATCGAAAGCGAGCTGGGTCACCTCAGAGATCTGTGATACCCGGTTCGTATCGGAGCACTTCGGAGGTACGCCCCGATGTCGGAAGACCGGAAACTCGTCGATTCCCTCAAGTCGGTCGTCGCCGATCTGCGCGAGACCCGTCGGCGGCTCCAGGAAGTCGAGTCGGGCAAGCACGATCCGGTCGTGATCGTCTCGATGGCGTGTCGCTTCCCGGGCGGGGTCGGCTCTCCCGAAGACCTGTGGCGTCTGGTGGCCGAGGGCGGGGACGCGATCGGGGAGTTCCCGACGACGCGCGGCTGGGACCCGGCAGCCGTCTACAACCCGGATCGGGAGAGTCGGGGGACGTCGTATGTGCGGGAGGGCGGGTTCCTGCACAAGGCGGGGGAGTTCGATCCGGGGTTCTTCGGGATCTCGCCGCGTGAGGCGTTGGCGATGGATCCGCAGCAGCGGCTGCTCCTGGAGGTGTCGTGGGAGGCGTTGGAGCGGGCCGGGATCGACCCGGTCTCGCTGCGCGGGAGCCGTACCGGCGTGTTCGCGGGGGTGATTTATCACGATTATGGGCCGAGTGTGGAGTTTCCGTTGGATGTGCGGGCGTTCGCGACCACCGGCACGGCGGGAAGCGTGGCGACGGGGCGGGTCGCGTACGCGCTCGGGCTGGAGGGGCCGGCGGTAACCGTCGACACCGCCTGTTCGTCGTCGTTGGTGGCGTTGCATCTGGCAGTGCAGGCACTTCGGGGTGGGGAGTGCTCGCTGGCGCTGGCCGGTGGCGTGACGGTGATGGCGACTCCCGGGATGTTCATCGATTTCAGTGCTCAGGGTGGGTTGGCGGGTGATGGGCGGTGTAAGGCGTTCGCGGAGGGGGCGGATGGGACGAGCTGGTCGGAGGGGATCGGCCTGTTGGTGCTGGAGCGGTTGTCGGACGCTCGCCGCAACGGGCACCAGGTGCTGGCGTTGGTGCGCGGCTCGGCGGTCAATCAGGACGGGGCGTCGAACGGGTTGACGGCGCCGAATGGTCCGTCGCAGCAGCGGGTGATCCGGCAGGCGCTGGCGGGTGCGGGGCTGACCGGTGCTGGGGTGGATGCGGTGGAGGCGCACGGGACCGGGACGACGCTGGGTGATCCGATCGAGGCGCAGGCGTTGCTGGCGACCTATGGGCAGGGTCGGGAGCGGCCGGTGCTGCTGGGGTCGGTGAAGTCGAACATCGGGCACACGCAGGCCGCAGCCGGGGTGGCTGGTGTGATCAAGATGGTCATGGCGATGCGGCACGGCCTGCTGCCGAAGACGCTTCATGTGGACGCGCCGTCCTCGCATGTCGACTGGGAGTCGGGCGCGGTGGAGTTGCTGACCGAGGCCAGGCCGTGGCCGCAAGTTGATCGGCCGTGGCGGGCGGGCGTGTCGTCGTTCGGATTCAGCGGCACCAACGCGCACATGATCATCGAACAGGCCCCGGCCATCTCTGACGCCGAAGAGCGGACGCCTCCAGCCGAGGGGATGTTGCCGGTGCTGCTCTCCGGCCGGACCGACCAGGCGTTGCGCGCGCAGGTCGGGCAACTGGCCGCCCTCCTGGACGGCGAGCCCGGTCTTGACCTGGCCGGCACCGCGTTCTCGCTGGCGACGACCAGATCGGCCTTCGAGTACCGGGCGGTGGTGCTGGCCGAGGACCGTGAGGATCTGCTGATCGGGCTGGGTGCTCTGGCCGACGACGTGCCTGCTGTGGGCGTGGCCCGCGGGGTGGCCATGGCGGAGCCGCAACTTGCCGTGCTGTTCACGGGTCAGGGCAGTCAGCGGGCGGGGATGGGACGGGAACTGTACGAGCGGTTCCCCGTGTTCGCGCGGGCTCTGGATGCGGTGGTCGCGGAGTTCGACCGGCATCTGGACGGCTCGGTGCGCGAGGTGATGTTCGCCGAGCCGGGTGGTGACGCCGCCGATCTGCTCGACCAGACGGGGTGGGCGCAGCCAGCGCTGTTCGCCTTGGAAACGGCGCTGTTCCGGCTGATGGAGTCGTGGGGCGTCAAGCCGGATGTGCTGGTGGGGCATTCGATCGGGGAACTCACGGCGGCTCATGTGGCCGGGGTGCTGACTCTGAAGGACGCGTGCACGCTGGTGGCGGCGCGGGCGCGGTTGATGCAGGCGCTTCCTGCCGGTGGGGCGATGGTGGCGGTGCAGGCTTCTGAGGCGGAGGTCTCGGGGCTGGCCGGGGTGTCGATCGCCGCGGTGAACGGCCCGTCGTCCACCGTGATCGCGGGTGCTGAGCAGGCGGTGCTGGAGGCGGCTGCCGCACTGCAAGAGCGAGGGTTCAGGACCAAGCGGCTGCGGGTGTCGCACGCCTTCCACTCACCGCTGATGGATCCGATGCTGGAGGAGTTCCGCGCGGTCGTCGAGACGCTCACCTACCACCCGCCGCAGATCCCGATCGTCTCCACCTCGACCGGGGATGTGTGCTTGCCCGGCTACTGGGTGGACCAGGTCCGCAACACCGTACGATTCGCCGACGCGGTCCGCACACTGGACAGCCAGGGCGTACGCGCCTATCTGGAGCTCGGCCCCGACGGCGTGCTGACCGCCATGGCCGCCGACGTCCTCGTGGACCTGGGCGTCGACGTGCACGGATCGCAGGCCGTACTGGTGCCCGCGGTGCGCAGGGACCGCGGTGAGCAGACAGCGGCGATGACGGCGCTGGCCGAGCTGCACGTGCGCGGGGTGCCGGTCGGCTGGCGGGCGGTACTCCCGTCCGCACGGCGTGTTGAGCTGCCGACCTATCCGTTCCAGCGCGACTGGTACTGGCCGCGCCCGCGCATGGGCGACGTGCGATACCTGGGACAGGCCGCTGCCGGGCATCCGCTGCTGGGCGCCGCGGTGGCGCTGGCCGCTTCGGACGGCGCTCTGCTGACCGGACATCTGTCGCTGCGGTCACAGGCCTGGCTGGCCGATCACGTCGTGGGCGGGAGGGTCCTGTTCCCCGGCACCGCCTTCCTCGAGCTGGCCGTACGGGCCGGTGACCAGGTCGGCTGCGACCTCGTCGAGGAACTCACCCTAGCGGCGCCGCTCGTGCTCACGGAGACCGACGCCGTCGCGGTGCAGGTGTGGGTGGGCGCGGAGGAGGCCGGCAGGCGCGACCTGAGCATCTACACCCGGCCTGCGCAGGCCGCCGACGACGAGCCCTGGGTACGGCACGCGGTCGGTGTCCTCGCCGTCGGTGGTCAGACCGTCGAGCGATTCGACACCTCTGTCTGGCCGCCGCAGGGTGCGACCTCGATCGAGCTGGAGGGGCTGTACGAGCAGCTCGCCGAGGGCGGGCTGAGTTACGGACCGCTGTTCCAGGGCCTGCGGGCAGCCTGGCGGCGAGATGACGAGATCTTCGCCGAGGTGAGCCTGCCGAGGCGGCTCGAATCGGACGCCAATGCGTTCGGCATGCATCCGGCCCTGCTGGACGCGGCGCTGCACACAGTGGCGTTCGCGGGGCTCGACGATTCCGAGGGCGGCCGGTTGCCGTTCTCGTGGGGTGAGGTGTGCCTGCACGCCGGTGGCGCGTCGGTCCTGCGTGTACGGCTGGCCAGGATCGAGGGTGACGCCGTCTCCCTGGCAGTGGCTGACGAGGCGGGCGAACCGGTGCTGACGGCGCGGTCGCTCATCCTGCGGCCGCTCGCGGCGGAAACCGGCGAAGGCGGTCGGAGGAGCGAGCGGGACTCCCTGTTCAAGGTGGAGTGGACTCCCATGCCGCCGGTGCCGGTGACCGACCCCGCGCCGCAGGCAGTGGTGGTCGGCCTCCACACCTTCGACCTTGCGGATCAGGCGCAGGACGCCGTGGTGACCGAGCTGGTCTCCGACCCATCCGCCGCGGTGGTGGACGCGACGCACGAGCTGAACGCCCGCGTGCTGGCCGTACTGCAGCAGTGGCTGGTCGACGACCGGTGCCGCGGTTCACGGCTGGTGTTCGTGACGCGGGGCGCGGTCGTGGCCGGGGACGATGACGTCATATCGGATCTGCCAGCCGCTGCCGCATGCGGCTTGGTTCGTAGTGCCCAGTCGGAGAATCCGGGCCGGTTCGTGCTCGTCGACGTGGAGGAGAACCAGGAGTCGGCCCTGCCGGACATGCTGCCCGTGGTGCTGGCTTCCGGCGAGCCGCACGTGGCGCTGCGCGAGGGCCAAGTGTGGGTTCCACGGCTGGTGCCCGCTGCTGGTGGAGTGTCGCGGCCGTGGGATCCGGACGGGACGGTGCTGATCACGGGTGGCACCGGTGGGCTGGGGGCGTTGTTCGCGCGGCATGTGGTGGCCGGGCGTGGGGTACGGCGGCTGCTGCTGGTCAGTCGTAGAGGTTTGGATGCTCCGGGTGCGGTGGAGCTGCGGGACGAACTGGTCGCGCGGGGTGTGGAGGTCAGGGTCGTCGCCTGCGATGTGGCGGACCGGGATCAGATGGCCGCGCTGCTGGCTGCCGAGCGTTCGTTGACTGCGGTGATCCACACGGCGGGAGTACTGGCCGATGGGACGATCGCGTCTCTGACGCCGGAGCGGCTGGACACCGTGCTGAAGCCGAAGGCCGATGCCGCCTGGCATTTGCACGAGCTCACCGCGGATCTGGATCTGGCCGAGTTCATCGTGTTCTCGTCCGTGGCCGGCACCGTCGGCGCCGCCGGTCAGGGCAACTACGCGGCGGCGAACTCGTTCCTCGACGCGCTCGCTCAGCGGCGCCGTACCGATGGATTGCCCGCATTGTCGCTCGCCTGGGGTGCGTGGGCGCAGGACAGCGGGATGACCGCCACCCTGAGCACCGGCGACGTGGAGCGGCTGGCCCGCGCCGGCACGCCTCCACTCGCGCCGGAACGGGGCGTCGCCCTGTTCGAGGCGGCAATTCGTACTGGTGAAGCCGTCGTGGCCCCGGTCCGCCTGGACCTGCCGGCGCTTCGCGCCCAGGGCGATGTCCCGCCGCTTCTGCGCAGGCTCGTGCGGGGAAGGCGTCGGATCGCGGCCGGAAGGTCGGCGGCGGCCGGCACGCTGTTGCAGCGGTTGGTTCCGCTCACTGGGAGCGAGCGGACCGAAGCTCTCATGGACCTGGTGCGCACCGAGGTGGCCATGGTGCTGGGGCATCTCTCGCCGGAGACGGTTGAGGTGCGGCGGGAGTTTCGCGAGCTGGGCTTCGACTCGCTCACCGCGGTCGAGCTGCGCAACCGGCTCAGCGGTGCGACGGGGCTGCGGTTGTCCGCCACGCTGGTGTTCGACTACCCGACTCCGGTGGTGCTGGCGGAGTTCCTGCTGGCCGAGCTACTCGGTGAGCAGGCCGATGTGGTGATTCCCGCCGGGATCCAGCCGGTGGCGGATGACCCGATCGTGATCGTGGGCATGGCGTGCCGCTATCCGGGCGGGGTCAGCTCTCCGGAGGACCTGTGGCGGCTCGTCACCGAGGGCGTGGACGGGATCTCGCCGTTCCCGACCACACGCGGCTGGGACCTGGGAGCCGTCTACAACCCGGATCGCGAGAGCAGAGGCACCTCCTACGTGCGGGAGGGCGGGTTCCTGCACGAGGCCGGGGAGTTCGACCCTGGTTTCTTCGGGATCTCGCCGCGTGAGGCGCTGGCGATGGACCCGCAGCAGCGGTTGCTGCTGGAGGTGTCGTGGGAGGCGATGGAGCGGTCCGGGATCGATCCGGTGTCGCTGCGCGGGAGCCGTACTGGCGTGTTCGCGGGGGTGATGTATCACGACTACGCGAGCAGTGTGCCGTTCCCGCCCGAGGTGATGGGGTTCGTCGGGACCGGTACGGCGGGCAGCGTCGCAAGCGGTCGCCTCTCCTACACGTTCGGGCTGGAGGGCCCGGCGGTGACGGTCGACACTGCCTGTTCGTCGTCGCTGGTGGCGATGCACCTGGCTGTGCAGGCGTTGCGTGGGGGTGACTGCTCGCTGGCGCTGGCCGGGGGCGTGACCGTCATGGCCAACCCCGGGCCGTTCATCGACTTCAGTGCGCAGGGTGGGCTTGCCGGTGACGGGCGGTGCAAGTCGTATTCGGAGGCGGCCGATGGGGTGAGCTGGTCCGAGGGTGTCGGGGTGGTGGTGCTTGAGCGGTTGTCCGATGCTCAACGTAACGGGCATCGGGTGCTCGCCGTTGTCCGTGGGTCTGCGGTCAATCAGGACGGTGCGTCCAACGGCCTGACGGCGCCGAACGGGCCTTCCCAGCGGCGGTTGATCCGTCAGGCGCTGGCTGGTGCGGGGCTTACCTCGGCTGATGTGGATGCGGTGGAGGGGCATGGGACCGGGACCACGTTGGGTGACCCGATCGAGGCGCAGGCGCTGCTTGCGACCTATGGGCAGGATCGGGAGCGGCCGCTGTTGCTGGGGTCGATCAAGTCGAACATCGGTCACACGCAGGCAGCTGCCGGTGTCGCGGGTGTGATCAAGATGGTCATGGCGCTCCGGCATGGGGTGCTGCCCAGGACGCTTCATGTCGACGAGCCGTCCTCGCATGTGGACTGGTCGGCTGGTGCCGTCGAGCTGCTGACCGAGCAGGCGGAGTGGCCGGAGACCGGTCGTCCGCGCCGGGCTGGTGTGTCGTCGTTCGGGATCAGTGGCACCAACGCGCACGTGATCCTGGAGCAGGGTCCGCAGGTTGTGGAGCCTGTTGGTATAGCCGGCGGTGTGGTGCCTGCTGGTACGGCCGGCGGTGTGGTGCCGTGGGTGGTGTCGGCGAAGTCCGAAGAGGCACTGCGGGCACAGGCGGGTCGTCTGGTGGCGCATGTGCGTGGCGGTCTGCATCCGGTGGATGTGGGGTATGCGCTGGTGTCGTCGCGGTCGGTGTTCGAGCACCGTGCGGTGGTGATTGGCGGGGAGCTGCTGGCCGGTCTGGGTGCGGTCGCGGCCGGTGAGCCCAGGGCCGGGGTCGTGCGGGGTGTGGCCGACGTCGATGGGAAGTCGGTGTGGGTGTTCCCTGGTCAAGGGGCGCAGTGGGTGGGGATGGGTCGGCGGCTGCTGGAGGAGTCGCCGGTGTTCGCGGGGCGGATGGCGGAGTGTGCGGCGGCTCTTGAGCCGTTCGTGAACTGGTCGTTGCTGGAAGTGATCCGCGGGGGCGACTTGGACAGGGTGGATGTGGTCCAGCCGGTGTCGTGGGCGGTGATGGTGTCGCTGGCGGCGGTGTGGGAATCGCTCGGCCTGCACCCCGATGCGGTGGTTGGGCATTCGCAGGGTGAGATCGCCGCAGCCGTGGTGGCGGGCGGTCTGTCGCTGTCCGATGGGGCTCGGGTGGTGGCCTTGCGGAGCCGTCTGATCGGGGAGCGGCTGGCCGGGCTGGGGGCGATGGCGTCGGTGGCGCTGCCGGTGGAGCAGGTGGAGGAGCGGCTCGCGGCCTGGGGTGGCCGGGTGTCGGTCGCGGCGGTCAACGGCCCCACATCTGTGGTCGTGGCGGGTGAGGTTGGGGCCGTTGAGGAGTTGCTCGGGCAGCTCGATGGGGTGCGGGTGCGGCGGATCGCGGTGGATTACGCCTCGCATTCGGCGCAGGTGGACCAGATTCGGGAAGAGCTGGCTCAGGTGCTGGCGGAGGTGTCGCCGCGGCGGGTGCGGGTGCCGATGCTCTCGACGGTGACCGGCGGGTGGCTGGAAGGCCCGGAGCTTGATGCCGCCTATTGGTGTGAGAACCTGCGCCGCACGGTGGGTTTTGCTCCGGCGGTGGGGCAGTTGCTGCAGCAGCGGCATCGGGTGTTCGTCGAGGTGAGTCCGCATCCGGTGCTGACGGTCGGCATCGGGGAGTGCGTGGACGAGGCCGGTGTGGAGGCTGTGATCGCGGGCACGCTGCGCCGCGACGACGGCGGCCTGGACCGGATGCTGACCTCGGCGGCCGAACTGTCCGTCCGCGGAGCCGAGGTGAACTGGCAGAGTGTGCTGGCCGGTGGGCGCCGGGTGGATCTGCCCACCTACGCCTTCCAGCACCAGCGCTACTGGCCTGACGGCACGGGCCCGCGAGTTGGAGACGTGACGGCGGCGGGGTTGGCGACTGCCGGGCATCCCCTGCTGGCCGCGGCTGTCGGCCTGGCGGACTCGGACGGCGTGCTGCTGACCGGTCGGATCTCGCTGGGGTCGCATCCGTGGCTGGCTGATCATGCGGTGGCGGGGACGGTGATCTTCCCGGGGACTGGGTTCCTGGAGTTGGCGATCCGGGCCGGGGATCGGGTCGGGTGCGAGGTGGTCGAGGAGTTGACCTTGACGGCTCCGCTGGTGCTGGGTGAGCGGGATGCGGTCGCGGTGCAGGTGTGGGTAGGCGCCGCGCAGGACAACGGCCACCGGAGCCTGAGCATTTACGCCCGAGCGGCCGAGGCCGGGGATGACGCGCCGTGGGTGCGTCACGCGGTCGGCGTGCTGGCGGCAGGGGGTTCGGCAGGGGAGCGGTTCGATGTCGGGGAATGGCCGCCGCGGGGTGTGTCCGTGATCGACGTGGACGGGGTCTATGGGGACCTGGCGGCTGGTGGGTTCGAGTACGGGCCGGTGTTCCAGGGGCTTCGGGCGGCTTGGCAAGGCCGGGATGGTGAGGTGTTTGTCGAGGTTGTTCTTCCTGAGCAGGCTTCGTCGAGCGCGGGGTTGTTCGGGGTGCATCCGGCTTTGCTGGATGCGGTGCTGCATGCGGTTCCGTTCGTGGGGCTGGAGCCGGTGGAGGGTGGCCGGTTGCCGTTCTCGTGGGGTGGAGTCTGCCTGCACGCGAGCGGGGCGTCCGTATTGCGGGTGCGGCTGGCCGGGACGGGTGTCGATTCGGTCGCGTTGACGGCGGTGGATGCCGCTGGTGAGCCGGTGTTGTCGGTGGGGTCGTTGGTGTTGCGTCCGTTCTCGCCGGACCAGCTCGCCGCTGCGGGTGGTCGGGTGTCGGAGCGGGATGGGCTGTTCCGGCTGGAGTGGGCCACGCTCGCCGACCTGCCTGTGGCCGATGTGACGGTGGCCGGTCTTGAGGGGTTGGGGCCGGATCTTGTGGAGGCGTGGCCGGTCGAGGTTCATCGGGATCTGTCGGCGCTGGCCTCGGCCGGGCCGGTTCCCGGTGTTGTGCTGGCTGGGGTGGCCGGGCTGGGCGTGGATGTGGTGGCCGGTGCGCATGAGGTGGCCGCTTCGGTGCTCAGACTCCTGCAGGAGTGGCTGGCCGATGAGCGGCTGGAAGGTTCGCGGCTGGTGTTCGTGACTAGGGGCGCTGTCTCGGCGAGCGACGGTGAGCCCGTGGAGGATCTGGCCGCTGCGGCGGTGTGGGGGTTGGTGCGGTCGGCGCAGTCGGAGGATCCGGGTCGTTTCGTCCTGCTGGATGTGGGCGCAGATCTAGAGCCGGAGACGCTGGCTGGGGTTCTGGCTTCGGGTGAGCCGCAGGTGGCGGTGCGGGCTGGGCAGGTTCGGGTGCTGCGGTTGGCGGTGCTGGGGTCGGGGGCGGGGTTGTTGCCGCCGTCGGGTGGGGTGGCGTGGCGGTTGGGGAGCCGGGCTAAGGGGAGTCTGGATGCGCTGGAGCTGCTGGAGTTCCCGCAGGCCGCTGCTCCGCTGACTGCTGGGCAGGTGCGGATTGAGGTCCATGCCGCGGGGGTGAACTTCCGGGATCTGCTGGATGGGCTGAATGCGCTGGGCTGGTTCCAGGACAAGGTCGGCTTGATGGGCGGCGAGGCGGCCGGGGTGGTCCTGGAGGTGGGTCCCGGAGTTGCCGGCCTGCAGCCCGGGGACCGTGTCGTGGGTCTGGTCGAGGGCGGTTTCGGCCCGGTTGTGGTGGCCGGTGATCAGCTACTGGTGAAGATTCCGGATGGGATGTCGTTTGAGGAGGCGGCGACGATCCCGGTGGTGTTCCTGACGGTCTTCTACGGGTTGATGGATCTGGCCGGGTTGCGGGCTGGTGAGTCGTTGCTGGTGCATGCCGGCACGGGCGGTGCGGGGATGGCGGCGATCCAACTGGCGCAGCGGCTGGGTGTGGAGGTGTTCGCCACGGCGAGTCCGGCCAAGTGGGATGTGCTGCGGTCGCTGGGTATCCCGGACGATCACATCGCCTCCTCGCGGGATCTGGACTTCGAGGAGAAGTTCCGCCGGGAGCGGGGGATCGACGTGGTCCTCAATTCGTTGACCGGGGATTTCGTCGATGCCTCGGCGCGGTTGTTGCGTCCGGGGGGCCGGTTCGTCGAGATGGGCAAGCTCGATATCCGTGACGCGGACCGGTTCCCGGGGTTGGTTTATCGCTGGTTCGATGTGCTGGATGCGGGCACCGATCGGCTGCGCGAGATCCTGATCGAGCTGATGGGGTTGTTCGCGGCTGGTGAGTTGCGGCCGTTGCCGGTGACGGCGTGGGACGTGCGACGCGGCCGGGAGGCGTTCCGGTTCATGAGTCAGGCCAGGCATACGGGCAAGATCGTGTTGACGATGCCGCGCCGGTGGGATCCGGATGGGACGGTGCTGATCACCGGCGGCACGGGTGGTCTGGGTGCTGAGGTGGCTCGGCACGTGGTGGCCGAGCACGGGGTGCGGCATCTGCTGCTGACCAGCCGGCGGGGACTCGACGCTCCTGGAGCGGCGGAGCTGCAGGCCGAGCTGATCGCTCACGGCGCAGACGTCGAGATCGCCGCCTGCGACATGGCCGACCGAGACCAGGTGGCGGCGCTGCTGTCCGGGCGTGCGCTGACCGTGGTGATTCACGCGGCGGGTGTGCTGGATGACGGCACGATCGCCTCACTGACACCGGAACGGCTGGACACCGTCCTGAGGCCGAAGGTCGATGCCGTCTGGCACCTGCACGAACTCACCCAGGACCCGGATCTCGCCGCGTTTGTGGTGTTCTCCTCCTTTGCTGGGGTGATGGGGAGCGCCGGGCAAGGCAATTACGCGGCTGCGAATGCGTGGCTGGATGCGTTGATGGCCCAGCGCCGGGCGCACGGGTTGCCGGGCTTGTCGCTGGCATGGGGGCTGTGGGAGCGGGCCACCGGGATGACCGGCGGCATGTCCCGGGCCGATGTGCAGCGGATGACCGCTGCCGGGATGCCGCCGATCACCACCGAGCAGGGGCTGGCCTTGTTCGATGCCGCGATCGGCTCGGATCTGCCGCTGGTGGTGCCGGTGCGGTTGAACCCGCCGTCCCTGCCGCAGGAACAGATCCCGCCGCTGCTGCGCGGCCTCGTGCGCGGCGCCCGCCGTACGGCATCGTCGGCGCCCGCCGGTGACGGGGTGCTGTTGCGGCAGGTGGCCGGTCTGACGCAGGCTGACCGCGTCCGGTTCGTCGTCGACCTGGTCCGGGCTCAGGCCGCCGCCGTCCTCGGGCATCCTTCGCTGGACGCCGTGGAGGCGCGCCGCGAGTTCCGCGAGCTGGGCTTCGACTCCCTCACCGCGATCGAGCTGCGCAACCGGCTCAACACCGCCACCGGGCTGCGCCTGCCGTCCACGGCCATCTTCGACTACCCAACCCCGATCGTTCTGGCCGAGCACCTGTTGAGCGAGGTGCTGGGCACGCACGGTGACGTCATGGTGCCCGTGGCCGCTGCCCCGATGACGGATGACCCGATCGTGATCGTCTCGATGGCGTGCCGCTTCCCCGGCGGGGTGAGCTCTCCGGAGGATCTGTGGCGGCTGGTCATCGAGGAACAGGACGCCATCACCCCGCTTCCGAGCGACCGTGGCTGGCAGAGCTACGGTGACTTCGGGCTGAAGGGCGGGTTCATCTTCGACGCGCCCGAGTTCGACGCGGAGTTCTTCAGGATCTCGCCGCGTGAGGCGCTGGCGATGGATCCGCAGCAGCGGCTGCTGCTGGAGGTCGCCTGGGAGGCATTCGAGCGCGCCGGCATCGCGGCGGACGCGTTGCGCGGCAGCGCCACCGGTGTGTACATCGGCTCCGTGGGGACGGACTACGTTCCCGGGGAAGAGTCGCGCGGTCACATCATGACCGGCCATCTGGCGAGTGTGGCGTCCGGGCGGATCTCCTACACCTTCGGGCTGGAGGGCCCGGCGGTCACGGTGGACACCGCGTGCTCGTCGTCGTTGGTCACCATCCACATGGCGGCACAGGCGCTGCGCAACGGCGAGTGCTCGCTGGCCCTCGCCGGTGGCGCGACGGTGATGGCGACATTGGGGGCGTTCGCCGAGTTCAACGAGCAGGGTGGGCTGGCGCCTGACGCCCGGTGCAAGGCCTTCGCCGACTCGGCGGACGGTATCGGCTGGTCCGAGGGTGTCGGTCTGGTGATGCTGGAGCGGCTGTCGGACGCTCAGCATAACGGGCACCAGGTGCTGGCGATCGTGCGTGGGTCCGCGATCAACCAGGACGGCGCGTCCAACGGCCTGACGGCGCCGAACGGGCCGTCGCAGCGTCGGGTGATCCGTCAGACGCTGGCCAATGCCGGGCTCGCTCCCGCTGACGTGGACGCGGTCGAGGCGCACGGGACGGGTACCGTCCTGGGTGACCCGATCGAGGCTCAGGCGCTGCTTGCCACCTACGGTCAGGGTCGGGAGCGGCCGCTGCTGCTCGGCTCCGTGAAGTCGAACATCGGGCACTCGCAGGCGGCGGCCGGCGTCGCTGGTGTGATCAAGATGGTGATGGCGCTCTGGCACGGGGTGCTGCCCAGGACGTTGCACGTGGATGCGCCGTCCTCGCATGTGGACTGGACTACGGGCGCGGTGGAGGTGCTGGCCGAGGCCACCGAGTGGCCGGAGACCGGTCGTCCGCGCCGGGCTGGTGTGTCGTCGTTCGGGATCAGCGGCACCAACGCGCACATGATCCTCGAGCAAGGGCCGGAAGTCGTAACGGAGGATCGCGAGCCTGCGGCGGGCGTGGTGCCGTGGGTGGTGTCGGGCAGGACTGCCGGGGCGTTGCGGGCACAGGCGGATCGTCTGATGGCGCATGTGCGTGGCGGTCTGCATCCGGTGGATGTGGGGTATGCGCTGGTGTCGTCGCGGTCGGTGTTCGAGCACCGTGCGGTGGTGGTCGGCGGGGAGCTGCTGGCCGGTCTGGGTGCGGTGGCGGCGGGTGAGGCTGCCGCCGGCGTCGTGCGCGGTGTGGCCGACGTCGATGGGAAGTCGGTGTGGGTGTTCCCTGGTCAAGGGGCGCAGTGGGTGGGGATGGGTCGGCGGCTGCTGGAGGAGTCGCCGGTGTTCGCGGGGCGGATGGCGGAGTGTGCGGCGGCTCTTGAGCCGTTCGTGAACTGGTCGTTGCTGGAAGTGATCCGCGGGGGCGACTTGGACAGGGTGGATGTGGTCCAGCCGGTGTCGTGGGCGGTGATGGTGTCGCTGGCGGCGGTGTGGGAATCGCTCGGCCTGCACCCCGATGCGGTGGTTGGGCATTCGCAGGGTGAGATCGCCGCAGCCGTGGTGGCGGGCGGTCTGTCGCTGTCCGATGGGGCTCGGGTGGTGGCCTTGCGGAGCCGTCTGATCGGGGAGCGGCTGGCCGGGCTGGGGGCGATGGCGTCGGTGGCGCTGCCGGTGGAGCAGGTGGAGGAGCGGCTCGCGGCCTGGGGTGGCCGGGTGTCGGTCGCGGCGGTCAACGGCCCCACATCTGTGGTCGTGGCGGGTGAGGTTGGGGCCGTTGAGGAGTTGCTCGGGCAGCTCGATGGGGTGCGGG